>NZ_JAWOQN010000008.1:0-178310 GCF_033337395.1 Vibrio sp. YT-19(2023) | reverse complement strand
CTGAAACTCAGTATATTGTATAAAAGTCGCTCAACTTTAGGAGGTTTGGTTTCTCGTCTGAATTACGCAACAAAGCCTCTCGTACCCTGTACGGCTAAGAAAAATAGCAGTATAAAATCAAAACGATTATTTACTTCACTCCTGCTATGAAACTCAATAAAAAATGGCTCGTTTTGTGTGGCCTACTTACTATTGGTGCTGGTGGTTATCATTATCTGCAACGTCCAGAACCCATTTCTCCTTACGCGACAGAAGTCGTTCGCAAAGGCAATATCGAAAAGGCGGTATTAGCCAACGGCATGTTGCAAGCGTCCAAATTGGTGAATGTAGGTGCGCAAGTATCTGGGCAAATTCAACGCCTCGCTGTGAACTTAGGGGATGAGATCAAACAGGGAGATTTGATTGCACAGATTGACAGCCTGACTCAGCAAAACAGCCTCAAAGAAGCCCAAGCGTCTCTTAATAGTCTCAATGCTCAGTATCAAGCTAAGCAAGCGCAGATTAAACAAGCAAACTATGAATTCGTGCGCCAAAAAGACATGCTGGCGGCGAAAGCGAGCTCACGAGCTGATTACGAGAATGCCGAAGCGACGCTCGCCATCTACAAAGCCGAGTTAGCGCAACTGGATGCCGAAATCGAGAAAGCCAAAATCAACGTCGACAATGCGCAGTTAGATCTCGGTTACACCACCATCAACGCACCGATGGATGGCACGGTGGTCTACACCGCGGTGGAAGAAGGACAAACCGTAAACGCCAATCAAACCACGCCAACTATTATCGAGTTAGCCAAGTTAGATACGATGACGGTGAAAGCCGAAATTTCGGAAGCCGATGTGATTTTTGTTCACCCAGGCCAAACGGCGCTGTTCACCATTTTAGGCAAACCGAATCAGCAGTTTAAAGGCACATTGCGCGCCATTGAGCCGGGGCCAACCATCATGGATGGCGATGACAGCGATTTGAGCATTTCAGATAGCGACGCCATTTACTACAACGCTGTATTTGATGTGAAGAACCCGCAAGGTATTTTGCGCATCGGCATGACTGCGCAAGTTTCGATTGTCCTTGAGCAATCGGAAAATACCTTGATTGTCCCTTCACAAGTCCTGCAAAAATCTGGCGGCAAAGGCAACTATACCGTGCCAGTGCTTGAACAGGGCCAAGTGGTGCAAAAGCCCGTGACAGTGGGTATCAACAACAAAGTGAACGCAGAAATTCTCTCAGGTTTGAAGGAGGGCGACCAAATTGTTCTTGGCAATGCGATGGATGGAGAATCATCAAGCCGAGGTGATCGTCGTCGACCTCCAATGAGGTTCTAAGATGAGTGACGTGCTTTTAAAAGTTGAGGATTTAACTCGACGATTTGTCTCTGGCGACGAGTCGCTTACCGTGTTGAACCACATTAATTTAGAGATAAAACGCGGTGAAATGGTCGCGATCGTGGGTGCATCGGGCTCAGGGAAATCGACGCTGATGAATGTGCTCGGCTGCTTGGATAAACCGTCCAGCGGTCGATACTTCATTAATGGGCAAGATGTCTCGACGTTGGAATCTGATCAACTGGCGGAACTGCGTCGCGAGTATTTTGGCTTTATATTCCAGCGTTACCATCTGCTGGGGGATTTAACCGCGGTGGCAAATGTGGAAGTGCCTGCGGTTTACGCGGGAGTTCCTCATCGTCAAAGAACGGAGCGAGCGCAGTCGTTATTGGCTCGCTTAGGGCTGGAAGATCGTTTGACTCACAAGCCCAGCCAACTAAGTGGTGGCCAGCAACAGCGCGTGAGTGTTGCTCGTGCACTGATGAACGGTGGTGAGGTGATTCTCGCTGATGAGCCCACTGGCGCATTAGACAGTCACAGTGGGCAAGAGATGATGGCACTGCTTAAAGAGTTGCATCAACTTGGGCATACTATCATCTTAGTGACTCATGATATGAACGTGGCGAACTTTTCGGATCGCATCATTGAAATCAAAGATGGTGAAATCATTGCAGATACGCCAAATGCACAAGTTGTAATCAATGAGCAAGCAGCAAAGACACCGAGCGCGTCTTTTCATCGCCCAGCGCAAGCCGCCAGTAAGTGGTGGAAGTGGGACAGTTTTATTGACGCGCTAAAAATGGCGCTGCTGGCGATGTCTAGCCACAGAATGCGCACGTTTTTGACCATGCTCGGCATCATTATTGGTATAGCCTCGGTGGTTTCCGTGGTGGCCCTAGGTAATGGTTCACAACAGCAAATTTTGTCGAATATTTCATCCATGGGAACAAACACCATTGATGTCAGGCCGGGCAAAGGGTTTGGTGACCGCCGCTCCGGACGAGTGAAAACGCTAACCGCCGACGATGCTAAATCGTTGGAGAGTCTGCCTTTTGTCGACAGTGTCACGCCGTCTTTATCCAACAGTTTAACCGTGCGGTACGCCAATCAGGATGCAACCGCGTCTGTGGAAGGGGTTGGGGAAGATTATTTCCGTGTGCGCGGTTATGAGATCGCCAAAGGTCAGTTTTGGGATGAAGAGAGCGTGAACTCACTCGCGCAAGAAGCAGTGATTGATGACAACACTAGAAAGGAAATGTTTGCGGATAGAAATCCGATTGGTGAAGTGATTTTTCTAGGTTCATTGCCAGTGCGTATTGTGGGTGTCACGCAGAAAAAAGAAGACGCGTTTGGCAACAGCGACGCGCTGAAAATTTGGGTGCCATACACCACCATGTCGGGACGAATGATGGGACAACGCTACCTCAATGGCATTACTGTGCGGATTGATGAGAACGCCCCAAGCGCAGCGGTAGAACAGAGCATCATCAACTTGTTAAAAATGCGCCACGGTACAGAAGATTTCTTCACGATTAACACTGACACCATTCGTAAGAGCATCGAGAAAACCACCGCCACCATGACGTTACTGATCTCAGCGATTGCGGTGATCTCCCTAATTGTCGGAGGAATTGGCGTAATGAACATCATGTTGGTGTCGGTGACAGAGCGCACGAAAGAGATCGGTGTGCGAATGGCAGTGGGGGCGCGGCAAGCGGATATTTTGCGTCAGTTTTTGATTGAAGCGGTACTAGTGTGTTTGTGTGGTGGTATTGCTGGTATTGGCTTGGCGTTTTTGATTGGTTTTGCATTCAGTACATCTGGCAGCAGCTTCCAAATGATTTACTCAATGAACTCGATCATCTGGGCGTTTATTTGCTCAACGTTGATTGGCATCGCTTTCGGCTTTTTACCCGCTCGCAATGCCGCCAAACTCGATCCGATAGAAGCGCTAGCGAGAGACTAAAAATGAGTAACACAATGAAATTCAAAACTCGATTGGTCGCGGCTGCCTTAAGCGCAGTGTGGTTGTCAGGTTGTGGTTCGCTTATGCGTAGCGACTATCAAGCTCCTGAGGTGCAAGTGCCTGCAAATTGGCAACAGATGCATGTTGCGGGTGATGTCAGTATGGATCCTTGGTGGTTGGCGTTTAACGACCCAACTCTTAATCAATACATTACTCAGGTGTTGGCTCAAAATAACGATTTGACGCTGGCAACGCTAACGCTAAAGAAAGCGCGTTTACAGCTGGGTTTAGCGCAAGATGACCTTTTCCCTACGTTGAGTTCTTCCACATCAGGACAAGCTCAAAAATCTCTTGATAGCGGGGAATCGGCAGATAGTTACAGCACTAACTTATCCGTCAATTACGAGTTGGATTTATGGGGAAAAATCTCGGCAGACGTTGACCAAGCCAAGTGGTCGGCGATGGCAAGTCAACAAGATCGCGAGGCGACCGCACAAAGTTTGGTAGCAACGACGGCATCGCTATATTGGCAAATCGGCTATCTGCAACAGCGCTTAAACCTCAGCCAGCGTAATGTGGTAGACGCAGCTCAAACGCTACAATTGATTGAAAAACAGTACCAACTTGGCGCTGTGGATCAGTTAGATGTGCTTGAAGCCAAACGTACGTTGGCAAGCTTACAAGCGCAGCAAAGTGAATTTGAACAGAGTTTACTTGAGGCAAACAACGCCTTTGCGATTTTGTTCAATCAACCGCCGAAGAGCATCAGTGCAACCATCCAAATGCTGCCTGAAGGCGATATGCCATCGTTGAGTGTTGGTGCTCCGTCTGATTTATTGATCCGCAGACCCGACATTAAAGCAGCGATTTACGAAGTCAAAGCCGCGCTAGCAAATAAAGACGCAGCAGATTTGGACTATTTGCCTAAGCTGACGCTCACTGGGGCTTTGGGTGGATCGTCACAAGCGCTCAAAGACCTGCTTTCCAACCCGATCGGCAGTTTAGGTGCGGATATGACGCTACCGTTTTTGCAGTGGAATGAGATGAAAAACAGCCAAGCCATTGCCGATTTAGACTATCAATCGGCCATTGTGAGCTATCGCCAAGTGTTGTACGCCGCCTTCCAAGATGTCGAAAATGCCTTGTCAGCACGAGAAAAATTGAAGTATCAAGCGGCGCGTTTACAAGAACAATATGATGCCGCAAGTGCCGCTGAGTCCATATATGCTGCGCGGTATCAGTATGGCTCGACATCGATCATGGACTATTTGAATGCCCAAGAAGACACCAGAAACGCACAAGCTTCTTTGTTGGAGAACCGCTACAACCAGTTTCTCACTCAGGTTACGCTTTACCAGTCTTTAGGAGGAACCGACGTTGCGCCGTTGTAATTAGGTGTCAGCTCACACTAGCGAAGCGCCATGCAACAAAGCCTTTTTTGAAGGTATTACTGGTCCCATGAATGGGACCAGTAATAAAAGCTTAAGTTACTTGGCGAACTTCTTGAAAGGTGCATCAACCGGGGTGTCAGCTAGGTGATTGGTGTAGTTACTCATCACTTTTTGCGCTAGACCAAGAACAATTTCAAGCAGTTGCTGCTGTCCGTAACCTGCCGCAAAGAATTTCTCTATCTGAGACTCTTCCACTACACCACGTTGACGCACCATTTGAAGCGTTGTTTCTCGTAGTGTTTCAAGTTTTTCGTCTGCCAATGGTGTTTGGTTGACGAGAGCATCAACAATCTCCTGATCCACTTTCATTGACGCCGCGATCGCACTATGAGCAGGAACGCAGTAGTGACAACCATGTTCAACGTTGATGGTTTGCCATACGACGGTCAATTCTTCTGCGTTAAATGATGTTTGTTGAAAGAGCTCATGCACAACTTGATAACCCTCAAGCAAGGTTGGCGCTTCAGCCATAATAGCATGAAGATTTGGTAGCATGCCAAACGCTTTGACTGAATTTTCAATCAGATGCTTTGATCCTTCGGGTGCGTTTTCTGCGGTATACAGTTTAAATTCTGCCATGTTTAAATCTCCTGTAATTGGATATGAGCGAATTAGGCAAGAACAGGATAGTTGATTTTGAGCGGTCGCTCAATATAAAATTGAGCATATGTTCAAAATTGATAATTGCTCATGGCGAATACAAAGAAATTCCAACGTGATGAAGTGGTGAAAGCCGCCTCGGATCTATTCTGGAAGAAAGGTTTTCATGCAACATCTACACGTGATTTACAAGATAGCGTGAATCTGCGTCCTGGAAGTATCTATGCGACGTTTGGGTCAAAAGAGGGGCTATATTGTGAAGCGCTAAAAATGTACGTTGCGAACTTACAAGCCCTGTTTGAGTTGCATTTAGCTCAGAACACAACGGTTCTAGATGCAATAGAAGCTTTCGCGATTGATGTGGTTATCAATCAGCGAGACTCCAATCCCAGTGAAGTGTGCATGTTAGTCAAATCAGCAAGTGAATTTGCTGAGGATTTTAATGCGCTACGCAATCAAACAAACAGCTTAGCAAACCAATTTGAATCTTTTCTTGCAAAGCTGTTTGAGCGAGCAATCGAGAATGGCGAAATTGAAGCTCAGGATACATTGCTTCTTGCTCAGTTGTTCCAGGTTCAGTTTACGGGTATACGAGCCTACTCATACCGCAGTGATGATGAAACCTTAAAGACGTTGATCTCTATTATGGTGGACAGCTTCCGCGGTAACGTATCAAAAACAGAAAGCTGAATGAGGCTGCTCAAAGTCAACGTCTCTAAATCAACGGCTTGAAGTAAGCGAGCTCAAATAAACCCGTTATCGGGGGTCGATATCGATAAAAAATGACCACGAAGCATCGTGGTCATTTTTATGCAGATTAACTTGCAATGAACAACAACGGCTTATTAAAAGCGAAACTCTTCTAAGTTATTGCTACTTTTTAACATTTTTTCAGCCACATAACGATGCGTTGCTGTGGTTGGGTGAGTCACATCCCAGAACACGAACTTATCTGCGCCAGATGCTGCACATTCAGAACGTAATGAGTGAGTGTACATGTAGTCAACAGAGGATGAACGGTTGATGTCTAAGCAAGGGTCGCTTGCATTTACGAAACCGTGTTCTTCTGGTGCCGAGGTTAACTTCTCAAACAGTGCGTGTGTATCAAACAATGCGATGTTGTAGCCTTGGGCTTTGTAGTACATCGCTTGTGCTTTGATGAACTCGTTCATCTTCAATACTTTCGCACGAATCGTTTCAATTTCTTCCTGTGTTGAGTATTTGAACTGTGGTGCTTTGGTTGCATCGGGCAGTGTCATCAACATGAAGTTCTTCGCGCCAGCGTCTGTTAAACGAATCAGAGCTTCAGCGTAATCCGCTTTTACTTCCGGCACGCTACGGTTGTAGTTCATGAAATCATTTAAACCAAACTCTAACGTAAACAATGTGTTAGCAGGGTTGTAGTTCTTCGCCAGCTTTGTGTAGGTTAAGTAAGAAGAAACTTGTTCGCCGACACCAGTTAGCGCGATATATTGGTTTTCACCTGCTGCGCCACCAACTGCCCAGTTGTATAGCGGTAAGTTTTTGGCTTTAGCAACGTATTCCGTCCAAACAAAACCGTTTGAGAAGTGACCCAAGAACCAGCTATTCGGGTTAGGAAAGCGCCATTGGGACGCGTTAAAGATGTTGCCTGTATCAGACAAGCTATCGCCTAAAGCCACTACTTTGTTTATCTGATCTGGTTGCATTGCAGCATCATTGCTCCAGATCGTGTGGTTATAAGAATAACGATTGTCGGCAGCAAAAAATGTAATGTCTGCGTTCTCGTTCGCTAGATCTAGTGTTTCTTCACAACGCTGGCGAATTACGTTTTGTGAGGTATTGGTGTAGAACATGTTTTTAAATGAAACAGAGCTCCACCAATAACCATCGATAGTGAAGTCACTACCATCTTTGTTTTTTGCCCATTTCCAATCGGTAGCCGCATCGTCCTTAGAGTGGCTCGTACGATACCAGCATCGAACGTACGTATAAGTTTGATTTTCTTGCGCGCTAACCACTTCAGCCGCAGAAACCATTGCTGGTGATAAAGTTGGCTCCTCTGCAATGGCGGAGGAAAGCGGAAGTAATGCAGTTAATAGTGTGATTGTTTTTTTCATCATTCACTCTTCTTGTAATGGTTATTGTTCCGAATGCGTGAATACGCTCGGCTATAACAGTATTTAGATGAGAATTTTTCTCACTAAACCTTCTAATTCTGAGTAAATGCTCAAGACAGTCAACAACTAAATATTCAATATTTCAGTTTTGGCACCACGGTCAAAAAATCCATTCAGCATAGCAATCGATTAAATGGGTGATATTTAGAATAATTACCCACTAACATTAATTTAACATTCACTTTTTGTTAATTAAGTAATTGCTTTATAAGGTTTTTCGATGATTTTTAATGTTAACTTAAAGTGTTTATTGAATGATCTTTTGTACAAATTTGTATATTCATGAAACAAATTGTTTGGCATTTTTGCTCTGTAAACTATAGCTGAAGCTCTCATGTAAACATCATGATGATGACTTTTCATGAGAATATAGTGAATAAAAATTAGCTCAAATAAGGAATAGGGCAAATGCACTACACAACAAGTAAAAAACAAGGCTTATTTTCGTTGTCTACCGTAGCAATAGCACTGACCACTTCGATGTCAGCGTTTGCGGCTCCACCAATGGGATTTGATGAATCTAAGTTACCGACGAAGTACATCGTCAAATTCAAAGAAGATGCAGTCAGCCGTTCTTCAATGGGGAGTAACTCATTCTGGGGGCCACGAATCGCGCAGGAGTCTGTTCTAGAACAGGTGAAGGCACGTAAGGTGGAAAAACTGGGCAATCGCGCCATTTACAGCGTTGAATTGGATGGCGATGACTTAGAGCCGCTTCGCAACCGTAGTGATGTGGAATACGTGGAAGTCGATCCACCTCGCTATTTGCTCAGCGAAACGACCCCATGGGGATATGAAGCGGTTAATGCTCAACTGCTAGCTGACTTCAATGCGGGTAATCGCACTGTATGTATTATCGATTCAGGGTACGACATTTCGCACAACGACCTAAGCGGTAACCGCGTTGCTGGTACTAACGATAGTGGTACGGGATCATGGAGTGATCCGGGTAACAACAATGCCCACGGTACTCACGTCGCGGGTACGATTGCTGCGATTGCCAACACCGAAGGTGTAAAGGGTGTGATGCCAAACCAGAATGTGAATTTGCACATCGTGAAAGTATTTAACGAATCGGGTTGGGGTTACTCATCTGGGCTTGTTAAAGCAATCCAGACCTGTGCCGATAATGGTGCTAACGTTGTGAACATGAGCCTTGGTGGTAGTCAATCAAGCCGAACTGAGCAAAATGCACTGCAAAATATTTACGATCAAGGCGTTCTATTGATCGCCGCTGCGGGCAATGATGGCAATACAGCGCACAGCTATCCAGCTTCTTATGACTCAGTGATGTCTGTTGCGGCTGTTGATAATCAAAATGATCATGCAGCGTTCTCACAATCTACTAATCAAGTTGAGATCTCAGGCCCTGGTGTGGCGATCTTATCAACGGTTACGGTAGGTGAAGGTAAACTTTCTGATATTACCTTGAATGGTGTAAGCCAGTTTGATCGTGGGATTGTTCCTCACAATCGTTTGATCAATAACGGTTCTTCGTATGTTCCGGATCCAATCGCTGGTTCAGTAACGGCAACGCTAGATAGCTGTGATGTATCTGGCGGTAACTTTAACTGTGGTGATATGTCGGGCAAAATTTGTTTGACTGAGCGTATCGGCAACCAGTCTTCAGGAAACTACCCTGAAGTGGATGCGGTTCAGGCTTGTTACAATGCGGGTGCGCGAGCTGCAATCGTATACAGCAACTCTGAACTACCTGGTTTACAAAACCCATTCTTGGTAGACACAAACAACGCTTATCGTATGGTTTCGGTAACGGTTGATCGTGCATTTGGTCAAGAGCTGTTGGGGTATGTTGGTCAGGAAATTACTGTTGCAACAACCTCTGGTGAAGATTACGAATACTACAATGGTACATCAATGGCGACACCGCACGTAACGGGCGTAGCTGGCTTGGTGTGGAGTTACCACCCAACCTGTACAGCAGCGCAAGTGCGTAATGCCCTAGTGAAAACTGCAACAGATATTGATGTTGCTGGTCGAGACAACCGTACTGGCCACGGCCTAGTTAATGCTGAAGCGGCGAAGCTGTTCTTGGACGCCGGCTGTAATGGACCTGATGGTGGTAGCTCTTCGGACTCTAGCTTCTCAAATACCAGCCCTGTTGCGATTCCAGATAATAAATCTTCTGGCGCAATCAGTGCAGTAGAAGTCGATCGCTCTGGTGATTCAGGCACAGTAAGTATTGATCTTGATATTAGCCACACTTACATCGGTGATTTACGAGTGACTTTAACGTCACCGACTGGTGGAGAAGTTGTACTTCACAATAATACTGGCGGCAGCGCTAACGATATAAAAAATACGTTCCAAGCGGATTTTTCTGGTTTTGAATCGCAAGGTACGTGGGAACTAAAAGCGGTGGACAGTGCCAGAAGAGACACAGGCACCATCAACAGTTGGACTCTGACCTTTCAATAAGGAGTGACTATGAAGAAGTTGACCTTACTTTCTTTGTCTGTGGTAGGCGCTACCGCACTATTGGCAATCGGACTGAGCTCAAGCAGCTTGGCAAACAATCAAGGATTTCCTCTCGTGGATGAACGCCAAGATCAAGCCGAGCAGCAACCTGCGCGTTACTTTGTTAAGTATCATGAAGGAAAAGAGAGCGAAGTGAGAGCGCTTCTTCGTCAGCACAACATTGAAGTGGTCGACGCTCTGGTGAAACAACACGTGTTGGTTGTGGTGGGTGAACAGGCGGAAGTCGATAAGCTCGCGGATCACGATGCGGTCGAATACACTGAGCAAGAGCCGACAAGAAAGCTGCTATCTAACGGAAATACGCTTCAATAAGCCAAACCTCCTTAAGATAGTGCCAAAAAGAAAAACGCCCCTCATGTGAGGGGCGTTTGTTTTCTTTCTACGATTGTTTTCTATGATTATTTTTTATGACTGGTTTCTTCTAAAGCCAGTCGTTTGCTATGACGAGATATTCTTGAAGATTGATGCCGATGAGCCTATTCGCGCATCAATCAAGTCAGTTATCAGCTAGTTATATTCAGACTAACTACTTAGCGAACAATCAGACCCAGTAGGATACCAACAGCGCCGAAGTCTGCGTCACTAAAGGTCGTGTTAGCAAAGCCTAGGTCACCCAGTACTGGCATTAGGAATACTGGTAGGAAGGTAATCAGTAGACCTTGTGCAAAAGCACCCAAGATTGCACCGCGACGACCACCTGTAGCGTTACCAAATACACCTGCCGCTGCACCTACAAAGAAGTGTGGAACGACACCAGGGATAATCACAGT
Source organism: Vibrio sp. YT-19(2023) (assembly GCF_033337395.1). Lineage (NCBI taxonomy): Bacteria > Pseudomonadati > Pseudomonadota > Gammaproteobacteria > Vibrionales > Vibrionaceae > Vibrio > Vibrio sp. YT-19(2023). The sequence goes on along the minus strand of NZ_JAWOQN010000008.1, from coordinate 167,543 downwards.
AAGCCCCATCACGTAAAGTAGGAACATACCCAAAAGACCCGCCGCAAAGCTCGATAGGAAGCCAACCAATACTGCGTTTGGTGCGTATGGGAATACAACCGGACAATCAAGCGCAGGTTTCGCGTTTGGTACTAGTTTGTCTGAGATGCCTTTAAACGCCGGAACGATTTCTGCGATAACCATACGTACACCTTGAAGGATAACGTACACACCACCGGCGAATGTGATGGATTGCATCAGCGCGAACATGAACCAGTGCTTACCACCGCTAACTTCGCGTACAAAGTCACCGCCAGCGAAGATACACGTCACCATAAAGATGATGCCCATGGTGAACGAGATTGCTACTGGCGTATCACGTAGGAACAACAAGCTCTTAGGTACGTTCATCTCTTCAGTAGAGTGTTCTTTGTTACCGAACTTGCTGCCAATAAAGCCCGCTAGCACGTAAGAAAGGGTAGAGAAGTGACCAATCGCAACGTCATCAGAACCTGTTACTTGCTTCATGTACTTGTGAGCAATCGCAGGGAAGAACACCATCATAGAGCCCACAACCAGAGAGCCAAGTGCGATCAGTGGAACACCTTTCATGCCGCTAGAAGCAAGGATCGCCGCTACCATCATCGACATAAATAGCGTGTGGTGACCTGTTAGGAAGATGAATTTCCATGGCGTGAAGCGAGCGATCAAGATGTTCACTAACATACCGAAGAACATGATCATCGCCATCTCTTTACCAAACGCTTCTTGCGCGATAGAGACGATAGCTTCGTTGTTTGGAACCACGCCAGTGATGCCGAACGCGTGTTGGAAAATTGTCGCAAAGTCACCCAGTGAAGTCACAACCAGACCTGCACCCGCGCCAAGCACGATGAAACCAAGAATGGTTTTTACCGTGCCTTTAATACACTCGGTGACCGGTTTTTTCTGGGCAATTAAGCCGATTAGGGCGATAAGACCTACCAAAACCGCCGGCTCTGATAGGACATCGTTCATTAAGAAACTGAAAAATTCCATAACGCCACCTTATAGAGCGCCAAGCTCTTGAAGTGCCACAGATAGACGCTCTTTCATTGCCACTTTGTCGACCATGTTATCAAGCGCAACGATGCGTGGTTCAACGCCAAGTGCGTTCAACTGTTCAACGATGTCGTTAGTACCGATGAAGATGTCACAATCCGTACCTTTTGCAGAACCTAGATCGATATGATCCACATCTGCGTTTACATTCAATTCTTTCACGATGCCTTTGATGCTCATTTCCATCATTAGGCTAGTACCAAGACCGTGACCGCAAACAACCATAATTTTCATAATTCAGACCTTTTCTTTTTATAGGGGTGTATGCCCATTTTTAAGGGCACATCAGGAGTTAGTATTTTTCGATGATCGCGAGAACATCTTGTGTGTTTTGAGCGGTGCAGATGGCTTCTACATGTTCTTCATTCATAAACAACTCAGCCAGTTTAGAAATCGCATCCACGTGCGAGTTACTGTCTGTCGCGGCTAGCGTAACCAGCATTTTCACTGGGTCGTTACCTTCAGAATCGAAGTTCACGCCGTTTTGAATCACCGTGATTGCAAGAGACAAACGGTTAACGCCATCTTCAGGGCGAGCGTGTGGCATTGCCATACCAGGACCTACCACGTAGTAAGGACCGAGCTCTTCGTGTGAGCGGTAAATAGCGTCCACGTAGCTTGGCTCAATCGCGCCATTTTCAATCAGTGCTTCACAGGATTTGCTCACCGCATCTTTCCAGTCAGTAGCATCAGAATGGATGCGAATCACATCAGAGGTAATCAGTTCACGTAGCATTGGATCTTTCCGGTTTGTTGTTTTGTTGATGGGTACTTTATCGATCAATTTGTCAGAAAAACCTGAGAATGATCACAAATGGTAGCGCTATCTGATAGCGCTATCATCAATTGTGATAGCGCTATCATTTTTATCAGCCATCCGAGTTTCATATGCTTGTGATCGACTTCTAATGCGCTAATATCAAAACCACTAAAACGCTGTGGTAAGATGTCGCGGCAGAAAATAGAGAACACTAAATAAGAACAATGAGCGAACCTCGCAAACGAAGAAGTACTGGCAATGTCACCTTGGCGGACGTCGCTAAAAAAGCCGGCGTAGGCACCATGACGGTGTCGCGAGCATTACGAACGCCCGAGCTAGTATCTGACAAGCTGAGAGAAAAGATTCAACAAGTGGTTGATGAGCTCGGCTATATCCCGAATAAAGCGGCAGGGGCTTTGGCGTCTGCTGAAAGTTACTCCATCGCTCTTATCATTCCTTCCCTGTTTGAAAAAGCGTGCGCGCTTTTCTTACCGAGCTTTCAACAAGCGTTGAACAAGGCGGGTTATCAGTTGCTGCTTGGCTACAGCGACTACTCGGTAGAACAAGAAGAGAAACTGCTTTCGACATTTCTTGAGAGCCGCCCAGCGGGAGTGGTGCTGTTTGGTAATGAACACAGCCAACGAACCAATCAGCTTTTGGAAGCCTCGAACACACCAGTATTGGAAATTGCTGAGTTAAGTTCGAAAGCCAGTTATCTCAATATCGGTGTTGACCATTTTGAGGTGGGTAAAGCCTGTACCAAGCATGTGATTGAGCAAGGCTTCAAGAACGTGGGCTTCATTGGGGCACGTGGGGATCACTCCACTTTGCAACGTAAGCTACACGGCTGGCAAAGCGCGATGATTGAGAACTACCTTGCACCGGACCATTTCTTAACCACCCACGAAGCGCCATCTTCACAATTAGGTGCGGAAGGGTTGGCAAAGTTATTGCTGCGCGATTCAAGTTTGAATGCTCTGGTATGTAGCCATGAAGAGATTGCGATTGGCGCGTTGTTTGAGTGTCACCGCCGAGTGCTGAAAGTCCCGACCGACATTGCGATTATCTGTTTGGAAGGCTCTTCCATGGGTGAGCACGCCTACCCAAGTTTGACCTGTGCGGAATTCGATTACGAACGTATGGGGACGAAAGCCGCAGACAAGTTACTGCAAGCCATTAAAGGTGAGCCTGTAGAGCATGCAACGGACATGGGCTTTAAGCTAAAACGCCGAGCTAGTACTGCGATCAACTAACCTCATTTGGTTAGAAACTAATACGTGATACAAAAAACCTCTCGATGCTGAGAGGTTTTTTTATGCGTGAGAATAGTGACTGTCGACTAAGGACGCTCACCTGCTGCTAGGCGACGTTCGATATCTGCAACCACTTCTGGGAAGTCAGCAATGGTGTCGATAAGGTAGTGCGGCGAGCTCTTGATCAATTTTGCACGCGCTTTTTCACGAGCGGCATCAAGCGTTGCTTCGTCCGCGGCTTGGTATTCTTCAAACGTTAGACCCGCTTCGTTACCAGAAAGCAGCAAACCAACGGTCCACATACCGGCGTTGTGACCTTCATCGATGCCCGGTGCTGCGTCATCCACTTTGATGCACGCATTAACGTCAGTTACATTCAGCTCAATCACATTCTTCAGTGCCATAAATGGTGCCGGGCGACCACCTTGAGGCAGGTCATCCGTTGCTACCACGTAATCCGGTTTGTAGCCGTAATCCGCTGCAACAGGAATCAGCACATCCATCACTTCGCGAGGGTAACCAGAACAAGAACCGATCTTGATGTCTTTGTCTTTCAGACCGTTCACAACTTCAATCGCATTAAGGATTGGGTCTGCATGGTCTGCCACTTTTGCTTTTTGCAGAGGCATGAATGCTGCGTAGATAGCGTCGATGTCTTCGCTGGTCATTGAGCGACCAAACTTCTCATTCCAACGCTTATCAACCGCAGGGATGCGACCCACAGCTTGGATGTGATCCCACTTACCAAGTCCCATTGGTTCGCGCGCTTCTTCAAGGTCGATTTCAAAATCAAAGCCTTGTTTGAATGCTTCCACAAAGATGCTGGTTGGCGCAAAAGAGCCGAAATCGACGATAGTGCCAGCCCAGTCAAAGATCACTGCTTGAATTGGTGAGTTGCTCATGTTCAATCCTTTTTCTTGCTTGCTAGAGCGCTTGCCTATACGTTGGAACCGCGCTCTGGATAAATTGGTTTTGAGGTTAGAAGTAGTTAAAGTCTTTGCACACTTTGGCGATGGCTTCTTCAAAGATCGCCAACGCTTCTGTCAGTTGTTCGCGAGTGATGATCAGCGGTGGGCTGAGTTGAATCACATTGCCTTGCGATACCTTGAAGCTCACGCCGTTGTTGAGGCATTGGTACAGCACAGCTTCCGCTTCGTCATACGCGCGCGATTTGCTTTCGTGGTCAGTGACCAACTCAATACCCCACAACATGCCAATGCCACGCACATCACCAATCACTGGGTATTTGGCTTTCATCTCTAGCAGCTTTTCACGCATGAACTGGCTGTCGGCTTTGACTTTATCTAGCAAGCCGTCTTGTTCAATGGCTTCCATAGTTGCCAGTGCTGCAGCACAACCGATAGGGCTTTTCTCATGAGTGTAATGACCCATTGAGATTTGCTCAGCAGTGTTGTATTTGTCTTTGGTTACCATGGCAGCGATAGGCACTAACCCTCCGCCCAAACCTTTACCGATGCAGAGCATATCTGGCTCGATGTCATAGGCTTGGTAGGTAAACCATTCACCGCTGCGACCCATGCCGTTAGGGATGTCGTCGATGATCAGCATGACATTGTGTTTGTCACAGATTTCGCGGATGCGTTTCCAATAGGCTTTACTCGGCACTTGTACGTCGGTATTACGAACCGCTTCTGCGATAAACGCGCCCACGCCACCTTCTTTCTCAATCACGTATTCAAGGTAGTCGGCGTAATGCACGTCGCTGCCGTCCGCGACTGGGAAAGCACCACGGTAAGATACGGCTGGTGGAATGCGCTCAACACCTGCCATTAATGGCCCCATGCCTTGTCGGAAACACGCTTCGCCACCTACTGAGATGGCATCCAATGATGCGCCGTGGAAGGAATCCCACAGAGACACCACCTTGTAGTTGCCCGTGATGTGGCGTGCTAATTTAAGAGCCATACCAACCGCAGATGTGCCACCCGGAGCAAACAGCACACGGTTCAATTCACCGCCACAGATTTGGGTGAGCTTTTCGGCACATTCAATCGCGGTCTCGTTGGTAAAACGACGTGGTGAAAACGGCAGTTTGGCAATTTGCTCTTGTACGCGTTTCATCACATGCGGGTGACCGTAGCCCAACTGGTGGACGTTATTGCCATGGAAATCCATGTACTTTTTGCCCGTGGCATCTTGGATGTAGATGCCTTCTGCTGCTTCCAAGGTATCTAAGCAAGGCGTCGACATAGCTTGATGAAGAAAGACCTCCGAATCACGCTTCAATAATGTTTGCGTGCGTTCGTCATCCATCGATGCATTCCAAGCTTGGCGCGCTGGTGTTGTGTTGACATCGCCTTCGCTGCGGAAATGGGTCGGTTTGATATTCTGAGTCATAACGCTCTCTCAATCAGAAGGCTGCTTTACGCAACTTGCCAGTACATTGCTTTTTCAATTGCACCGATTAAGCGCTCGATATCTGCTGGGTAAACTTCGCCAATGTTGCCGATGCGGAAGCAATCTGCGTTCGATACCTTACCCGGATAAATCACAAAACCTTGCTCTTTCAAACGCGTGTAGAACGCTTTGAACTGGTAATCACTGTGCGTCGGAGAGTAGAAAGAAGTGATGATTGGCGAGTGAAGGTCATCACTCAGTAGTGGCTCAAAACCCAGAGAGCGCATACCTGCAACCAGTGTTTTCTGGTTAGTTTGGTAACGGTTATGACGAGCCTCAATGCCGCCTTCTTGTTCCAGTTCTAACAATGCTTGGTAGAAAGCGCGAACCGTGTGCGTTGGAGACGTGAAACGCCATTTGCCGTGGTTCACTTCCATGCAGTGCCACTGGTCGTAAAGATCAAGGCTCAAAGAGCGAGCCTGACCTTGGCACTTTTCGAGCTCAGCTTGTTTCGCAATCACAAAGCCAAAACCCGGTACGCCTTGGATACATTTGTTCGCTGAGCTGATCATAAAATCGATGCCTAGCTCAGCTATATCGATAGGAATACCACCAAAGCTCGACATGGCATCGAGAATCACCACTTTACCGTGTGCTTTTGCCGCAGAAGCAAATGCCTCAATTGGGTTCAGCATGCCAGTGGTTGTCTCGCAATGAACAATTGCCACGTGTGTGATTGTAGAATCCGATGCCAATGCAGTTTCCACCTCGTTCAAGTGTGGCTGTGATGTTTCGCCTGGGGAAACTACATGGCATGGAATATTTAGGTAATCAGCGATCTGAGCGATACGCGCACCGTAAGCGCCGTTGTCGACAACCAACAACTTCCCATCTTTGCCAATGGCGCTGCCAATCGTTGCTTCTACTGATGCGGTGCCGCTACCTTGCATTAGTACGCTGGTGTAGCCGTCTTGCTCCGTCGCTAGTTTTACAAGCTTAGTGCGGATCACTTCTACAATGTCTTTGTTGTATTCATCATCCCAAGTACACCAGTCTTTTAGCATGGCTTCACGTACTGTTTCAGAAGTAGATAGAGGACCTGGAGTCAGTAGTAGGTATTCGTTTTTCATCTCGATTTCCATCAGAATAGTCTAATTGGTCTACACCAAATTTCAAACTCACTCTAGCGAGGAAGAAAAGGGCAGTAAATAGGCGAATATCCAATTTCATAAAACTTTAATATCCAGAAAATGGCGGATCAATTGAACAATTATTCAGCGCAAATTTTCGTAAAACTGCCATTTAATGGTCATGATTTCGTCACAAAGGCTCAGTAGGGTGTATATCGTCAACTGGTACATACCAAATTAAAACTTAGCCAAATTAACTGGAGAAAATGATGAAAAACCGTTTGATGAAAGGATCGCTGGCTGCACTTGTCTCTCTGCTAGCTACGAATGCAATGGCAGCACAGGAAGTCACGGTTTACACCGCTTTCGAAACTGACATTCTTGCGAAATACAAGTCTGCGTTTGAGAAAGATAACCCAGATATCAAGATTAAGTGGGTTCGCGATTCAACCGGTATCATGACGGCGAAATTGCTGGCAGAAAAGAACAACCCTCAAGCGGAAGTGGTTTGGGGTCTTGCTGGCTCGTCAATGGCATTGCTTAAAGGTGAAGGTCTTCTTAAGCCTTACACACCAAAAGGTTTGGAAGAGCTGCACGCGAACCTAAACGACCCTCAATCAAACCAAGCTTGGTTTGGTAACGATGCGTTCTTTAACGCAGTTTGTTTCAACGAAGCGGTAGCGAAACAACTTAACCTACCGAAACCAACGTCATGGGAAGACCTAACGAAGCCGGTTTACAAAGGTCACATTGCAATGCCGAACCCAGCGTCTTCAGGCACTGGCTACATGCAGGTTTCTGCTTGGCTACAAAACATGGGTGAAGATCAGGCATGGAACTACATGCGTGACCTAGATAAGAACATTGCACACTACACGCACTCTGGCTCTAAACCATGTGTTCAAGCGGGTATGGGTGAAGTGGCTATCGGTATTTCGATGGCAAGCCGCGGCGCGAAGCTGAAAACACAAGGCGCACCACTAGCGGTTATCACACCAAAAGGCATCGGCTGGGAATCAGAAGCCGTTGGTCTAGTAAAAGAGTCTGATGCAGCGAAACGTGTTGTCGACTGGTCAATCTCTAAAGCAGCAAACGAGCTTTACGTAGAAATGTATCCAGTGGTTGCACATAAAGACGTGAAAGCGACCGTTTCTAACTTCCCTAACGTTCAAGAGAACATGGCGAAGATGGACTTCGCGCAAATGGGCAGCAAGCGTGCAGAGATCTTAGCGGCTTGGTCTGAGAAGTTTGACGCGAAATCAGAGCCAAAGTCTTAATTGAATTTGCTTTGAGTTGAATACTGAAATCCACCTCGGTTGAGGTGGGTTTTTTGTTTTCTCTGTTATTTCAGAGTTTGCTGAAAGTAGATTCCTAGTCTCACCTAGGTTCGCTGGAATGACGGACTTAAGAAAGTAGGAGCTTCTATCTACACTCACAACGTCATTCTCGAGAGTGACGAAGGAGCGAGTCGGGAATCTCTAATTGTCACGTAAACAAACTTCGCTTCCCTTCATCTATTTGTCATCTTCTGGCTATAAATTTGTCATTGGAACGTAACACTCCAAAACTAAAGTTGGTATATACCATTTGGAGCGTGTGTTATGTCTACTAACCAACATTACCTAAATATCGAAAATGTAGTGAAGCAATTCGGACAGTTCACTGCGTTAAAGAAAATCTCGTTAGCGATTGAAAAGGGCGAGTTTGTTTGTTTTCTTGGTCCTTCTGGCTGCGGTAAAACCACTCTGCTACGTGCCATTGCAGGTTTAGACTTGCCAACGTCTGGTGCGATTTTTCAAAACGGTCAAGAGACCACATTCCTACCACCAGAGAAGCGCGATTTCGGCATCGTCTTCCAATCTTACGCTTTGTTTCCGAACCTAACTGTGCAAGAGAACATTGCGGTGGGTTTGAAGAACCAAGGTATGTCGACCACAGAAGCGCTAGAGAAAGTGGATTACTGGTTAGAAACCATTGGTCTTTCAACCTCTGGCGAGAAATTCCCTAACCAACTTTCTGGTGGTCAGCAGCAGCGTGTTGCTTTGGCTCGTGCATTGGCGTTGTCACCGGGTCTACTGTTACTTGATGAGCCGCTGTCAGCGCTAGATGCAAAAGTACGTGTTCACTTACGTGACGAGATTTGTAAGCTGCAACGCAAGCTTGGCATTACCACCATCATGGTTACGCACGATCAGGACGAGGCGCTGTCAATGGCGGATCGTATCGTGGTAATGAACCATGGCGTGATTGAGCAAGTCGGCACACCTCAAGAAATCTACCAACAACCAGCAACGCGCTTTGTCGCTGAGTTTGTCGGCAGCATGAACTTTATTGAAACCTCCGTCGCAACGGACTCCCAAGTACGCATTGCAGAAACCCTGATGCCAGCGCCAAGCTTGACCAATCGTAAGATCCAACGTGGTGACCGCTTCGACCTTGCGGTGCGCCCTGAAAGCATCAAGTTCGTTGAAAACTACACCAACTCTTTACCAGTACGAGTTACGGCTACCGAGTTTTTGGGGGCGTTTTTCCGTATTGATTGCGTATTGCAAAACGACAGCTCAACGAAAACCATCGTCGTGGATGTGCCCGTGGAAACGGTTCAAAAACTCAACATCAAGGCGGGCGATGTACGTTACATCCAGTTTGCTGAAGAAGGGCTGCATGGTTACGCCGTGCCCTCGGTTGATAAAGCGCTAGCGGCGTAGGTGTAAACATGGATGCGAAGACAATGACGATGAATAGCCTGACCACACAAGACAAAGCAAAATCCTTGCTCGGACGTGTTAGCCGCGACAACCTTGTGTTGTTCGGTTTGCTCGCTGGTTTGTCGACCATGATGGTGCTGTTCATCTTAATGCCGCTTTGGGCAATGTTGACCAAGAGTGTGCAAAATGCCAATGGCGAATTTGTCGGTCTGGCAAACTTTGCGACGTACTTTTCTTCTTCAAGCTTGTGGGTGTCGGTGGGAAACACCTTCACTTTGGGCGTGATTGTGACCTCGGTAGTGGGTGTGCTTGCGTTCGGTTATGCCTACGCGCTGACTCGTTCATGCATGCCGTTTAAAGGTTTGTTCCAAATCCTAGGTACTGCGCCAATTCTTGCGCCTTCGCTGTTACCAGCGATTAGTTTGATCTTCCTTTTCGGTAATCAAGGCATTGCCAAAGAGATGTTGTTAGGAAACTCGATTTACGGCGTGATTGGTATCTCGATGGGTTTGATTTTCTGGACCTTCCCTCATGCATTGATGATCTTAACCACTTCGCTGCGTACTTCAGATGCCCGCTTGTATGAAGCAGCCCGCGCACTTAAAACCTCACCCATCAAAACCTTCTTTATGGTGACGCTACCTGCGGCGAAATACGGTTTGATCAGTACGCTTATCGTTGTCTTTACGCTGGTTATCACTGACTTTGGTGTGCCGAAAGTGATTGGGGGCAGCTACAACGTTCTGGCGACTGACATCTTCAAGCAAGTCGTGGGGCAACAAAACTTTGCCATGGGGGCGGTGACCAGCATTATGTTGTTATTCCCTGCGGTAATGGCGTTCGGCGCAGACCGTTGGGTACAGAAAAAACAAAAGAGCTTGTTCGACACTCGCTCGGTGCCTTATCAGCCAGAGCCTAACAAAGCGCGCGACAGCATTTGTTTGGTTTACTGCAGCATCATTTCTATCGCAGTGCTGGCAGTACTTGGTATGGCGGTGTATGGCTCGTTAGTTACGTTCTGGCCTTGGAACAAAGCGCTGACGCTAAACAACTACAACTTTGCTGAAATGAGCACTTACGGTTGGAGCCCATTCTTCAACTCGCTAACGCTGGCAGGCTGGACGGCAGTGATCGGTACAGCCATTATCTTTGTCGGTGCTTACTGCATTGAGAAAGGGCGTGCGTTTGGTCCAATTCGTCAGGTGATGCAAATGCTTAGCGTGGTGCCAATGGCAGTTCCGGGTATGGTGCTTGGCTTGGGTTACATCTTTTACTTCAACGATGCGAACAATCCTCTGAACGTACTTTATGGCACCATGGCATTCTTGGTGATTAACACGGTAGTGCATTATTACACGGTGGGTCACATGACCGCCCTGACAGCGCTAAAGCAGTTGCCATCGGAGATTGAAGCCACGGCGGCATCGGTGAAGCTTCCTCAATACAAGTTGTTCTTTAAAGTGACATTACCTGTGTGCTTACCTGCGATTTTGGACATTGCGACTTACTTGTTTGTTAATGCATTGACCACCACTTCTGCGGTAGTATTCCTTTACTCAACCGATACGATTCCGGCTTCGGTCTCGATTCTGAATATGGATGATGCCGGTCAAACTGGCGCTGCAGCGGCAATGGCTGTGATGATCATGATGGCTGCCGCAATTGCGAAGATTGTTCAGATGACTTTGGGTAAATTGTTAGAGAATCGCACACAAGCTTGGCGCAAAAGATAAGGACACTTCGTGCAATACGTAAAAATTAAAGATTCGATTGTTGAACAGATTGAAGCGGGCATGCTATCGCCGCGTCAAAAACTGCCAGCAGAGCGTAAGTTGGCGGAGTCGTTCGATACTACACGCGTCACTCTGCGTGAAGCTTTATCACTGCTAGAAGCGGAAGGTCGAATCTATCGCGAAGATCGCCGAGGTTGGTTTATCTCACCCGAGCCATTGCGTTACGACCCAACCCAAACTCTGAACTTCCCGAACATGGCGAAAGCGCAAAATCGCGTGCCAAAAACGGAGTTGGTCGCAGCAAAAGGAACGTTGGCAAACAAACAAGCTGCGCGCTTGCTGGACTTGCAGCCTTTCTCGGACGTGTATCGAGTCGACCGTGTGCGATACCTTGAAGATAGACCTGTAGTATTCGTAACAAACTATATTCGCCCAGAGCTGTTTCCGAATCTGCTGGACTATGATTTGTCAAACTCACTGACGGACATTTACCGCGAGCATTATGGCGTGACGTATCAAAAGATTCGCTACCGCATTTCAACCAGCACTTTGTTGGGTGAAATGGCTCAGGCACTGCGCGCGACAGCCGGTACGCCAGCGATGGTAGTGGAGCGCATCAACTACAACCAGCACGGTGAGTTGATTGATTGCGATATCGAATATTGGCGACACGATGCCATTAGCATTGAATCTCTGGCGGAACTCAATCGTTAAGTGGATTTTCTCATTATCTAAGGCTCCATCTCGGGGCCTTTCTTTTATTCAGACAGGAACATTGAAATGGATTTGTTGGCGATTGGTCTCGTCGTTTTCTCTGCTGTTCTCCATGCGGGGTGGAATATCCTTGGCAAAAGCAACTCTGGGTCAGGGCTCGCGTTTACCATGGCCGCCAGCTTTTCTGCATGTTTCATTCTTACCCCTTATTTGATTTGGTATTTGGCAACCATTGGCTGGACATCATTACCGAGTGAGTTTTGGGGATTGCTGTTCATTAGCGGCATTTCACAAATGGTTTATCTGGTTGGTTTGATTGTCGCTTATAAGCACGCTGATGTGGGGGTGGTTTATCCGATTGCTCGGGCACTGCCTGTGATGATGGTCGGCGCAATCAGTGTTGCATTGGGACATGAATTATCTAGTCAGCAGTGGCTTGGATTCTTACTAATTACTCTTGGTTGTATGCTTGTACCACTGACGAATTTTCGTCAGATGACATTGGGCTCTTATTTGAACGTTGGTGTGTTCTGGGCATTGATTGCCGCAATAGGCACAACGGGTTACTCGGTAGTCGATAAAGAAGCGCTGAGTTTACTCACAGGACAAGCATCAGAGATCTTGAATGATCAGTACAGTGCAATCTTCTACTTGGGCGTGCAGTTTTGGGCAATTGGTATTCCTGCCCTTGTGTGGTGCTTAGTTACGGACAAGCCAGATGAGATTAAGACAGCGTGGCAGATCCGCAAAACAGCCAGCATGGCAGGGGTAATGATGGCATCCACCTACGGCTTGGTGTTGTTTGCGATGACCATGACCGACAACGTAAGTTTGGTGGTGGCACTAAGGCAAATCAGCATCGTGTTTGGATTGTTTATGGGGATTTGGTTTCTGTCTGAGAAATGGTATCTCACCCGAGGGCTTGGCGTTACTTCTATCGTGGCGGGGATCATTCTCGCGCTTACGTATTGACCTATATTCACGAAAAAAGGCAGCGAATGAGCTTCTCGCTGCCTTTTGTATTAACTTGTAAGCCTTGTTTAAAAACGCAGTTGCGCACCAAACATCACGCCGCTAGAGTCAAAATCGCTGTTTTTTGAGTACACATATTCTGCATTCAAACCAAAGTGTTTATAGCTCCAGCCGATACCGCCAGCCGCTTCACCTCCGACACTTGAGTGTTCGATGTTCTTGCTCTGACCGTTCACTTTATAAGTGTACTCGAGAGTGTAGATAGTGACACCTGCCTTGCCGTACAGTTCGAAACCTGAACCCAGAGGATAGCTAGCATAGCCACTCAAGCGAGGTCCGGAGAAGCTCGTATCGGTGACTTCTGAAATCGGACTCACGAGTATCGAGCCGATACCGTCAAACGCGCCTTTATAACCTGCTTCGATACCAAAGTTATGTGTTGGCATGTAGCGGTAATATATTTCACCTAAGAACATGTCGCCTGATTCTTTGCTTGTCGGAGCATCGTAGTTCACATCGCCATAGCCAATGTTTGTACCTATGATGTGCTCACTGGTTTCTGCATTGGCTGACAAAGAAAAAGCCGACAACACTAAAGCAGTAATGAATGAATAACGCATGAACGCTTCTCCTTAGCTTTTAGCTTGATCGCCTTTTAATATTTGTTCGAAAGTGATCTTGGTGTTGTCTAGCCATTCATAACGGCGACGATACATCGAACGCTTAGAGCGCGACATGCCTTCGATATCTCGACGGGGTGCATTTACATCAATTGAGTAAAAATGACGATTGTATTCGGTGCCGCCTAATTCTTGCCAGAGTGCATCGTAATCTGTTTTGATTCGCCCTTTGCTGTAGCGCTTAGCTGCGTAAGTATGGGACTGCGTTTTCACTGCTAGAATCGTGTTCACTTCCCAAATTTGTGCGAGCAAAGTGAGCAAGCTCACCATCAAGCTTTTTGGTCTCTGTCCGTAAAGCTTACGAGTTAGCTTTTTAATTTTCGCGTTGTTTTCTTCACTGCTTCGCGGTCCTTGTAAGCCGCCAATCATAATGCTGCGTCCAGATTCGATGTGACCGAGCGTAAAAGAGAGCGTGTAGAAGTTGCCATCTTCAGCGCTGTGCAGCACTAGGCTCATATCGCCTTCTTTTTGATAACGTGCTTCGTATACTAATCTCACCGAGTACAGGGTTTCGTCAATTTCAAAAGAGGCTAATGTTAGGCCTTTCGAGTCTGTGTAGATTTCTTCGATTGTTTGTTTAGAAAACAGTTCTGAAATCGTTTTATAGTGATCAACCACCAAGTTAGAACGATCGAACGCTGAGTTGTTTTTGATGATATACGGACGAAACGGCTTCTCTAAAAATCGATGCGTACGTGTACAAAGCAACTCTAACAATGACGATTCAATATTGTCTGAAAGGTGCTTAAACGCACGTTTGTAATAAAGCGCACGTAAGATGAACTTAGCTCTGTAGGTCCAAATTGGCTTGTAGACATCAGCATAATCATCTGAGTAAATCGATTTGCTATGGTAAAAAATGGATTTGTTCGCGGTCATTTTCACTCCAGATTAACTTGTGCTCAATAGCGACAATTAAGAACCGACGGACGAGCAGCGAAGAACCCGAAAAGGAGGAATGCAAAGCACGACTGAAAAGAGGTGGTTTTTGCTGTGTCCGACGTTTTTGTAAGGTTTTGAACACTGTTCTTTTGCTGGAATTCTAAGAGAAAATTGACCTTAGGTATTGTATGGTTTGGTAAGGAAGTGTCAGGTTGAAACCCATTGTTCAAAATGAAGAAAATGCGAATGTCGGCTGAATATGACGTTGAGTTGCTAAGTTAATGTGAAATAAGTTGAACGAAAATTGAACATTATTTGAAATTGTTTTGACGTGTTTTAGGTCTTTATACGTACCTTATAAGTATCGAGCCAATTTTGGCCCGATGTAAAGGTAAGTAAGGAGAGGTTTATGAAACGCTTAACAACTTTAGCAAGTACGATTGCTCTGATTGCTGCACCTTCTATGGCTCTTGCTGGTGGTTATCAGTGGACAAACGATACCGAAACTATCCATGGCGACGTAATGGATAGCAAACAAGCGGCTTATGAAATGGGCCGAGACATGATCCAAAGCTACCAAAATAAATCATCTGGACAACTCCGTGATGAGTTTACGAGCCTTACAACGTATGTTGATCGCCAATCGTTTTCTATCACTGACTCAAAAGTCATGGTAAATGAGTTCTTGCAAAGTGACGGGCAAGTTGTTTACCAGCCTATTCTCAATGTTCAATACGAGTACCGCATGCGTGATACCGGTAAATACTAACCAGTAAGACGGACTCGAATTGTTTACCACTAATATTTTTGCTGTTTGTTTTGGGGAGCCACGAGCTCCCCATTTTGTTTTTGTCGAAAGCGAAAATTTTCACACTCTCAGTGCAACATTTTCTATCGCTCAGGGTTAGATTTTCTTGCTCGTTGATTGTCATCATCGTTTGTAAAGTGTTTGCGGAAATGGATGTAACGCACTAACGAGGATACCCGATGACACATCATTCATATTGGTTCAAGCAGGCAATTGAAGCTGAGCAACCAGAAACGCCACAACCGTTACAGCAGAACATTAATACTGACGTTGCGATTGTTGGTGGCGGATACACCGGACTTTGGACCGCGATTATGATTAAGCAGCAATCTCCGGAAAAACAGGTGGTTGTTATCGAAAAGGGCTTATGTGGTAGTGGTGCATCGGGCGCAAATGGCGGTTGTATGTTGACTTGGTCTACCAAGTTCCCGACATTGAAACGGTTATTCGGTGAAGAACATGCTGCTTGGTTAGTAAAAGAGTCGGAACAAGCAGTGCTAGAGATTGACGACTTTTGTCAGCAGCACAACATCGATGCGCAATTATCGTTAAAAGGGGTTTATTACACTGCAACCAATCAGGCTCAAACTGGGGGAATGCAGCCAGTTGTGGACGAGTTAAAGCTATTAGAAGTGAACAGTTGGCGTCGTTGCTCGGTGGAGGAGCTGCGTGCCAATGCGGGTTCACCTCGACATATTGAAGGCTATCACTCTCCAGTTGCAGCCAGCGTTCAACCTGCATTATTAGCGAGGGGGTTACGCCGTGTTGCTATTGATCTGGGTGTAGAAGTTTATGAGAACACGCCGATGACGCGTCTAGATTATGGAAAACCTGCCATTGTCTGTACACCCAAAGGAAACATTCAAGCGCAGCAGGTGGTATTGGCATTAAATGCATGGATGGTGGAGCAGTTTAAACAGTTTAAACAGTTTAAAAACAGTATCGTGGTGGTATCTTCCGACATGGTGATCACCAAGCCGCTTGGTGACGCACTACCTCAATCTGGTTGGCAGGCAGGTTCTAGCGTGTTGGATTCACGTATCTTCGTCCACTATTACCGAGATACGCCAGATGGCCGTTTGATGTTGGGGAAAGGCGGCAATCAGTTCTCTTTCAACAACCAAGTCAACGCAATGTTCAACAAGCCAACGCGCTACCAAGGTCTACTGCGTAAGTCGTTCGATAAGTTGTTTCCTCGTTTGAGAGGCGAGGAGTTTGCTTATTCATGGACGGGGGGCTCTGATCGTTCTGCTACTGGTTTCCCTTTTTTCGGCGAGCTAGATAAACAGAGCAATATCTTTTACGGATTTGGTTATTCAGGCAATGGTGTAGCGCAGACTCGAATGGGCGGAAAGATCTTATCTTCATTGATATTGGGAATCGATAACGAGTGGACGAACAGTGGTTTAGCCAAAGGACCGTTGGGGTATTTCCCACCAGAACCGCTTCGCTGGACCGGGGCTATGATAGTGCGCAACGCGGTACGTCGAAAAGAGGAAGCAGAAGATAACGAGAAAACGCCGTTTATCTGGGATAAGTGGCTAGCAAAACTCGCGGGACCAGCAGGCAAAGCGGATAAGCTTGACTAAACTGAAGACTTTAGCCACAAACGAGACAGTTTGCAGTGAAAGTCATTGGGGTGCGATGAAGCCTTGTGTTAGCCTCTGTCTTTCAAGCTCAGATTTAAAAGGTGAGTCATAAAATGAAAGTATTCAGCAACTTCGATAGCGGCAGCATTCACGTAGTGAAAGCGGACGACAAAAACGACATCCAACTCAAAATTCCTAACGACAATATGTCGGAATTCTACCAGTGGTTCCACTTCCGTCTTGAGACAGAAGCTGAGCAATCACACACCATCAAATTGCTTGATTTGGCTAAATCGGCTTATCCAGAAGGATGGCAAGGTTACGATGTGGTTGCGTCTTACGATCGTGAAGAATGGTTCCGACTACCGGCAGAGTTCGATGGCGACACGCTGACTTTCACTGTAATCCCTGAGCGCAGCTCAATTTACTTCGCGTACTTTGCGCCATACACGTACGATCGTCATTTAGACTTGTTACACATGGCACAAAGCGCGCACCACTGCCAACTAGAGACGCTTGGTCATACGCTAGATGGCAATGACATGAGCTTGCTTACTTTCGGTGAGCCAGAAGAAGGCAAAAAGAAAATCTGGATGATTGCACGTCAGCACCCAGGTGAGACCATGGCGGAATGGTTCATGGAAGGTATGATCCAACGTCTGTTAGATGAAAACGACACGGTTGCGCGTGCATTGCTTGAAAAAGCGGTGCTTTACGTCGTACCAAATATGAACCCAGACGGTGGTATTCGCGGTCACTTGCGTACCAACGCAGTAGGTGTAAACCTAAATCGTGAATGGCAAACGCCATCAATGGAAAAGAGCCCAGAAGTCTACCTTGTGCGTCAGCGCATGCTGGAAACGGGTGTTGACATGTTTTTAGATATTCATGGCGATGAAGCGATTCCGTATAACTTCGTCGCTGGCTCAGAAGGTATTCCTTCTTACGATGAAAATCTTGCCGCTTTAGAGACATCATTTAAGCAAGCGTTACTGACTATTACGCCAGAGTTCCAAGATGAGATTGGTTACGATAAAGATGAGCCTGGTAAAGCGAATTTGACGGTGGGTTCAAATTGGGTTGCAGAGCAGTTCAAATGCTTGTCTTACACAATCGAAATGCCATTTAAAGATAACAACAATCACCCAGATCCACTTTACGGTTGGTCTCCTGAGCGTAGTGTCTTGTTTGGGCAAGATGTATTAGCTGCAACGTTAACCGTAGCGGATAAAATTTAGCGCGACGAGTTAACGCTTTTTCATTATTTCGAAAACAGCTCATTTAAATGAGCTGTTTTTTTGTGCTCTCCAGATCCACGCTCCCCTGTAAAAATTTGTTGCCATTCACAAGCTTAAATGATGATTCTTAAATTTGAGAAAGTGGCTTTTTATGGTGATTTGCGTCACAGAAAGTTGGCTTCTTTGTGATATTCTCCGCAACGAATTGACTATGGCTAAACCAACGCAACGAACTTTGTTTTTCGGTTGGGTATGCGGATGAAGCTCATGAATAGATGGTCTTGAGGTTACCTTTTTCCGTTTTACGTCATTGGCGTTTGAATATCATTTTTGATTCTTTCCTACGCTATTTAGCTATTTCTATTCGAAGAAAAGAGAAAGTTACGGCTTCATATTTTACGGCAGTATGCTGCCGCGATGTGTTGCTTTGTGTACAAGAAAAAGGAAAAGAATAATGAAAAAAATCGCTATAGCAGTGGCTACTGTACTTGCTGGTGGTGTGATCTCAAACGTTGCACTTGCTGACACTTACATGGGCGGTAAAATAGGTTACAACTCTCTAAACGATGCGTGTTACCTAAACGAACCTTGTGACGACGACAGTTTTGCAGCATCTATGCACTTAGGCTACAGCTTCAACAAGTACGTTGCAGCAGAGTATGGTGTTGATTACCTTGGTGACTTCACTGCAAACTTCAAAAAGCCTGGCCTAAACACCGTTGATGGTGATCTTTGGGCGTTGACGCTTGCTCCTAAATTTAACCTACCGCTAACGGATTCTTGGAATCTATTCGCGAAAGTTGGTGCTGCATACATGATGGCTGGTGACGAGAAAGATTTCGTACCAACTGGCTCTCTGGGTGCTGAATACCAAATCAACTACAACTGGAGCCTACGTGCTGAATACCAACGCTACCAAGATATGTCTGATGATGTAATTGAAGACATGGATTCAGATTTCTTCGGTATTGGTTTCAACTACAAGTTTGGTTCTGAGCCTGTCGTTCAAGAAAAAGCCGTTGAAGAGGTAGTAGAAGCACGTCCTGCAACACGCATTGTAGATCATGTTTACCCTGCTCAAACAACAGCGACAGTACAATTCGACTTAGAAAGTGCAGAAGTGAAAGACGCGTCGAACCTTTCTGGTACCGTTGATTTGATGAATACTTACCCACAAGCTCAAGTTGAGATCACGGGTTACAGCGATACGACAGGTTCTGCTGCTTACAACAAGCAACTCACAGAAAAACGTGCGAAAGCCGTTGCTGACGAGTTCCAAGCAAAAGGTATTGCGGCTGAGCGTATGACAGTGAAAGGCATGGGTGAAGCTAACCCAGTGGCAAGCAACGAAACACGTCAAGGTCGTCAAATGAACCGTCGTGTTGAAGTGGTTGTTCCTGCGTTTGAATACCAAACAACTGAAAAAGCAGAATAATTCCTGCTTAAGATAAAGTTCCAAAAGCCAGCGTGTATCACGCTGGCTTTTTTGATCCCGCTTAACTAAGTAGTTGTGTAGAAACATAGTTATATCGGGACGCTTTGACATGTGCTCAACATACGTAAACTCAGCACCTTCATCAATTTGTCATCACCAGTTCATAGCATGACAGCCAAGTGTTTGGGAGAATGATATGCAAAGTTTACCGCCGCTCAATTTGCTCCGAGCTTTTGAAGCCACGGCGCGACTACAGAGTTTTACAAAAGCCGCAGAGGAGCTAAATGTGACTCGTGCGGCCGTCAGCCAACAGGTGAAATCGCTAGAGTCACAGCTCAATGCGACGTTATTCGAGCGTAAGGGCACTCACCTTACGCTGACCTGCTCCGCACAAGAATACTGGCCTGTGGTTAATCATGTGCTTCAAACATTATCGACCACGACGCAGCATTTATTTACTCGTCCCAAGAATACGCAAGTTAACTTACATGTCGCTCACAGCTTTTGCTCTCAGTGGTTAATGCCAAGATTGGCTGATTTTCAGCGACAATTCCCAGACATCTCCTTTAAAATCTCGACTACTGCTAATACAGTTCCAAGCGCCAGTGCGATTGCGGATATCGAAATTATTAACGGAGATGGAGATTGGCAAGAGCAAGAAGCCATACGATTAACCCAAGAAAACTGGATCGTTGTCGCAAGCCCCGGCTTTATGCATTTAAACCCGATAAATGACCTCTTGCAGTTAGCTAAAGCGCCTAAAATTTGTACTGGCGGTTATCATGAATCTTGGCAAGAGTGGCTTACGCACCAAGGTTATCAAGGGAAGGTGAGCAAAGTCGTCGCCGAGTTTGAACACTCATTGCTTGCTATTCATGCTGCGATGAATCAACTTGGCGTGTTGCTGGTAAGAGACTTTCTTGTTGAGGATGAGCTGCAACAGGGCGTATTAGTCCAGGCTGGAAATTGGAATATGCCAAGTTCTGGTGCACATTATATGATGGTTCGAGCATTCGAAAAATCACACGTAAACACCTTTGCTCAATGGTTAATACAGAGTCTTTAATGTTCGTTCAGCGAGTGAGTAGAGCGCATGTGTGGTTTGGCTATTATTAGCAGTAGCAAGTCATCAGTCTAGGACTGAGCGACATGCTTAATGACATCTAATAACCACTGATTTACCGGAGCTTGCTGTTGAGAGCGACGACAGCTCATCACGTAGCGAACATCAAGCTCTAGCCCAGCAGGAAGCGCGATACTTCGGCAACCCTTAGGAACATGTCCACTCATCGTTATGCCAAAATGATTCGTTTGCAGAAGCACTTTTTGAATCATCGCTGGGTGCTCAATTTCCACTTTAGGTGTGGTTCTAAAACCCATATGTTTGAGCCTTTCCAACACAGGGTATCGGTAGTCGTTCCATCCCGGCGTTTTAAAAAGTATAAAAGGGTATTCTTCTAGCTCTTGGGAGTTTTGAGCGGGATGATCTTGTCGAACAAAAAATACCGCTTTTCCTCGCCCCAGTTCGGTCTGAACAATTGACTGTGGCAGATCTTCATCAAAGTAATGAATCGCAATGGCGTTTTCACCGTCAATTAATCGTTTTTTTGCTTCGCTACCCCAGCGCAAACATGAGAATTTTGCTTCTGGAGCGTGCTTTAGTAACTCCAAGTAACACTTGTCACCGAAGTACTCCCAAAACAATGTGTTGGCATAAATAGTGATTGAGCCGTCAAAATGAGCTGGTGAAAAATGCTGTGGTTTGATGGAATCAATACTGTTGATTATTTGCTCAAAATGCGCAATGTTCGCTTCCACAAAAGCTGTTGGTTCAAAGCCATTTTTGGTCTGAACGAATAGCGGATCATTGAGCTGAGTTTTCATCTTTGTCAGATTTTTGCTGATTGCTCCTGACGTTTTACCGAGTGATTCTGCGACTAACCGGACGTTACGTAACTCATACATCCGTTTTAATACCAAAATATTTTGAATATCCAGATTAACGCTCATACATTGTCTCGCTTGGCTTTTGTCGACAAATCATATCGCTGAATTTCTTAAGAAAAGACAACGCTCGGTCAATTTAAGTTGCTGCCTTATCCCTGATTTATTGAAGGTAACGATAAGTTATTCTTGGTTACATCAGTTTATTAGCATGGATTTCCATTTGGTAAATAATGGCTTTCCTCGTATGAGCGCGTTTCTGTTGTTACAGTTTTTCCACCGAAAGAAAGTAAGAACGATAATAGAGGTGATGTATGAAAAAACTAATCGCACTTGTTTTGATGGTTTGCTCAACAAACGTAGCATTTGCTGGCGATGGGTCATACACGGGCACGATTGATATGACGATGGCAACGAAAAATCAGGTTGACGTAGAGCGTGCAGATTCTCAATTGACGCTGAAGGGTCGCAATGAAATGGCCTATGGCGGTGTAACAATCCATTCGGATGCTGCAACTCAAAAAATTGAACTTCGTGGTCGACGTGATTAATCGAATAGTTTCTTGTTAAGAAAATGCCGCGAAGAACGCGGCATTTCTATATGTAATATCATCAGATCATAATTACCAGATAAGCGTATGGTGAGAAGCTAAGCGCAATGACCACTTGCCATTATTCGCATGGCGGTGCCATATGAATGACAGCTAAGCCCCCCAAAGAGGTTTCACGGTATTTTTTATTCATATCTTTACCAGTCTGATACATGGTTTCGATAACTTTATCTAACGAAATTAAGCATTTACTTGTGCGCTTTAATGCCATACGCGATGCATTAATCGCTTTCATTGCTCCCATGGCATTTCTTTCAATACAAGGCACTTGAACCAAGCCGCCAATCGGGTCACAAGTCATACCCAATGAATGCTCCATCGCAATTTCCGCAGCAATACAAATCTGCTCGTTACTGCCCCCTCTTAGCGCTGTTAAGCCAGCGGCAGCCATGGATGAAGAAACCCCAACTTCTCCCTGACACCCCACTTCTGCGCCAGAAATTGACGCGTTAGTTTTATATAAGATGCCGATAGCGCCGGCGACTGCGAGAAAGTCTTTTAGCTGTTTAACATCGAGCTCTTTGATGAAGCGATGGTAGTACATCAATACCGCCGGAATCACCCCTGCTGCACCATTCGTTGGAGAAGTGACGACTTGCCCTCCTGCTGCATTTTCTTCACTAACCGCAAAGGCGAAGAGATTGATCCAATCCATGATCTCCATCGGATCGTTTTCAACTGCAGCGTTGGCTTCGAGCTTTTTCAAAAGGTTTGGTGCTCGACGAGTGACATTTAGACCACCTTCCAAAATCCCTTCCGTGTCGAAGCCACGTTGCATGCAGAGCGACATCACTTTCCAAATTTGCTCTGCTCTTTGGTTGATTTCTTCGTCTGAGCGAAATGCGAGTTCGTTTTGGAGGATCATGCCTCCCAAGCTGAAACCGTTCGTCTCGGCTTTTTCCAGCATCTCATCTGCGGATGTAAACGGAAATGGTACTGCGACCTCATCTTGTTGCGTGCCGTTCTCTAGTTCGTCGGCGGTGGCGATGAATCCGCCCCCAATGGAGTAATAAATTTCAAACGCTACTTGATCTCCAGCAGCGTCTAATGCCGTAATCGTCATGCCATTTTCATGCAAGGGAAGGTTGTCGCTATGAAAGACGATGTCATGGTCGTAGCTAAACTCAATTTGGTGTGTACCGGCGAGCATGAGCGTATTATTGTCTATGGTATTTTGTAGCGCACTTTTGGCACTGCTCATTTTGATGGTATCAGGTTTATTTCCCATCAAACCAAGGACCGTGGCTCGGTCTGTATGGTGCCCTCGACCTGTCAGTGACAATGAGCCATAAAGGTCCACTTGCACCCGATGCACTTTCGCCATAGAGTCGCTAACTAGCTGAGTGAAATGGAATCCGGCAAGCATAGGACCATTAGTATGGGAGCTGGATGGCCCGACACCAATTTTAAATATATCGAAAATCGACAGCATAATTGACTTCCTTTAGCAGTGAACCTTTATAAAGGTCTCTAGAACAGTGTTGTTAACTAGATGTTAAAGCTTGTGGGTCGGGAGTGAAAGAAGATTTTTGTAACACTGCCAACTAAGCGCGAGATTTTAAAATGAAGTTAGACAACATCGCCATCGTTTTAGGTAAACGTCTCGTCAATAACAGGTTGACCTCTGAGGGCATAACAAGAGTCGAAGCTTTGTCTTGTAGGACTGCATCACTACTGACAGAGCGAACGGCGATTATTTTTTGTGGCGGAGTAACGCAAGGACAAAGTGTTTCTGAAGCAGAGGCGATGTACGCGTATTTTAGAACCCTAAACGCAGACTCTGTGAATCCGTTCCCTGAACGTCATATACTCTTAGAAACGGAGTCGTTGAACACGTTTCAAAACATGCGTTATGTTTCCCAAGTTTTGTGCAAAAGTGGGTTGTTCGAGTTATGGTCGGGGCATCCGGTTGAGGTTATCTTGCTGTCTAATGACTACCACCTCGAACGAATCATTGATATCCAGAATTTGATGGATGAGCAAGGCTTATTACGAGTACTTAAATCCGATTGCGAATCCATGGGGGTGACCCTCAATATTCCACTGGATATCAGCAAACATATTAGCGTGCCATACCCACATAAAGGGCTTATGGCGGAGACATTCTTGCTACTCGATGAACTCACAACCTACCGAGTTTATTTAGAAGGGATCAAGCATGGCGCATTTTTCCGAGATTTATCAATTGTCCGAAAAAAGCCACTTATGATCGCAAGAGATGCTATTCACAAATTGCTCTCTTTCCCGCTTGATAAAGAGGCTTTGCAACATATTGAAGAAATGAAAAAGGCCGTCGAAATGACGGCCTTGGATGAATCTGTAGGTGCTGCGGAAAAGGCATTAAGTATCTTCCATCCGATACTGACGGCATTGAACCGTCGCTTTGACCCAGAGTCTATTCATTAAGCTCGCGTTTTGTGCGGACGGCGCTTAATGCGATCAAACAGTAGCAAAGCAGTTCTATACCTTCTTCTGAGATATTTTTAACATCACGGATGTAATTTTCGTCCATCACTTGTTGCCAAAAACTACCCATACCATACAAACGAGAGAAGACTAATAATAGCATTACAGCACCAACTAATAGCTTCATATGTGGCACCGTTAAAATGGTCGCCATTTCGTTCATGGTACCTTTACCACCTTGGTAAGCTTTGGCGCAAGCCAGTGCGGTGACAGCAAGTGCTGGGAAAACCCAAGAGCCATGATGAATCATGTCTGTCCAATAGTCCGTTTCGCGAATAATCAGTACTGCAAAAAATCCTGCAATCAAAATAGCCGCATGCTTTAGCTGAGGCTGTTGTTTCGATAAGCTGAAAAACGACCATGATGCAATAGCAAGCATCACAAGCTGGAGCGTTTCTGTAACGGAAAGCTCGCCAAGGCTTGATCCCAACACGACATAATCAAGACGAAGACTAAGGTTAACGAGAATACTTATAGCGACAATCATCAAGGCGTTTAAACTCGATTTATAAATAATGCGCTTTGATTTTTCAGTAACAACGTTGCTTGGGGCTGACTCGGCTTCTTTTACTATTTGTGTTTTCATCTTGCTCACCTGTCCCAGAAAATGTGGAAGAAATGTGAATTAGTGTGATCTGTGTTTGGAATTTTATTGTCCAAGTGGAAAGTTATGTCAGGGGAATGTCAAGAATAGAACACTGTTCGATATAGGGTCGATGTGCGGTAAAGTCAGAGATATGTAAAAACAACGTAAGAACACTTTGATAAATCAAATAAAAAAGGAGCCCAAAGGCTCCTAAGTGATAGAGGGAAGGTGACGTATCGACAAAAATAATTAGTAGTTGTCACCCTCATTTTCTTTGTGATTCTCGCGATAGTATTCCCATTGCTCGACGCGTTCATTGTCCGACAGCACACAGTAAGTGACACGTTCGCCGTTTTCCGACACGGTATCCAGCTCACCACCTTGCTGAACACAGTATACGGCTGCGGGATTTGCAACGGAGGTATACTCAGTTGATCGGGTCGCTCCCTCGTAAGTTGAACAACCAGCCAGTACCAATGTTGCAGCCATAGCCATCATTAAATTTGTCTTTTTCATTCTTTATCTCCGCATGGGGTGGGCGAGTATTGTATTGATTATAGGCAACTTTAAGAGATTATTGTCTTATCGATGTTAAAAGTAAGAGGGACGTATAAGAATTTAGATATTCTCATTTATTGCTGATTAGCACGTCACACTTCTGTTCTAGGCGTATTGTTGTGAAGGTCATATCAATCACTTCCTGACAAGCGCTCGAACGTACCTGGCCTACAACAATGATTTAAAGTGTGAAATTCGGTAATATGCGCACAAAACATTGACCGTGGTATTTTCGATGAGACATTTAAAATCGACCGTTCATCCAGACATAGAGCATTTGGATGACAAAATTGTTTTTCAGCGCAATGCAGCGCGAGCCATTGTACTTGATGGTGAAGATGTGCTGTTGCTCTATACAGAACGTTACCATGACTACACGCTACCAGGCGGTGGTATTGATGATGGTGAAGATGTCATTGCTGGATTAGTCCGTGAATTAGAGGAAGAAACGGGCGCCCAAAATATACATGGTATTAAGCCTTTCGGAATCTTTGAGGAGTTTCGTCCGTGGTACAAGGATGACGCTGACGTGATGCACATGGTGTCGTATTGTTATACATGTAAAATCGAACGTGAGCTAGGCGAAACGGCGTATGAAGATTACGAAGTTAAAAATGGAATGCGCCCGGTATGGATGAACATACACGAAGCAATTGCACACAATGAAAAAACGATGGCAGAAAGCCCGAAAAAAGGCATGAGCATTGAGCGCGAAACGTTTTTACTTCAGTTGATTTCTAAAGAATTACTATAAACAGCTAGTTTGCATCATTACGACTTAGCTTCTGTTGGCTCTATTGTGGGCAAAGATTTTAGAGCAATAAAAAAGTCCGGACTCCCCCCCGGAACCCGGACTTATTCCAGACGCGCAAGCGAAGCGTCATCTTGATATGTTAGATTTGTTTCGAACTATGAAAACAATAGCTGTTTTACATTTAGTGTGTAAATAATTATTAGGTCTGACCATTGGTTTTCATGTTTTTTTGCAAACACAATGTGACGCATATCTACCCAATTGCCAAGCGTAATTGGGGCGCTTTTTAGTAAACCACTACTCTTTCTTATCTTTGAGATACCTTACCTCAACTTTTTTGCACACGTTTGCATAGAGATCACGAGTTTTCAAATTCGCCGAACAGGATCTTGTAATTTTACGTTTCTCTGACATTGAGCTCTGTCGTAGCTTTTATCACAAATTAACTAGCGGAGGCAGTCGGCTAAAGTCGACCAGCGGTTGTGAAATCATAGGAGCGTCTGGAGCAAACAAGAGTAAAGGTTGAAATGATGAGGATTGTAACTGACCAATATCTATCAACTTTTCCAATGCATAGAAGCGGCTGACGTATTGGCGAGTCTCGTTAGGCAGCGTGAGTTGTTGGAAATCTCGACTTCCTGCTCGCTGAATAGCACGTGCAACGCGTCCTTCTCCGGCATTGTATGCAGCTAAAGTGAGAGCCATATTTTGATCGAATTTGTTGTATAAAAACGCCAGGTACTTGAGCGCGGCCGTTGTGCTAGCTTCTGTGTCAAAGCGATCGTCTTGTTTTGTATTTATCGTTAATCCGAATCGTTTCGCTGTGGTTGGTATCAATTGCCAAAGTCCGGCGGCGTTAGCATGAGAAACGGCTTTGGGATTGTAAGAAGACTCTAACATTGGCACTAAGGCTAGGCTATTTGGTAATGAGTGGTTTTGAAGCTGTTTGAAAATGTGGTTAATTACCGGTTTGGATGAATCGAGACGCTTGGCAATTTGTGGCTTGTATGGGGCTAATACTTGATACTGCGTTTGAATATCGACAGCATTTGGTTTTGCCTGGCATGTGAATGGAAGGTAGGACAGAAAGGCAATAAAAATAAAAAGGCCTACAGTACTCAGCCGAGATGGCGACTGAATCTGTAGGCAAGACGAACATCGTTTAGAACGATTTATCTTCATAAGTGTGTTGCACAGGTTGTTTGAGTTGACTGACCAACTCATGGAACGCCGCAGAGCTGTGGCCATTGCTCTGATTGTATTGTTGGCACTGACTTACCAACGTTTCCAATAGCGCCCATTGTTTTCTAGCTTGCATACCTATTTGGGCAGGCAAAGCATTGAAAATTCGTTTTACGCTGGCGTCATTACACGCTAACCCCAGCGCTCGCATACACTGGCTTCTGTCATTGGCGGAGCGGCTGAGTTTATTGAGTATCGGCATTTGTTTCTGAACATTGTCGTTCAGTGCCTCTCCATCAAACTTTAAGTACAATACCTTTTGCTGCTGAAGCAAAGGAAGCAGTTGTTGATAAAGCTTAATATCCTCAGATATAGAGCGAACAAATTGTTGAATTCGCTGCGATACTGCGCTTGCCATGATGTCTTCCTAGCGTTTTATTACTCGTGACCTGTATGGAACTGCATGATTGCCTTGGATAGCACTTTTGTATCTAGGCTAAGTTCACCACGCGCTAATGCGTTGCGTACTTGTTCTACTTTTTCCATATCAACATCAGGTAGTGATGCCATTTCAGCTTGAGCGCGATCTATCGCTACGGTATTCGCTTGAAATGCAGGCTCGTGTACTTTGCTCTGTTCGACGACGTCGACAGGCTGTTTGCTTGCTTGCTGTAATTTTGTTTGTGGGACATGACCGCCCGCGACTTTGTCGATTTTCATGCTGTGGTCCTCATCATCATGTTCTAAATTAAGTAGGCGGTTAGAATGTGATAAACATTAAATATTTTTTTTGTACTCGAAGTTCAGTGTTACTGACGAGAGCCAAAATTAAAAAATGTTACCCCGAGTCAAAAAATCAAAATTGAGTATGAACCTGGTTTAATCCAGTTACGACTGCTCTTATGACCTTGCCCGAACTTGGGTTTTCCACGTCAATTTGTTGCCCTTTCGCTCCATCTTCTAAGGCGACTCCTTTTGTGCTGGCACTAAATCCATTTTTGCTCGCAATGACTATGACTTCATTGCCTTTCTCGATTAGAGGTGGGGCCGACAAATTGGATGGATTAACCACTTGTCCAGCCCTCAAACGACGAGAGGTTTCTAAGCCTACTGCTTGCTCGGGGCGAGTATAAAAATCGTCTTGGCGAGAGATGGTTCGGGTTTCAAGCTTTATGTGTTTAGCCGTTACGACTTCATTTCGGCCAACCGTGGTTGTCGCGACCAAAACAGGCAGAGTCAGCGAAGACTTTATCGTAACGTTAATTCGCCATGGTGATGCGATATTGTCGCAGCTGACTGAGCGCTTGAGGTTACCGACTGGCAACGTGTTGTTGTCACGACCTGTGATAACTAAAGGCGATTGACATTCTGGCAAGTGATTGGCTGAACCGGGCACCCACATGTCGAAGTCCAGTTTGTACTTCCCCCACTGATTAGAGAGCGCTACGCGATCCACCTCTTGTTCGAAATCCGTTGCTACAACGGACTTTATCTCTTCAACGCTGAGGGTTTTGTCATTGGTGTTGGCGAATGCTTGTTCTGATGTCAAAGCGAGTAACGTCAGCATTATTGTTGAGGAAGTGGACACTTTCCTCTTGTTTTTAATGCTTTCCGAGAACCGGAAGCTTGGCTTCCATCCTTGTTTGTAAATCATTGATATATATGGCTATTTTTTATGGCACGTATCTTGTTTGTATGTTGGCGTATTCGAGCCAACTGTAAGGAAGATGCATGGCGATCACATTTGAAAATGCTTTAGGAGTACATCCAGAAGCACTTAATTTTCGCGTTCAGCGTACCAAAGTCCTCGCCAGTAACCTAGCAAATGTTGACACCCCTGGGTATTTGGCGAAAGACCTAAGTTTCACCACCGTAATGAACCAAGTAACGGCAGGTGGTGTGAACAAACCGGTGCCAAAGTTCCAGGTTCAGGCCCAATACTCGGTGCCTTACCAGAATAGCAAAAATGGCAACACCGTAGAGCTTGGTGTTGAACAAGCAAAATTCACGCAAAACAACATGGACTTTCAAACTAGCCTGACGTTTCTCAACATGAAATTTAATGGCTTAGCGAAAGCGATTGAGGGACGTTAATTATGTCATTCACTGATATTTACTCGATCACTGGTTCCGCGATGACAGCACAAACTGTGCGTCTTAATACGGTAGCCAGTAACCTAGCAAACGCAGATGCGGTATCTGCAAATCCAGAAGATGCTTATAAAGCGCTTAAGCCAGTATTTGCGACTGTGTACCAAAAAACGCAAATGACAACAGAAAATGGAGCTTATCCCAATGCAGAAGTTCGCATTGTTGACGTTGTTAAAAATGCTGGAGATGCAGAGAAGCGTTTTGAGCCGAACAACCCACTGGCTAATGATGAAGGCTATGTGTTTTACCCAGATATTGATGTAGTTGCTGAAATGGCAGACATGATGTCCGCAACACGCAGCTTCGAAACGAATGTTGAAGTATTAGCCAATGTAAAAAGTATGCAGCAAGGTCTGCTTAGATTAGGGCAGGGTAGCTAATGAGTATTGCACAATACACCCCTTTATCGTCTGACGCTCCAGTAAATACAAAAGCAAAAGACAGCAACGGTATCTCACCAAACCCTAAAGACATGAACAGTGCTTCTTCATTGGAGAATGAGTTTATTTCTTTGATGGTGGCTCAAATTCAAAACCAAGACCCACTTAATCCCCTTGATGGTACGGAGTACGTTGGTCAATTGGCTCAGTTCTCGCAGGTACAAAGTACCGAGAATATGTCTAAGACAATGCAACAGAGCATGGTGTTACTGGACAACATGCAAGTGCTATCAACAGCGGGCCTTGTTGGGCAAACGGTTTACGTCAACGCGGATGAATTTCAGCTTGGTGAAGACGTACAAAACGGAAAAATCGAACTCGCTCATAGCTCAAACCAAGTCACGTTAGTTGTTAAAGATGAATTTGGTCAATCAACTAAAGTGCCACTAGGTGCTCACGGCAAAGGTGACGTCGACTTTTCAATTAATCCTGAAGAACTTGGTCTTAAACCAGGCAAATACTCAGTGGCCGTAGAAGTGCAAGAAGGGCAAGCAAGTCCAAATGTGCTGATGGCAGGCACTGTTGAGCAAGTGCGCATTCCAAATACCGGTGGCGCAGCATTAGTCAATGTCCATGGCGTTGGCAACGTTCCTTTCTATCAAATCACTCAGTTTGGTGCTTAACCAAATACGGAAATCAGAGGTCTATTTATGAGTTTTAACATCGCACTAAGTGGTCTGGACGCGACCAACACAGAGCTAAACACAATCAGCCACAACATTGCCAACGCATCAACGTATGGTTTTAAAGGTGGGCGCACAGAATTCTCCGCTGTATACAACGGCATGCAACCTGGTGGTGTGGAAGTCGCGTCAATTTCACAGAACTTCGACAAAGACGGCAGTATCACAGGAACTGGCCGTGCGATGGACCTAGCTATTAATGGCGGTGGCTTTTTTGTTACTAAAGATAATATGGGTCAAATGTTGTACACACGTTCAGGTGTGTTCTCAACGGATAAGAACAACTTTGTTACGGCTAACAGCGGTGCAAAGCTTCAAGGTTACAGTGTCGATAGCAACAACAACCTAATGACAGGTTCTGTGGGTAATATTCAGGTATCGACTTCCTCACTGAATGCTAAAGCAACAGACAGCTTAGATTTTGTTGCGAACTTCGACGCAAGCGCGTCTGTTATTGATAAAGCCGTAACGCCATTCAATCCAAAAGATCCAAGCTCATTTAACTCGTCTTACACAACAAAAGTCTACGACTCATTGGGTAACTCGCACACGGTAACTCAGTACTTTACTAAGACTGCTTCTAACTCGTGGGAAGTGAACGTTCAAGTAGATGGCGGTACGACGCCAGTAGCAACTGTGCCTGTAACGTTTGGTAAAGATGGCTCGCTTTCAACACCAACTGCGCCGTTTAATGTTTCATTCCCTGCAGCAGGCGCGAACGCGATGAGTGTAGACATTAACCTGAAAGGCAGCACGCAATTTGGTGCAGCTTTTGGCGTAAGTACTAATAGTCCTAACGGTTACACATCAGGTGAACTTGCAGGTGTACGCGTTGAAGGTAACGGCATGGTTTACGCGACTTACACTAACGGCCAATCACAGCTACAAGGTCAGGTTGTTCTTGCTGATTTTGCAAACACACAAGGCTTAGCGAAAGTGAGTGGAACATCATGGACTCAAAGCTTTAGCTCAGGTGCTCCAATTATGGGTGTTCCGGGGTCAGGTACGATGGGTGACCTAACTCCGGGCGCATTAGAAGGCTCTAACGTTGACTTAACCAGCGAGCTTGTTGCTCTAATGACTGCACAACGCAACTACCAAGCAAACGCAAAGACAATTTCTACCAGCGACAAGCTTACTCAAGCTTTGTTTAACGCGGTGTAATGGGAGTTTTGCATGGATAGTTTGTTATTCACGGCAACGTCGGGTGCCAGCCGAGTTCTTAAAGCGCAGCACGTTCGTTCAAACAACTTATCAAATGCTGATACTGCGGGTTTTCGAGCGGATATGGAGCGTGTGCGTAGTGTAGAGATGCAAGGCCCAGGTTTTGATGGTCGCACTATGGTTGTGACCAACTCTGCTTCAACACGTTTCGACGCTGGCGATATTGTGAAAACAGGACGTCCGTTGGACGTTGCGGTTATGGGTGAGGGGTATCTCTCTGTAGAAACCCCAGCGGGTAACGAAGCTTACACCCGTGCAGGCAATATTCAGGTCGATACTTTTGGCGCTCTAACAATCAATGGGTTCCCTGTCCTCGGTGACAATGGTCCTTTGGTTGTGCCGGATTATCAAAAGATTGAAATCAGCGAGCGTGGTCAAGTCTCAGTGATCCCACCAGGTGGCGGTGCAGAAATTGTGGCAGGCACTTTGAAGTTGGTTAAACCGGAAATTAATCAACTGCAAAAAGAGAGCGATAGCTTGCTGCACAGCGTAGATGGCGTGCCATTCGCGGCAGATGAAACCGTGCAACTCTCTCCTGAGCACATTGAGGGCAGTAACGTATCTGCTATTGATGAATTGGTTAGTGTGATGTCGCTGACGCGCAACTTTGAAATGCAAGTTCGCATGATGAAAACGGCGGAAACTCTAGCAAAAGCTGGTAACAAATTAATGGCGGCGAGCTAAGTCTCGCCCCGCAAGGAGTAAAAAATGCATTCAGCATTATGGGTAAGTAAAACAGGCATGGCAGCGCAAGACACGAAGATGACTGCCATTTCTAACAACCTAGCAAACGTAAACACGGTTGGCTTTAAGCGTGACCGAGTCGTATTTGAAGACCTTTTCTACAGCATTCAGCGTCAACCAGGCGCCCAAGTAGACCAAGTTAACGAACTACCAAGTGGTATTCAGCTAGGTAGCGGTGTTCGCGTTGTTGGCACACAAAAAGTGTTCACGCAAGGTAATACCCAAAACACAACGCAAGAGTTGGATCTTGCTGTAATGGGTCAGGGTTTCTTCCAAATAGAAAACTCGGATGGACAGATCATGTATACACGTAATGGTCAGTTCCATCGAAACTCAGAAGGCTTAATGGTGAACAGTCAGGGCCTGCCTTTAGAGCCTCAAATCCAGATCCCTGACAATGCGGTCTCTTTCTCTGTGGGTGTTGATGGCACCGTGACAACAACAACAGC
Source organism: Vibrio sp. YT-19(2023) (assembly GCF_033337395.1). NCBI lineage: Bacteria > Pseudomonadati > Pseudomonadota > Gammaproteobacteria > Vibrionales > Vibrionaceae > Vibrio > Vibrio sp. YT-19(2023). The sequence goes on along the minus strand of NZ_JAWOQN010000008.1, from coordinate 134,411 downwards.
AGACGATCCAACACCTCAGCAGCTTGGTCAAATTACACTTGCAAAATTCATCAATCCAGCAGGCTTAGAGGCCATGGGTGGCAACTTATTCCGTGAAACGGAAGCCAGCGGTCCAGCTGATGAGCTGATTGCAGGAGCTGATGGTGCCGGCATTATCAAGCAAGGTGCACTGGAAGGGTCAAACGTACAAGTAGTAGAAGAGATGGTCGACATGATCACCACTCAACGTGCGTATGAGATGAATGCGAAAGTGGTCTCTGCTGCAGATGACATGCTGAAGTTTGTTTCGCAATCAATGTAAGTATGAAATTGGTGATGATGAAGGAAAAAGCAATGAAATGGCTTTCTAAGAGTTGGGCAGTAGCCGCCGTGTTGCTGGTGGGATGTGCTGGCCGTCAGGAATTTATTCCGCCTGAGCCGAATGCTGAGGAATATGCACCACCAACGCTCGATTACACGCTGCCGGAAACCCAATCTGGTAGCCTTTATCGTCACCAATACACGATGACTCTGTTCCAGGATCGTCGTGCTTACCGAGTTGGCGATGTATTAACGGTTCAATTATCAGAAGAAACCTCATCGAGTAAAAATGCGGGTACTAAGTTCGGTAAAAGTTCAGCAATTAACTTTGTGGCGCCGACCATAGGCACGAAAACTATCGATGAGTTAGGGGTTAGCGTGGATGGCAAACGTAACTTCGATGGCAGTGCATCAAGTTCACAAGGCAACAAGCTTCAAGGTGCCATTACGGTAACGGTACACGAAGTATTACCTAATGGCGTATTGCGTATCAGCGGTGAAAAATGGCTTCGTCTGAATCAAGGCGACGAGTTTATTCGTCTAACCGGTATCGTCCGTGTGGATGATATTAACCGCAGTAACCAAGTTTCTTCTCAACGAATTGCTGATGCAAGAATTACCTACGCAGGTCGCGGAGCGCTAGCTGACAGCAACGCAGCCGGGTGGCTAACTCAGTTCTTCAACAGCCCATGGGTACCTTTCTAATGAAGACAATGCAATCTTTCTTTATGTCTCTCCTATTGGTGTTGACCTTGGGACTACCAGGCACTTCACGTGCTGAAGCGGAAATTCCGATCATGGACTTGGTCGATGTTCGCGGCATTCGAGAAAACCAACTGGTTGGTTATGGTTTGGTAGTTGGCTTAGCCGGCCAAGGTGACCGAAACCAAGTGAAATTTACCTCTCAATCTATTACCAACATGCTACGTCAGTTTGGGGTTCAAATTGATGACAGTATGAACCCTAAGCTACGAAATGTGGCTTCTGTGAGTGTGACAGCGTCCGTTGACCCAATGGCAGGCCCAGGACAAACGTTGGATGTGGTTGTGTCTTCAATCGGTGATGCAAAGAGCCTTCGCGGTGGTACGTTATTGCTAACGCCTTTACGTGGTATTGATGGCGAAGTGTACGCGATTGCGCAAGGTAACGTGGTTGTGGGCGGCTTATCTGCAGAGGGGCGAAGTGGCTCCAAAGTAGAAGTAAACACACCAACGGCGGGTCGCGTTCCGAATGGTGCGACTTTAGAGAGAGAAATCAAAACCGATTTCAACCAACGTGATGAAATCACCCTAAACCTGCGCAAGCCTAGCTTCACTACAGCAAAAAATATTGCGCGTGAAATTAACAACACTTTTGGGCCTAACGTTGCAGTTGCGATCAATAAAGCGCGCATTGATATGCGTGCACCAAAAGATACACAGCAGCGTGTCGTCATGATGTCGATGCTTGAAGAAATGAGCGTCGTTGAAGGCCGTAAACCTGCTCGTATTGTCTTTAACTCTCGCACTGGCACCGTAGTGATCGGTAAGAGTGTCAAAGTGAGTGAAGCAGCAGTAAGTCACGGTAACTTGACCGTGCGAATTTCTGAATCACAACAAGTTAGTCAGCCTAATGCGTTTGCAAATGGCGATACGAAAGTCGTTAACCAAACGGACCTTGATGTGAATGAAGATCTTGCTCAGATGGTGATTTGGCCTCCAGGCACGGAACTTAACACCATAGTTAATGCGGTAAATAGTTTAGGTGCCACGCCTACAGACTTGATGTCTATCCTGCAAGCTTTGAGTGAAGCGGGTGCATTGAACGCTGAATTGGTCGTGATATAAGGAGTTAAGGATGAAGCTAGACAGTACCAATGAACAAACTCAGTTAAATTCGATGCTTTATCACGACAATAGTGCATTGGCTAACATCAAGCATAGTCGTGATCAAGAAGGCGCACTTGAAGTCGTCGCAGGTCAATTTGAGGCAATGTTCCTACAAATGGTGTTACGCCAAATGCGCAGCAGTAGTGACGCTCTTGCTGATAAAGACAGCCCGTTTGCCAGTCAGCAACAAGGGGTGTTCCGTGATATGTATGACGGTCAGCTGGCGATGGAACTAGCAAAGAAACAGAGCTCAGGCATTGCCAATATGCTCATCCAGCAGCTGAGCCCGTCTATGCGTGAGGTTGCTTTCGATGCTGCGCGCAACATCTCATCCGCTAACGATGGTAAAGGTTCGAATTCTGAATCTATCTCACAAGTAGATTCTAAAGAGGTGGAGAAGAATTCAAGCCTATTTAATACCGCTTCTCAAGCTGTCGCCTCTGTTAAACAGGTATTCGGTGAGGCCGGTATGACTACCGCGTTTTCTCAGCCGTTGATCAGAAAAATGGAGCTGTAAATGAACCTAGTTAATATTGCCCTTTCAGGTTTAGGCGCGAACCGTGTGGCCCTAGACGTAACCGCGCAAAACGTGGCAAACGTGAATACCGTGGGTTACAGTCGTCAACAAGCGTTGATGGCGTCTGTCGATGATGGTAAAGCCAATCGCTTAAGTCCAGGTTTAGGGGTAGAAGTCACTAGCATTCGCCGCGTTACTGATCAATTTCTGATTAAGCAAACGTGGTCGACTAACAGTATGGCGGCATACGCATCTGGATACACCAGTAACATGAGTCAGCTGGAGAATACGCTTGGTGCCGATGGTTTCAGTATATCGGCTGGCTTGGACTCACTAAACGCCGCGCTTAACGATGCGACCGTTAAGCCAGAATCCATACCCTACCGCCAGCAGATCATTAACGAATCTGAAGCTTTGGCCCGCCGTTTTAATACGCTTACCGAGTCTTTATACAATCAACATAAAGACATGAGCGACCAACGTAATGCAGCGCTTAACCACGCGAATAGCCTTATGGAAAATATCGCGAAGGTGAACAAGCAACTGGTAGAGATGCAAGGTACAGGTGGTAACCCATCACAGTTAATGGATGAACGAGATAGGTTAATCGGTGAGTTATCTCAAACCATTGAAATCAAAACAACACAGCAGCATGACGGCAGTGTTCAGGTCACACTAACCTCTGGTCAACCGCTTGTGATGGGTACGGACCATGGCAAACTGGAAGCCATTCCTGACCCGAGTGATCCTTACTTAGCGGACTTACACGTCACGTTCTCGAATCAAAGCTTTGCGATTGGTGACTCGCTTGGTGGCAAATTAGGTGCGATTAATGACTATCAAACCGAAGTGTTGAAACCAAACCAATTGGCTCTGAATGACATGGCGAAAGCTCTCGCGGATGAATACAACGCCGTGCTTGCGACTGGCAAAGACTTAAATGGCAACCCAGGTAAACCTTTGTTCAGCTATGACCCAGCAAACCCTGCAGCCAGTTTGGATATTACCAAGCTAACTCCAGATGAGCTTGCGTTCTCAAGTGATGGAACACCTGGTAACGCAGATGCGTTGCAATCATTGATCGAGTTAAGCAACAAGCCAGTGGCGGTATCAGGTTACGGCTCAGTAAGCTTGAACGATGCCTTTAGTTCAATGGTGGGTCAAACCGCAATTAAAGCACGCCAAGCTAATGCTGATTATCAAGCGAAGTTAGCCATGAACAAGCAAGCGCACGCAGCTCGCGATAATGTTAGTTCCGTAAACAGCGATGAAGAAGCGGCTAACCTAATGATGTTTGCTAATGCGCACAATGCCAACATGAAAGTGATCAGCACAGCAAATCAACTGCTCGATTCTATTCTGCAGTTATTCTAAGAGGAAAGTTTAGATGCGAATTAGTGACAATCAATTTAGTCAAATGATGTTGCACAGCTTGCAGAGCAATAGCGCGGGATTAGGCGAAGCTCTGCAACAGATGTCTACTGGCAAGCGCTTAACCAAGCTGTCTGATGATCCAATGGCTTCGATCAAGTTGCTTAACTTAGACCGAGAAACCAGTGCGATTGCTCAGTACAAAAACAATATTGAAAACGTAAAAACGACGCTATCGAGTCAAGAAACCCATTTAGATTCGATCAAAGAAAGCTTAAAAAGCATGCGAGACATCGCGCTTTGGGGTGTGAACGGCTCTCTTACTGACGAAAGTCGTGGCGGTATGATTACAGAGCTTAAGAGTTACCGTGACTCTATTGAGTCGTCTTTTAACGCGCAGGATGAAGAAGGGCACTACCTTTTCTCTGGTACTAAAACGGATACTGCGGCTGTAAGTAAAGCGAGCGGCAGCTACGTAATTGAAGGTAATAGTGACAAGCGCGTAGTAACAATTGCTAAAGGTGTCACGATGGATTCCAATATGACTGCAAAAGAAATATTGGACCTTGGGGGAGGCCATAACGTGCTTAACCAAATTGATGCGCTGATCAAAGAGTTTGAGAGCCCTACCGCCAACTTCAGAGCTGAAGTTGAGGCGAGTATCAGCGCTATCGACGATACTTTTTCAAACGTACTAGGGACCATGACTGAGATTGGTGGTCGACACAACAACTTAGATCTTGTTGGTGGCGCGCACAGTGAAAACAAGCTGTTCGTTGACAAAGTATCTGGAGACCTCTCTGCTCTGGACTATGGTGAAGCGTCGGTACGATTGAGTAATTACATGGCCGCTTTGCAAGCAACGCAAGCAAGCTATGTGAAGATCGATGGTTTGTCGCTGTTTGACCGTTTATAAGGTTAGGAAGTTCTTTTTATGGTAATGAGTACAGTAGAGGTTAGACCCCATAGCATACGCTTAGGTGGACAAGAACAAGCCTCTATCATGCCGACCCGTTCTGCAGACTCAAGTACGGCAATTAAACCGCGCCCGGGGCGAATTCAGGCTGACACTGCGTCAGCCTACTCTGTATCTGGTATTCAGCTTACACAGGGTCAGCAGCAAGCCACGGCGGTTCAGATCGCGTCCAAATCGCTGCAGGTGATTGGCAAAGAGCTCACGCAAATTAAACGTGGTTTGACGCAAGCTATTAATCAAGGCGTACAAAATGTTCCTGGTTTGCAGGATACATTGGTTCGCTCTAAAGCCACCATCCAAAAAGTCGTTGAGCAAGCACGTTTCGATGGCCAGAAAGTCCTAAATAACGAACTGCATTTAAAACTGGATAAAGCGGATATTCGTCGCTTTTCTATTCCAGGTTTGAATGTTCATCGCTTAAGCGACAAGGCCGAGCAAATCCGTTTGGATTTTCCTCAAGGTCAAGCGGTGATGATTCAGTTTGATGGACAATCAGACGGTGAGCGAACGGTCAAAATGCTGGATCGCAGCTTGATTGCGTTAGGAATGCGAGCCTCATTAGCCGATGATGGCAGCATTTTATTTGAAGCCAGAGACAACGCTTATCAACAAATGCAGCAAAAGGTGATGGTAACGGGGGAAGGGCACCGATTCCCTGCGGGACAGCCTAACGTTTTGAACTTAAAGTCTGAGCCAGATGGTATTGCGGAGCTCGGGTTTGATCTAGGCTCACGCGACGGCATCAAGCAGACGATTGCCAAAGTAAATCAGCATCTGAAACAAGTTCAAACGAGCTTGCAGGAAGCGAAAGCTTTTCATGGTGAACTGAATACTCAAATGCGTTCTATCCAAACCAAAACCGCACAGCTTTCAGTCAATGAGGTGAATGCAAAACTGGATGGATTCATGCAAAAGTCTGGCGAGTTTACTTCGACTTTTCAGGCATTGAATGCGCAAGCAAACGTGCGTCGTCATACTGTGGTCGCTTTACTGAAGTAACGAACACTCCAATGATTCCCGGCTTTACACTGTTATCGTCCCCCAATAACGAAAACAGCGCACTGTCGGGAATCTCTCTTCGACTCGTCTAGGGCTCGAGAGCTTTTGCCACCGAACGATTCAATTTCTGGAATAGCCATCCAAGTGCTATCAAAGACGCACCTAAGCCTAAGAAGCTTATCGCTCGCCAGAACCCATCCAGAGAGCTCACATCCCATAAGAATACTTTCAGTGCGACACAGGCAAGGACCACTAGACCGACACGCTGCATCATCAGCCCCTGTTGGGTCACGCCGCGCCAAGTCAGCAATCCACCTACGAGCAAGCCAGCCACTGAATAACTGAACAACTCTGCCATGCTGGTTGGCTGATACAGCATCATCGATGTGGTTTGCCAGAATTGACGGATAGACATCCCCAACCAAATGGCTGCAAGTAAAAAGCCTAGACTAGCAATCGCAAATCGATGAACTTGCAACGTATTCCAGCGCTTAAACGTTGCGATAAGCAGGATGCAAGCTGGTAACAGCCAGCCGATACTCAGCATGTTAAAGATGGGAAGTGCTTGTGCCGAGACGTTATCAGCCACCAACGGCGATTCTGCCGTATTAAGCAAAATAATCAATATAGCGAACGCGCACCAAAGCAAGTAACTATAGATTTCGTAGATACGGCTTAAGCGTTGCGCAAATTGGCTGCGGTAGCTGTATACCAAACCCATAACTAATGCTTGATTGGCAAAGACTGCCGCACTTGTGAAGTCGATGTGCCCCAAGTAACCATATTGCCCCGTTAACCAGTAGTTAGTTTGGGTGAACAATGCCATTAAGAATACATGTAAAAACGCCCCTTCAAACCAGTTGGTCAGTTCTCGGTCCACTTGTTTTAGTGTTGAACGAGCATAAGACAAGATGAAGAGAGAAGGCATATAACTCACAAGAACCCAAGCCCAATGCCCAGCTTCTACCGGTTGCCATTCGGGTATGAAAGGTAGCAGCGTGAGTCGGATAACCAGTATTCCCATTGCCACTTTAATCGCCCAACTCGCAGGTCGAAATAACCCGACTTGAGCCTGTAAGGCCATTATCGCAACTTGTATTGAGATTGCTGTTGTTAACCAAGTATCGCTCAACCAAACAAAAGCGATACCTACGATTAAAGCATGCATAACGGCAGAGCATTCTAATGCCAACGAACGTGCACGCTGACCAAGCACAACATAGTAAGTGGCCATCAATGCGCAGAAGGTAGTCCAATACCACAGGTAGCCTTGCATAAATTCGTCAACATAAAGCAACGTAATTAAGCTCATCGCGGGAGCCAGTACCAGCAGAAGCAGCCCACTGAGTTGCGAACGGTCACTAAGTGATTGGCAATATGTTCGATAGCCGATCAGTGCAATACTCACCGCCAATGCGAATAGAATGCTAGCTTCTCGCTCTAACATATACAGCGCATCAAAAGCGATGGTAAGAACAATCAGCGCGGTTGCTGAGACGAGAATAGATGGCAAAAATACACGTAATGACCAGCCTGTACGAAGTGCTGGTAGCCAGATGATCGCAACAAGCAGCGCATAACAGTACGCCATTTGTAGAGTGTTCAGATCCGGCATTCTGGTGACGGCAGAAAAGGTCAATAAAGCAGTTGCGAGAGCGGTAGCGGTCGGCGAGTTTGTCCACTTGCTTTGATAGTGACGAAAGCGAGGATTGAGCATCCAACCCATTCTCGGAACCGCGAAAATGAGATACAAAGTGATGGAGAGATAAATCGCGAGCCACGAGAACAACCGTTCTGTTGGTACACTCTCAATCAACAGCAACATCCAAATGACATGTGGAATCGCGATACTTGGCGTAATCCATGCCCTACGCACTTTTTGCATCAATAAGGTCGCCGCGAACGAAATCGCGCAGATGTATCCGGCTAACAAAAAGTAGTTGGGTTCACTACCTCCAATCCACAGTGGTGCTGTGTAGCCACCAATTAAGCCAAGCACGGCCATTAACGGCCCTTGTCGCAATGATAATGCTAAACTGAAAAATGCCGCTGAAGCCAAAATGATCAACGAGATACTTGGCGTTAGCATTTGATAAACCACAAAGGCAAAAATGACGGTGCAGTAAATGCCCGTTAATCCCGTACCGGTAACGGCAGCAGGAACATACGTAAAGCCTTGGGCTCGTGCTGCCCGCTGCGGATTCTGTTGTTCTTTACGGTGAAACCACTCGCCAACAAGCACCATAAGTAATGAGATCACAAAGGCAAAGGACACTCGCATAAATGGCGAAAACTGGATGTGACTACCAATCACCTGTACGAGATAACCTCCACCGATCAGCATGGCCAATGCGCCTACCCAAACCAACCAATTTTCTTGGATGTTGCTAAGCAGGCTCTGAACTTTACTCTGAAGGAATGACTCATTTTCTTGACTAAAAACATCCAGTTGCACTTCTCTTATCTGGGCGTACCCTTGATTCGCAGCGCTCTGGTCCAAGTCTAGGTTGGCAGCTGGATCATGTTCCCCAGAGGATGAGACATCTTTCTGTTGTGATTCTATGTGAGGTGACGTCGCTACAGATGGTGTGTCTTTTTCGATGCTGGATTGTTGGTGCACTTGTGGGCTTGAGCCCCCATGGACACTGGCTCGTAGTGATGTGACTTCCTCACGAAGTTTGGTTAGTTCTTTTTCTAAAAGTGCAGCTCGGTTGGCGGCTTTCACTCCGATGAGGATGGCGAGACACGCCATGAACAGTGCTAGTATTACGTACAATCCATTTCTCCTTGCGTACGTCGCGTGACCCACGATTCTTAACTTTGAGCACTTACGCTAAAGCTTAGTTCATGCTCTATGCCTTAGCCTCATATAGTGCTAGGTTCCGCGCTTTCTTTAGAAATCATTCTACATAATGAAACTCAATGCGTAATGATGAATTCGACAAAGTCGCACACTTGTGTGCCACTTTAAGACCTGATGAACAAAAATGAGTCGTTAAGTCATTGGGGGTCAACTATATTCATAGTTCTGATGCGATCGCCAAATGACTTCAAACATGTGCGTTTCGTAGCGATGTCATCGAAGGTCAGTCGTTTGATTTGCACGTTCGGTAGTTTCTATCTGACCGTAAGGCTGAATGTATTCGGGTATAGCGCATTCACGCGAAAAAAGACAAAAACAGGTAATTATTGATGCAAGTGGGTAATGAAGCGCTGGTGCTGTCAGCGGTTGGGGTTATTGGTTTAGGTTGCCAATGGTTAGCTTGGCGATTGCGTTTGCCAGCGATTTTATTTTTGTTGTTGGCAGGGCTGATCGTCGGGCCATTTATGCAGTGGTTAAATCCTGATGAGATATTAGGTAATTTGCTCTTTCCGTTGGTCTCTTTGGCGGTGGCAGTGATTTTATTTGAAGGCAGTTTGACCTTAAATTTTAAAGAAATTCGTGGCGTGAGTGGTTCGGTATGGAGCATTGTTTCCATCGGGGCGATCATTTCGTGGGCGGCGACCAGTATCGCAACACACTATTTCCTCGGCTTTACTTGGGAGCTTGCCATGTTGTTCGGCAGCTTAACCGTAGTAACAGGGCCGACGGTCATCGTGCCACTTCTACGAACCGTAAGACCTAACAGTACGCTTGCTAACATTTTGCGATGGGAAGGGATTTTGATTGACCCGCTCGGTGCGCTTTTTGTTGTGATGGTTTACGAGTTTATCGTATCTCACAGCGCGATAAATAGCGTCGAAGTGTTTGGGACGATCATTGCTGTCGGCGTCATGCTAGGTGCGGCCTCAGGCTATGCAGTTGCGACGATCATGCGTCGCTCTTGGCTACCGGAATATTTGCAGCCATTTGCGGTTTTGATGGTGGTTCTAGGTGTATTTTCGGTCTCTAACCACATTGAGTCTGAAGCTGGGTTACTAACCGTCACCGTAATGGGTATGTGGCTCGCAAACGCTAAAGACATCAATATTCAGCAAATTCTGCACTTTAAAGAGCATTTAACCATTTTACTGATCACCGGATTGTTCATCTTCCTTGCGGCTCGAATCAGTCTGGATGATTTTGCTGCGCTAGGTAGCGGTGCGTTATTGTTGTTTGTATTTATGCAGTTAGTGTCGCGTCCGTTATCGATTTTTCTTTCAACCTTCCGCAGCAACTTGCGTCTTAAAGATAAGCTGTTTTTGTCTTGGGTTGCACCGCGCGGTATTGTTGCTGCTTCGATTTCGTCTCTTTTCGCGATCAAATTGACCGAATACGGCATTGATGAAGCGATTTTACTGGTCCCTATGACCTTCATGGTGATTATAGGAACGGTCGTGTTACAAAGTGCGACGGCACGTCCTGTAGCGCTGACGTTGGGCGTTGCAGAGCCAGCACCACGCGGCTTCTTGTTGATTGGTGCTAACCGAGTAGCAAGAGAAATAGGGCAGGCGCTGGCGCGTTATGACCGCCGCGTATTAATGACTGACTCAAACTGGGAGTACATCAGTCAGGTTCGTATGTTGGGATTGGATTACTATTACGGCAACCCTATTTCTAGTCACGCGGACGACAACTTGAACTTGATAGGAGTTGGACAAGTGGTTGCATTAACGCCCGATCAGCATTTCAACATTATGGCTTGCATGCAATTCGTCGACGAGTTTGGGGAAGATAAAGTTCACTGCTTACAAAAAGTGAAAACCAACGGCAATGGCAGCGAGAAGCACTCCGTGGCTCAGGAGTACCATGGTAAATTGCTGATGGGCGGCAATGTAAGCTATACCCAGCTAGCCAGTATGTTAAGTCGTGGTGCAGAGGTTAAACACACGAAATTGAGCGATAACTTCACGTATCAAGATTATTTAGCGCATCACAAAGGTAGTTCAGTTGTACCGCTGTTCCATGTAGAAGAAAAAGGAAAAATTCAATTCTGTGATGATCCCGAACAGTTTGAACCAACGACGACAAGCACTGTTGTGTCGCTAATTCTGTCGGACAGCGTAAAGTAAACTACAGAGCAATGTGATCCATTTTCATCATGGGTATCGTACGCTGATTATCTCAATTTGAAGAGAAACTTGCCGGCTTGTTTAAAACGGAAAGCGAGTTTCTTTTCTTATAATGTCAGGGGCAGTCGAGATTCATTACTCGTTTCGGAAAAGTAATCCGGCAAATTCACAAAATTCGCATTGACGTTACTGATAAGGATCGCAATACTGCGCGACTGTTTTACTTTAGGGTGACATTATGGCTCCGCAAACTAACCGAAAAGATTTACACCTAGATGCTGTTTTACATCATGATATGAGCATGAAGCATAAAACGGCGGGTTTTGAGTCTGTCGAGTTTGAACACTGTGCGCTGCCAGAATGTGACTTTCACGCGATCGATTTATCGACAGAGTTTCTTGGTCATCAATTAGCGCTACCGTTTTTGATTAGCTCGATGACTGGCGGAGCAAAAGACGCAGAAACGATCAATTGTCGTCTAGCTGAAGCAGCAAGTGAATTAGGTATTGCCATGGGTGTGGGCTCGCAACGGATTAGCTTAGAAGAAAGTCAGCATTCGGGCTTGGGTAAAACCATTCGTGAGTTGGCGAAAGAAGTACCGTTGTATTCCAATCTTGGAGCCGCTCAATTGCTCGATAAAGGTAAACTCGATAATGCGCAACGTGCGGTTGAGGCGATTCAAGCCGATGCCTTGTTTGTGCACGTTAATCCAATGCAGGAAGCGTTTCAGAAAAATGGCGACCACAATTGGGTTGGTGTTTTCCAGGCAATTGAGATGCTTAAATCTCGCGTGAAGGTTCCTATCATTATCAAAGAAGTCGGTTTTGGTATTAGCGGACACGTTGCGCAGCGATTAATTGATGCTGGTGTGGATGCAATTGACGTTGCGGGCGCGGGTGGCACAAGCTGGAGTGCGGTTGAAGGGTATTGCCAAGATAATCCGAAAATGCAGCGTGCAGCCGAGCTTTTCCGCGATTGGGGTGTCCCTACAGCAACATGTTTGGCTCAAATCCGCGCACTGCATCCTACATTACCCTTGATCGCCTCGGGAGGTGTTCATAACGGACTTGAAGCGGCGAAAGCCATTCATTTGGGTGCTAATCTCATTGGGCAAGCTGGTGCGGTATTAAAAGCTGCGACGATCAGCACGCAGTCTGTCGTCGATCACTTTGAACAAATGGCATTAGAGCTGCGTTTAGCGTGCTTTGGTACTGGCTCTTTTAAGGTTGGTGAGCTAACAAAAGCGCGCTGCCTATAGCTTTTAGAATGGCGCGCTTTACACAGAGTCGCTCAATAATTTTTCGGTGTCTTAACACGTAGACTGATAATTTCGTTATAGTTGATACAAAAGTCACTTCAGCTAGTGACGCCTTTATTCAGACACTTGAATGGGCATGTGTTGAAGAGATTGAGTTTAATTTTACTATTGTTTGCAACTGGAACCTTAAATTTATGAAAAAACTAGTCATGCTGATGTTGGCGGCTTCTGCTTTGACCGCTTGTAGTGATGAAGTGGGCACTGAAGGCTGGTGTAACGACATGCGCGATAAGCCAAAAACAGAATGGACAGCAGACAACGCGGTAGACTTTGCAAAGCATTGTGTTCTGCAAGATGGTGTCGGCAGCGAGCAATGGTGTGAAAACCTGAAAGATAAGCCGAAAGGTGACTGGACTGCAAACGAAGCGACCAGCTTTACTAAACACTGCATTTTTTAAGCACAGCGGAAAGCGCCTTTTCTGAGGCGACATTCTGTGAGGTAAACACCAAGCGTTATTGCTTGGTGTTTTTGTATCTAAAATAGCTCGATTTTTCACGTGTCGAGCGCACTTCCCTCTGAATGGAATGTTTTACATTTTCGTTTCATTTTTGAAAACCTGTATTGCCTGTCTTTAATTTTTCGTATTGCAGTGGCATGGTGTCGAGATAGCCATCTAATTCAATTAGATTCATAACAAAAAGGAATTCAAATGGAAGTACTAAAAGGCTCATGTCTGTGCGGCAAGGTAAAGTTGGAAGTGGCTGATGAATTCAAGTACATGGGAAATTGCCATTGCTCTGAATGCCGCAAGTTCACAGGTTCTGACTATTCATCTGCCGGTGGTATTGCGTTGGATAAACTGCTTATTATCCAAGGGAAAGAAGATATTCAAACTTATCAGAAAAGCGAAAATACCATGCTATGCTTTTGTCGCCACTGCGGATCAAGTCTGTATTCGAAAAAGAACAATGGGATCGTCAATATTCGCCTTGGTATCTTGGATGACACACCTTCTCACAAGCCTGATTTCCATATTTTTGTCGCGTCGAAAGCGCCGTGGCTCGAGATATCGGATAACCTGACTCAATTTGATGCAGGGCCAAAATAGAGTTGTTGTAGATAAGTATTTAGAAACAGAGCGCGTTACAATACGCTTGCGACACGCTCTGTGCTTTTACTTTGTATATTAGAACGGAGACGACTATTTGGCGTCTTGTAGTTCTTCTAAGCCACCTGCATTGTGCAGATTCGTAAAGCCTTGCGTTTGTAAGTATTGATACGCTTTGCCAGAGCGGTTACCACTGCGACAGTACAACACGATAGCTTGATCTTTATCGACGTCTTGAAAATGTTTATCAAGTTCAGATAAAGGGAAGTTGACGGCATTATCCAAATGCCCTTCAGAAAACTCTTGCGGCGTGCGCACATCGACAATAATCGCGCCCTTGTCAATCAATTGCCACCCTTGTTCAGCGCGTTCAGAAGCCGACACGTTGGGGGAGAGGAAGCTCACGCACAACGTTGCAAGAAATAGAGATACGGCCTTTTTCATTGTTTGATTATCCTTTTTAAGAGTACGTAACCACTCTAGATTTGATTGAGCATATTTTCCATCATAAAGAGATGCTAAGTAGTTGTGAATGCGATAATTCGATAGAAATTTTTATTTAATTTAATAAAAAATTTTTATCAAATTCACCTCTTGAACTCTAATTTTTCGACCTTATTATTTTCATCGAAAGCGAGCTGTCGACTCGCAAATCCATCTTGATGTTTATTTTGTCTTTTATTTTTGGTTCCAAGTAGGAGGCACTTAAAAATGAAAATTCGTCCTTTAAATGACAAGCTAATTGTTGAAAGACAAGAGGTGGAAAATAAATCTGAAGGGGGAATCGTTTTAACTTCTCAGTCGGTGAAAAAATCAAACCGCGGGAAAGTCATTGCTGTTGGTTTAGGTAAACGTCTTGAAAATGGCGAACGCGCTGCGATGGAAGTCAAAGTGGGCGACCAAATCATTTTCAATGACGGTTACGGCGTGAAAACCGAGAAAATTGACGGCGCAGAATACTTAATTCTGTCCGAATCTGATGTGTTAGCAATCGTTGAGTAATTATTTTTGTAGTAGTTTTTTGAGGAGATAACCATGGCTGCAAAAGACGTATTATTTGCTAATGACGCACGTCAAAAAATGCTGAAAGGTGTGAACTTACTGGCGGACGCAGTAAAAGTGACACTAGGCCCGAAAGGCCGCAACGTTGTGCTTGATAAATCTTACGGCGCGCCAACCATCACCAAAGATGGCGTGTCTGTAGCGAAAGAAATCGAACTGAAAGATAAGTTCGAAAACATGGGCGCACAAATGGTGAAACAAGTGGCGTCCAAAGCGAATGATGAAGCGGGGGACGGTACAACGACCGCTACCGTACTGGCGCAATCTTTCATCAATGAAGGTCTTAAAGCGGTAGCCTCTGGCATGAACCCAATGGACCTAAAACGTGGTATCGACAAAGCCACTGAAGCGGCGGTTGAGAAACTACGTGAAATGTCTAAGCCATGCAGCGACAAAGAATCTATCACCCAAGTGGGTAGCATTTCTGCAAACAGCGATCGCGCGATCGGTGAAATCATTGCAGAAGCGATGGAGAAAGTGGGTCGCAATGGCGTGATTACGGTTGAAGAAGGCCAAGGTCTAAACAACGAATTGTCTGTGGTTGAAGGTATGCAATTTGACCGCGGTTACTTGTCGCCATACTTCATCACTAACCAAGAAAATGGCAGCGTCGAGCTAGACAACCCTTACATCCTATTGGTGGACAAAAAAGTCAGCAGCATCCGCGAGCTATTGCCTGTACTAGAAGAAGTGGCGAAATCTTCTCGTTCGCTATTGATCATTGCTGAAGAAATCGAAGGTGAAGCGCTAGCGACATTGGTTGTGAACAACATGCGCGGCATCGTGCGTGCGACCGCGGTGAAAGCGCCTGGCTTTGGTGACAACCGTAAAGCGATGATGGAAGACATTGCGGTACTAACTGCTGGTACGGTCATCTCTGAAGAAATCGGCCTAGAGCTCGAAAAAGCAACGTTAGAGCAACTAGGTAGTGCGAAGAAAGTGACCATCACCAAAGACACAACAACCATTGTGGGTGGCGCAGCAGAAGCAAGCGCGATTGCTGATCGTGTGGCTTCGATTGAAAAACAAATCGAAACAACCACCTCTCAATACGATAAAGACAAGCTTCAACAACGTGTTGCGAAGCTTTCTGGCGGCGTAGCGGTGATCAAGATCGGCGCTGCAACCGAAGTTGAGATGAAAGAGAAGAAAGATCGCGTGGACGATGCACTACACGCTACTCGCGCAGCGGTTGAAGAAGGTATTGTTGCTGGTGGTGGTGTTGCCCTAACTAAGATCGCGAAAGAATTGGCGGATCTAAAAGGCGACAATGATGACCAAAACGTGGGTATCCGAGTTGCGCTACGTGCAATGGAAGAGCCTCTTCGTCAAATCGCAACTAACGCAGGTGACGAAGCTTCTGTTGTGGCGAACGCTGTCAAAGCTGGTGATTCCGATTACGGTTACAACGCTGCAACAGGTGAATACGGCAACATGATCGAAATGGGCATCTTGGACCCTGCGAAAGTAACACGCTCAGCGCTTCAATTCGCTGCGTCTGTTGCTGGCTTGATGATCACCACTGAAGCGATGATCACCAACCACGTTGAAGACAAAGAACTTGATATCTAACGTCATCAACCGTTAGTGATTAAGTAAGCGTTAAAATAACAATAACATCGCAAAGCCTAAGCGGGCTCGCTTGAGCCCGCTAATCAGTCATTTGAGGTAAGTGTTATGACCCGTTTACCTGCGTTTTCTTTCTCAATATCTGAGCCGGGCGGTAATGAAGCTTCGTCAACGTGGCCGACTGCTATTCACTTCCCCCTCGTTCCAGCTGGGCCAGAGTTTTCGATCGAAAATGCTCTGCCTAAACGTCCGACAGTGACGATATTCACTATCGATCTGTCTCAGTTATTTAAAGGGGACGCTCGGGTCATCCATTAACTGTATCGAAACAGCCAGCGCACGTTGGCTGTTTTTTTCTAATTTAAAGTATTGATAATGTAGATTTTTATTTGATTACTGCCACTTGTTCAATGATCAATTTGAACTGGGGTAATCGGACCGCAAGCGCACTACACCTTTAAGCCCAGCATTGCGCCGAAAATGATTAATCCCGCCCCACATGCTTGATTGAGTCGATGCTTAATCTTCAACAAGAAAGCTTGTAGCCGGGATGACGTGAATAAAACAGCAACGATAGAAAACCAAATACCATGCAGCGCAATCATATAAATCCCGTAAAACAAGGCGATGTGTTGCTGACTAGAGTCGGGAGAAATCACTTGGCTAAAAATACTCAGAAAAAACAGCATCGTCTTGGGATTGAGTAAATTACACAGAAATCCCTGCATGAAAAATCGCCACATTGAATACTCGCTCTGTTGAATGGTTTCTGAGTTTGACGCAGGCTGCGAGGAGAATATTCCTTTAATCCCAAGGTAGACAAGATAAGCGGCCCCAAGATAGCGCACGAGATTAAACAACCATTCGTTTTGTGAAATTAAGTAACTGATCCCTAGCATGGAGTAAGCGATGTGGATGCTGATCGCCATGCTGATACCAATCGCACTGTATACGCCTGCTTTTCGTCCTTGATTTAAGCTATTTCTTAATACCAAAACAAAGTCTGCGCCAGGGCTAATGACAATAATCACACCTAATAACGCAAGAGTTACAAATTCCATATCGATTTCCTGTTTGAATGATGAAGTCTGGGATGTAGCGGAATTGTAGGCGTCTTTATTACTGACTATAATCGAAAAACATTCCCATATTGGTGAGAAAAACTCACAGATGCGTCACCTGAAATCTTTTTATGTCTTCCACGTTGCGGCGAGTTCTTCAAGCTACACTGAAGCGGCTGACAAACTGAACATTACCCACGGAGCCGTGAGTAAGCAGATCAAGCAACTTGAGCAATATCTGTCTCAACCTTTGTTCTTCAAAGAGGGCAGGAAAGTCGTGTTGACGGCAGAAGGCGAATTACTCAAGACATACACAGAAACGGCATTCCAAACGCTAGAAACAGGCGTGAATACGCTTATTCAAGAGAAGCATCAGCATCTTGAAGTGTCTTGTGAACCGACATTAACCATGCGCTGGTTGATGCCAAGGTTGGCCGCGTTTAATGATGAACACCGTGCTGATGTTCGTTTGTCGACGGCTGGTGGCCCGGTAACATTAGGATCAACTGGGCTTTCGATGGCGATTCGTCGAGACGATTTTGCGCAGCATCACGATTACGACAAAACCATTCTTGTGGAAGAGTGGGTGGGGCCGGTATTTTCTCCTGAGTATTGGCAATCCATTAAAGACAATTTGAAAGCAGCTCGATTGTTGAATAGCCAAACCAGACCGAATGCTTGGGCGGATTGGCAGCAATCAACACGTTGTGAAACTTTCAACGGCAACACTCAGCAATCATTCGCGCATTTTTATTTTTGCATACAAGCCGCAGTGGATGGCTTAGGCGTCGCAATGGGATCGTATCCTTTTGTCATGGACGATATTAAGCGTGGTAATTTGGTCGCACCATTTGGGTTTTCTCCATCAAGTTGCAATTACGTTTTATTGAGTCAAGATAAAAAGCGTACAGAACTCGAACATAAATTTATCACGTGGTTACAAACGCAAATGGCAGAGTGTGTGCCACTGTCATCACAGCAGATTACGCAAGGCGAATAGAAGGCATAGAGCGAGATTACGTCAGTCAGTTTTATGGAAAAAGGCTTAGGAAATTGGAAATGGAAAACCTCAATATTGTTGAAATCAAATCATTTGTTCCGGCGAAAGATTACGCGCTATCAAAACGCTTTTATGAGGCGATTGGCTTTGAAATGGCGTCGGACTTCGGTGATGTAGCATACTTCTCTCAAGGTAGCTGCGCGTTTCTTTTACAGAATTTTTATGAGCCAGAACACGGCAATAACTTCATGATGCACTTGCTCGTAGAAGACGCAGAAAGTTGGCATCAGCACTTATCCAAAGTGGGTCATGAGGAATTTGGTTCGCGTTTGACAGAGCTAGTCGAGCAACCTTGGGGCATGCGCGAATGTTGTTTGTTTGACCCTAGTGGCGTTTTATGGCGAATTGGCCAGAACATGAATACTGACTAAAGCCAGTCTTATTTTCACCGCATCTACGCGCAGGTATTGAGATCTCGATATCTGCGCGTTTTCTTTTTTACTTAGCCTTGCCAACGTTTGTAGCGCACTCACGCCTTTTTCGAGGTGGTGTGCGATGGGCTAACGCCAAAAAACTCCTCAAGCAGCATGGCTTTGAGTTCTGCTCTGACTTCTGCGCCACCGATTAACGCCAAAAGTGCGAGTCCTCCTGGAATAAGGATGACCATTAATATCGGTCTTAAAATATACGAAAAGCAGAAGATGGTCGGGAAGAAAATCAATCCTTGGCCTAGTTTGTTTAATACGTACATGAGCGATTCCTTTTGTTTTTATATAAAATGAGCGTGCTCAATTTTATAAATGAGCGCGCTCAATTTGTCAATCTCAACCACGCAAGGTATGATCCTTTCAGGCTCATTAAGCAGAAACATCAATGACGAAGCGACAACAAACCAGAGATAAAATTCTAAAAGCCGCATGGGCATCTTTTGCTCAAAATGGCTATGACATGACGACCACAAGGCAGATAGCGAGAGAAGCAGGAGTAGCCGATGGCACAGTGTTTAGCCATTTCCCGACTAAACTGTCGATTTTGCGCGAAGGGATGCTGGCGCAACTGCAACAGATCAGCCAAGAAACGCTAGTCAGTGTGGAAGGTAAAACCGATATCGACATTGGTTTGGCGCTGACGGAGAAATACTATCGCTACTATTTTGCGAACGTTGAGCTGAGCCGAGCTTTGTTGAAAGAAGTGATTTGGGATTTGGATTATTATCAGTCGTTTAACCAAGCTTTGTTTCAATCTGTAAACGGAAGCTCCGTCCTTGAGGGAAAAATACCGCTGATTTTTGACTGCTATTTTATGACGTTAATCTCGCACTTGAGCCGTGCAGAACCGGATGTTGAAGCGGCACTTGAAGAGCTTCATGCTAAGTTTCAGCAAATCATTGCGATTTAATCACCAGGCTAAAAGTCGAACCTGAGAGCTTCAAATAACATCGATTATGGTGAAGTGTGCTTGCTCGAGCCTTCAAACGTGTGAAGAACGTTTACCGAGTGGTTGATTGATTCGGCTATGCTATCGACGCGAGACAGGTCGATCTCATTCACCCCAACTTTAGGTGGTGATAGCATGGCTGAGTAGTTATAGAGAAATCGATAAATCGCTTGCCACTGTTTAATGCGCTGTAAACTCAAGCGGGCAGCGTAGCTTGGCGGTAACCATTGGGTATAACGGTTCCAAAACTCGCTGTTCCAATTCGGGTGTGTCGGGATTAATTCGTCTATCGATTCCGATGGTCTTACGCTTTTTTGAATCAGCCAACCCACCCCCACTTGCCAACTCCCATATTGATTTTGAATGTTTCCACGACGCCAGGTTTCATCCCACCAACTCATCTTTTGCTTTGCATTATTTAAGCTGAGATTTTCCTCACTCTGTTCAGTATGGCAATAATAGAGTTGCGTCTTGCCCCGCTTAATTGCGGAGGTGAAAGCGGTGATTGCTGCACCTCGTAAAAAGCTTTCATGTTCGAGGACAAAGCGTTTCGGTACTTTGTTAGCAAAGTATTTCGCCAAGTTTTGCATGTGCGCGTGAGCGGCAAAAACAGGGCGAGTGAGTAGTACTTCTTTTGATTTAGCATGCGAACCATCGCAGTAAGCGAGTTGGTCAAATTGGCTGCGGCTAAGAATTTTGTCGTAAGTGCGCTGCGCTTGGAGAAATACATCTGATTCGTTTGGCACTTCTTCTTGCTGCGTTAATTGGTAACGACTTTGCTCCCAAAGCGGTTGAGGAATAACGAGCTCTGACATTTCGGTCTGAGGAAACCAAGCGTTGTCACTGAGCAAAAGCATGTAACCCGTTTGGGCATCGGCGCTGCATAGTGTCCAAACATGCGCTGCACTTTGTTCTCGGCCATGGTGGCGAAAACCAGAGCGCGCCACTTGAACAAAGGAGCGAGTTTGGATATTAGAGAATGATAAATGACGTTCGTATAAGCGACTAAAAGTGTCCAGCATACTTGCCAAACGCTCAAGAGATTGTGAAAAACGGCGATGATTCAAGCCCAGTTTATACTGTAAATCTTTGGGTGAAACTTCGGCCAGCAGAGCATCAAGCAGTGGTTGGAGTGTGTGAGGTTCTTTGATCGGGTTCAGCAGCGTGGCGGTTTTTTGACAGTATCGACACTTTACTCTTGGGCTACCGACGGCTGTTCTCCCGTAACGTTGCCAAGCAGGTAATCGGCACTCGCAATGAGGCAATAGCTTCAACTCAAAGGTTTGCTTTTGAAGTTGATGAGCCAATGCGAGTATCGGCTCGTTAATCAAAACTGGAGGATAAGCACCACACTCAGGGCAATGCCACGCATCGTAGCCGAGCCGATTTGAGCGAGAATACAAACTGAGATCAGGCACGCCGCAATTAGGGCAGCCAAATGACTTACAGCCATTGCATTCTTGACGAAAAGTCATGATGCTTATCCTTTGAGGTTATTTGTCAGAGACTCACTCTTTGACGCTGACATCCACTTGGCGACCCAGCGCCGGAACGATAACGTCTTTCTTGGTTTTAAATTGGTCAATCAATACTTGGGTGACTGAATCGCCTTGCGATTCTAACGTGCCTTTTTCAAATACATGATAACCGTCGCCCCCGCTCGCTGCGTAAGAGTAAGTGGCCACTTTGTATGATTGCGAGTCGTTCACTGGTTTGCCATTTACATTTAGGCTGAGCAGGCGTTTACCTTGCGATTTTGCGTTGTCGTAGCGCGCTTCAATACCGGAGAATTGTGCCAGACCGTAAGGCAATGTGTAGCTGTACTCCAACAGTTCTTTCAACTGTGCGCCATTGAGTTTTACGACGGAAAGTTTATCTGTGAATGGGAAAAGATCCATTACGTTTTCCATCGTTATTGGGCCCTTGTTAAGATCAACGCGAATACTGCCCGAGCTGATCATACCCACATCTGCATTAGCGGCTTCGCGCATCATATCTGCTACTAAATTGCCTACGTTGGATTCGCGGTAATAACGTCGGTACGCCGTGTCATTAATGGTCGCCAACTGCTGACCAAGCTCTGGGTGTTGCTTGCGAGCATTGGTAATAAGATCGCTCGTTTTTTTGTCGCGTTCAAGCTTGTCTGACTCGACAGGAATCAATTTTCCGTCTAGCAGTTTTACGTCGTGCTTTTCGGTGTCTACGGCGAATTTAGTGTAGCCCAAGTATTTGCCTTGGCCGAAAGTGAGACCGATAACTGTGCCCGTTTTTGGGTGCACGACAGGCTTCCATAAACCATGGTCCGAGTGGCCGCCAAAAATCACATCGACCCCATTTAGCTTGCCAGCCATGTCGTAATCTTCATCAAAACCGCGTTGCACTTCGGGATCGGCTTCTTTGTCGGTTTGCATTGGTGCCGTTTTATTTTGGTGTGTGAGCACGACAATCATGTCCACTTCGTTGCGGATCTTATCAACCCAGAACTGAGTGGTTTTGATTGGATCGTCGATAGTCAAGCCTTTGCGATTCCCTTTCCACATGGTGTTGTAGAAGGCATCAACGCCCATTACCCCAATTACACCGACACGAATGCCATCACGTTCAACAATGGTATATGGAGAAGAAAATGGCGCATTGTTTTGCTCAAACTTAATGTTGGCATTGAGTACGGGGTAGGCGGCTCTTGGCATGTTCTCTTTCAAGGTTTGCCAGCCATATTCAAACTCGTGGTTACCGAGTGTTATCGCGTCGTAGCCCATCGCACTGTACAAATCGAAAGAGAGCTTGCCTTGCGTTTTTTTCGCGAGTGACCCAGTAAAAATGTCCCCAGCATCGAACAAGAAACTGGTTTCCTCTTGCGCACGAGTTTGTTTGATTAGCGTGGCAAGGTAAGGAATACCGCCGATATGGCTAATGTCTGGATTCCAAAATGCGTCAACAGGCTCATAAACGCTTTCAATGTCATTGGTGTGCAGCAACGTGACGTTGCGAATTTCCGCAAAGGAAGAAAATGAGACGCCGATAGAGAACGCCGCTAACGCATACAGCAACGGCTTTTTAGAAAATGTCTTCATAGTTGATCCGGTAAAAGTTGAGTAAGAAGTAAGGTTTCGCGAAACAGAGCAACTTTAAAAAAGCACGTAACTCAGGCGATTGAATTGGATCACATAAATTCATGTCAGTAATCGCCAATTGACGCGGAATGTCATTTCAAGTGGGCGTCGAGTGCACAGAAATAACAACGCAGTTGGGTGAAAATTAGTCGATATGAGATAGTGGACATATTGAGCGTATCAGTGAAAATGCGCATAAAACAACAATTCAGTTGGACGAACTCAAGGAAGAACGATGAAAAACAACGCATTTAATACACTTTTGGGAACAGAGTTACCGATTATTCAAGCGCCAATGGCCGGTGTGCAAGACAGCCAAATGACCATAGCCGTCAGTAATGTTGGCGGGCTTGGCTCGTTACCTTGTGGAATGCTGAACAAAGACGCCATCGTAAAAGAACTTCAACTTATCAAGCAGGCAACTAACCGACCGTTTAACCTCAATTTCTTTTGCCATGAAATGCCGGAGTATGACGCCAACAAGCACGAAAAGTGGCAAAAAATGCTGCAACCGTATTTTTCCGAGGTTGATGCAACCGTTCAGGCTCAGCCAAACGCTCCGACAAGGATGCCTTTCAATCATGATATTGCTGACGCGATTGAACCATTTGCACCGCCAGTGATCAGTTTCCACTTTGGTTTGCCAGATGATGATCTGTTAGCTCGAATTAGAGGGTGGGGAGGGAAGATCCTTTCGTCAGCGACTACGGTGGACGAAGCACTTTGGCTAGAAGCAAAAGGCGTTGACGGTATTATCGCCCAAGGCTTGGAGGCTGGTGGACACCGAGGTATGTTTTTATCGGATGATTTAACTACTCAATTAAGTTTGATTGCGTTATTACCACAAATCGCCAAACGGGTGAATTTGCCTGTTATTGCTGCAGGCGGAATCGCTGATAGAAGTGGGGTGGAAGCCGCGTTGAGATTAGGAGCGAGTGCCGTTCAAGTTGGCAGCGCCTATTTGTTGTGTGATGAGGCGAAAACATCGTCTTTACATCGATATGCCATTGCCAGTGAACGCGCGCAACATACCGCTGTGACCAATGTTTTCTCGGGCCGACCAGCGAGAGGCATTGTGAATCGCGCGATGTCGGAGCTAGGCTACATCAGTGAGTTTGCGCCGAAATTCCCATACGCCTCCATTGAAATGGCTCAACTAAGAGCGCTGATGGAAAAGCAAAACCGAGATGAATTCACTCCGTTGTGGTGCGGACAAAACTCGTCGGGTTGTAAAGAAATATCGGCGGCAGAAATGACATTGTCATTAGTGGAAGGCATCGATTTAAACTGATGTGCGTCTTGCCTTTTAAAGCGATGCTGACTGAATGGTTACGAGTTATCCCTGTATTTATGTAGTAAATCTAATGGGATGTGGCAGTAATCATTCGGAAAGTTTGTGAGTCTGTCTTGGTGCTCATCATCACTTGGTACATAATTTGTGAGTGGCAGTACTTCTACGGCGATCTTGTCGGCGTCCCGTCGTGCTGCGATAAACGCTTTCGCGATGGTGAGATGCTGTTCGTTTTGGCTATAAACACCAGTACGGTACTTCTCACCAACGTCTTCACCTTGCTTGTTAACGCTGTAAGGGTCGATTATCTCAAACAAATACCCCATTAAAGTTTCAACCGAAACTTGCTCAGGGTCGAACTGGGTTTTCACGCACTCTGCGTAGCCATCGTATTCGGATTGAGTGTTATCCGTTGTGCCATTTGCTCGCCCGGCTTCTGTGTTGATTACGCCCGGAAGGTGGCGCATAAATTCTTGCACGCCCCAAAGGCAACCGCCTGCGAAGTAAATTTCTTCCATTACTTTTATCCTAGTCTCTATCGTTGTTGGGATGTAGGGAGTTAACCCCTCTTCTTCCATCCCATTTTCGTTGCCCTATTATCTGTTGATGGGAGCGATATTCGCAAGGTACAGCTTGGCTAATCAGACCACGCGTTTTTTCCTTTTTACTTTCAAGTTCTTTTCATATGAAACATCAGGTGAGTATACTGTAAGCTCATCAATAAGGAGCGAACCTGTGAACCCAAGACAAAATGAAATCCTGCAATTAGTGAACGACCGTAAACGCGTTCAAGTCACAGAGCTTTCTGACATCATTGGCGTGTCGGGTGTGACCATCAGACAGGATTTGAACTTTCTGGAGCAACAGGGCTACCTAAAGCGCGTTCACGGCGCAGCTACCGCGTTGCAAAGTGATGACATTGATGCCCGCCTAGAAGTACGTTTCGATATTAAACAATCGCTCGCAAACCAAGCTGCGGATTTGGTCGCACCGAATGAGACAGTGCTGATTGAAGGAGGCAGTGCCAATGCGTTGTTGGCTCGGACATTGGCTGAGCGCGGCGATGTGACCATCATTACGCCATCGGCGTATATCGCCCATCTCATCCGTAACACTTCTGCCAACATTATCTTGCTTGGTGGCGTGTATCAGCACCAAGGCGAGAGCTTGGTCGGACCGCTGACTAAGTTGTGTATTGAGAACATTCATTTCAGCACGGCCTTCTTGGGTATTGACGGCTTCCATCAAGACACTGGCTTTACTAGCCGCGACATGATGCGCGCTGAGATCGCAGAAACCATCATTGCGAAAAAAAGGCGCAATATTGTTCTAACGGATTCTAGTAAATTTGGGCAAATTTATCCCTCATCAATTGGTAAGACTGACGAAATATCAGTGCTGCTGACTGACAAATCCGCTCCGAAAAGCGACCTTGAACAAATCAAAAAGCGAGGTGTGGAAGTTATATTAGGCTGATTAAGCCACGCTTCGTTTTCGCTTCGCGAGCATTGCTGTTGGGGAGAAACCGGTGACTAGCATAGTGCCGCTAAGCACTAGAATTGTTCCTATGATGGTGTTAGAGCCGACGGGCTCATCTAGCACCAAGTAGCCCCATAAGATACCAAAAACAGGAACAAGAAAAGTGACAGTCAGTGCTGACGCTGGGCCGATATCAGAAACTAAGCGGAAATAGAGCAAATAAGCGAACCCTGTGCATACAACGCCGAGCGTGACAACAGAGCTCCATTCGAAATGACTTGGTTCTGCACGCATTGGTAAGAATGGTAGCAGCGGCAGTACCCAAATAACCGCCGCCCACATGCTGCCGTGAGCATTGTCAAAAGCAGGTACTTGTGGCGCATTTTTAGTGTAGTTGGTAGCAATGCCATAGCTGAAAGAAGCCATCAAACTGGCGGCAATAGGGAGCATGGTTTCTTCACCTATGGTTGAAGTATCTAAGCCGACCAAGACTGCAACGCCTCCAATGCCTATTAGCATACCGAGAACAGATTTCGCTGTGAGTGGGCTGCGGTACCAAACAAAGCCAACTAGTGCTCCCCATATTGGGGCGGTTGAGTTCAATATTGCTAAAGTTGATGCATTCAGTGTCTGGGCTGCGTACGCAAAGAGTAAAAATGGAACTGCGCTATTGAATAAGCCAATAATAAAGAAGTGTTTAGTATGCGCAGTTAACGTGAGTTTCTTCTTCAAATATACGGCGATCAATAACAAAGCGACGGCGGCAAATGTAACTCGAAATTCGATTAAGTAAGCCGGCCCGAATGTGTTGGCGGCGACTCGCATAAACAGAAACGAGCCACCCCAAATAGCAGCGAGGCAGAGTAAGCGAAAAAAACTGACGGCAGTCATTTGACATCCTTGGTCGAGGTCTAGCGCCTCATCGATTAATTGTTGCGCTAACAGTGAATTAAACCAAGGATGAGGTCAACCAGAAATGTAATGCCAGTTCCGGATCTGGCTAGCTTGGGCTCACGTTGATGGTGTGTTGTTGATTTGTGATGACTTAATGGCTCTCTGACCATACTGCGAATTCATTTCCACTCGGTTCAGTGAAGTGGAATCGACAGCCGCCGGGGAATTCGAAAATAGGGCGGATAACTTTTCCACCATGCAGCTCTACTTTTGTCTGAGTGGCCTGAATGTCTGAGCTATAAAATACTAAAAGTGCGCCACCATTTGCGGTTTGGTTTATAAACTCAGATTTGAAGAATCCGCCATCCAACCCTTGTCCTGAAAATGCAGAATATTCTGGACCATAATCGGTAAAGCTCCAGTCAAAAGCACGCTCAAAAAATTGTTTGGTCGCACTGACATTAGTGGAACCAAATTCAACGTAATTCAATTTTTCATGTTGATGCATGGTGAAATCCTTCTCGGTTACTATCGTTTCTAGGCGAACTTTTCTACGATGATGTCGTCCGCTTTTTCGACAAATAATGCGCCATTATCTCTGAGCTCTGTCAGCACATTCTCTACATTATCAGGCAGCACCGCACGAGTTGAAGCAAGATTAACTACCACATTGTAGCCAAGTTCCAGCGCTTGCATGACGGATTTTTTCACGCAAAAGTCTAAGGCAAGGCCACCGATAACTAAGGTATCAATCCCGTTGAACTTTAGAAATTCATGCGCGCCTGTCGTTTTGGTGTCGGCAATATCATGGAAAAAAATACCGTAAGGGTGTGCGTCAGGATCCATACCTTTATTAACTTGAAAATCATAGTCCAACACGGGTGGTAAGCCATCTAGCAGCTCAGAACCTGTTGTGCCAAGCACACAGTGACGGTTCCACTTTATATCCACATTCGGTAAACCAACGGGCTCAAGCATATTGGATGGCGATTCTGCATCCCACTTTGCTTTTGGTGGGTGTAAGTCACGACTGACCAGTTTTAATCGGCCTTTGGCATGATTGTTCAAAAGTTCCGGTACGATTTCCAACGCACCTGCAACGGGCAGTTCATTTGGACATAACTCACTAAAGCCTTTCTCTGGATCAACGTCGATCACTGCTGTAGTTTGATAGTTTACTCGAACAGTCATGGCAGACTCCTTGTCTGTCTGATTGTCTGCGTTTATCCACGCAAACAGTTTTGAAAAAAGGTTACTTCGTCGCTAGTCAGCGTATATACCATTGCGGGTTTTCCACCTTTGCCTTTGTTGGTTGAAGCGACTTTATTAGTGGGTTTTAGTACGCCTGAATCTATCAAGCGGCGCTTAATCGTCATTCGGCTGATATCAATACCAAACTCTTGATAAGCAGAAATGATGTCCGCAACCAAAAACTCTTTGTCTAATGCAAACAAAAGAACCGATGTGTATTCAATGGATGCACGAAGCTTTTGCCACGCTTTTTCAATGGTTTTTTGATGATCAAATGCGAGGGTTTCTTCTCCATTGAGAATAGCCTGTAGCGAAAACCATTTAAGTTGGCATTCCGGTACACCTGCATTATTTATTTGCTCTACATTGTTACGATCAACTAAGGCGTAGTGCGTAATGTTTAAGCTCCAGTCTTCTGGATCGCGCTTTGGATCACCGTCGATAAACGCTTCGCTAAAATGGCGAGGGTAGGTATGGATTTTCTCACGGCAAATTCGGCGACGCGCCGCTTCAAAGTTTTCATCGGCCGGGCGTCCGCCTTCACTGGTTAAGTCTTTATCAAAGACAAATCCGCCCGGTAGTGCCCAGACTCCATGGTATGGCCGATTTGGATTTGAACGTTTAATCAACAACACTTCCAATCCCTTATCGGCACAGCCAGATAGCCTGAATGGAATAATGTCGACAGATACGATCATGGTTGGGTCCTAATATTGATTTGTAAGTAATCTAGCGCATAACAAGTGGTCAATCAATGGGTAAGTAACGAGTTGTTAGAAACGTTTTCGGTAGTGTTCTTAATACGGTTTGAGCATAAATTTACGGATGACTCTGACTTATTCACAATGCTTGCTCGAATTCTAGACAAAAAAACCTTATAAAAATGAGTGGTTAGTAACAAAAGTTGACAAACTATAGATGGGTGTTTATTGTTTACGCAAATTAGTTAGTAACAAAAAGTTATATACCCAGGAAGGGCATGTAGAAGGGCACCTAATGACCACCAAACTATTTTCTTCCCGCATCATTCAAAGCGCTTTGGATTTCGATGTCTACAAAGTCAATATGATGAGCGCTGTAACAGCGCTTTACCCTGATGCGATGGTGTCATATAAGTTTATCGTGCGCAGTGAGGAAGACCTCTCTGAGCTTTTGCCCGAGGTAAAAGCCGAAGTCCTTAAACTGCAAGATATTCAATTTACGCAAGAAGAAATTGAATATATTAAGCGTGTCGCGCCTTACCTGAATCCTGACTTTGTTGATGCACTGCGCCATTTCCGTTTCAACCCACAAAGTGATGTCTCTTTCCATAATAAAGCCATGGCTGATGGCTCAAGCCAGTTAAGAATTACCATTAACGGTTGGTGGCGAGATACCATCTTGTACGAAACGATCATCATGAGTATCGTGTCTGAAGTTCGTAGCCGTCAGCGTTGGTCAGATATCCCTGTTGCGCAATTTACCACTGTTTTAGAAGAGAAAGTTCGGCACCTAAAGTCGGAACTAAAACGTCGTAACATTACTAACTTTAAATTTTCTGACATGTCGACGCGTCGACGTTTTTCCTTCCAAGCTCAGCGCACTATGCTGGAATATTTGTGCCAGGAAGTGCCGGAATGCTTGACAGGAACAAGTAACTATCACTTAGCAAAAGAGCTGAATTTGACGCCTATCGGCACCGTTGCTCATGAATGGTTTATGGGACACCAAGCTCTGGTGAATGTGCGAGATTCGCAAAAAGTGGCGTTGCAACGTTGGCAAAAAATGTTTAATGGTGCACTAGGTATTGCGTTAACCGATACGATTGGTATCGATGCTTTCCTTAAAGACTTTGATGAAGAACTAAGTAACGCGTACTTCGGTGTACGTCACGATAGTGGTTGCCCTTATAGCTGGGGTGAAAAAATGATTGCACACTACCAGTCGCTGAATATAGACCCATTAACAAAAACACTGGTGTTTACCGACGGACTTAACTTCGAACAAGCGTTAGATATTTGCGAGTATTTCCAAGGACGTATTCAGGTGAGTTTTGGTATCGGTACTTTTCTTGCCAATGATATGGGTGATTATGTCAATAAAGATGGTGAAGCCTACCAGCCACTTTCTATCGTGATAAAAATGGTCACGTGCAATGGTTCACCGGTCGCCAAAATCAGTGACGAACCTGAGAAAGCCATGTGTGAAGATATCTTCTTTTTGATGAATCTCAAGCGCCGCTTTGAACAACCTCTTGATTTAAATGAGTGTCGTAAAATGATCGATCGTTTAGAAACTGAAGGTCAAAATTATCTCATTGACGCTTAGGCGTTATCCTCTCTCCATGATAAGCACCCTCTATCGTTACGACAAATTTATATAGGTAAACGTGGAGGGTGATTTCGTTATAGTAATATACAGAAGTAACCAGATACAGCGCAGGAAAGCACTCAAAAGTTGATGTGTTATCTGCCTTTGATTGGTGTAAATCGATACGTTACAGCATCGTGGACGGTGTATCTCATCCGATACTAAACTCAGTCTAATCACGTAGTTTACTCCCACGTACCATGAGCTCACTCGGGTATAGACGTCTATCTGCTTTTATGACTTTGGGCTTCACGTAGTTGCTTGAATCAGGAGTCAAAATGAACCTAGTAGTACATTTGCAAAAGAAAGCGATCCGAAAATATGGCTATGAGATGGCCACTCGCCAAGCATGGAAGTGTGGTATCAAGGCAAATCTTGTAAAGCGCGTGATTGGCCTTTTTAAAGGACAAATTGTTTGTGTGGTTGAAGGTTGCCGAGCAGAGTTTTCTTCTCCTCTTAATAACCCCCTTCACGAAGATGACAAGCAGGGGCGATATGTGTTTGTTG
This sequence comes from Vibrio sp. YT-19(2023), assembly GCF_033337395.1. Classification (NCBI taxonomy): domain Bacteria; kingdom Pseudomonadati; phylum Pseudomonadota; class Gammaproteobacteria; order Vibrionales; family Vibrionaceae; genus Vibrio; species Vibrio sp. YT-19(2023). The sequence goes on along the minus strand of NZ_JAWOQN010000008.1, from coordinate 104,008 downwards.
GTGGTGTATGCTGGGAACCAAATAACATTATAGCGCCTGGTTTCCCTGATTTTATGTTTATGCACGTGCGTAATCTAAGCCACCGTCATAAGTATTTAACGGATGACGAACTATTTTTGAGCTTGGCTTAAAAATAAATCTCATAGACTAGTCCAGCCCAATCATAATCAGTAGTGATACAGTTTTAGCTCTGTTGACACGCTGCTGAGTGTTTCTTGACGTATCTTTTATAAAACAGTGTTTCTTTACTTGTTAATGACAGAGGGTTTGTTTTCGTCTGATGTGATTTCCCTTTTGCGATTTACCATAACGCTCATCAAAGCAAACCATACTGGGATGTAAATCATGAATATGAAATCTATCGCAATTGCAACGGCAGTTGTTGCTGTACTAGCAGGCTGTAAAGACAAAACGCCACCAGCTCCAACTCAAGCAAACATTACTTTGGTTGAAGCGGTGACTGAAACGGTGAAAAAGCCGCACCAAGTATGTAAAGACGTGGTAGTAACCGAGCAAGTTGCCCCTTCGGATGACAATAAAATTATTGGTACGGTTGGTGGCGCAGCAGCTGGAGCAGCGCTGGGCAACCAAATCGGTGGTGGCTCAGGCAAAGTGATTGCAACTGCAGCTGGTACGATTGCTGGTGCACTGACAGGTCGTAAGATCCAGGAGAATGTGCAAAAAGGTGATGTAGTAACAACGACGAAAAAACAGTGTCATACAGAATATACGACATCTGATAAAGTAGTGGGTTACGACGTCACTTACGAAGTTTCAGGTGCACCAACGACGGTTCGTTTGGCGAGCAAGCCAGCGACAAAAACGTTCCCAATTCAAGATGGTAACGTTGTTCTACCACAATAGTTAGCGACTTAACCGAAGCGATTAACAAGCCCTTTTATCTTTGAGATGAAAGGGCTTTTTCACATAAGCGGCGTTTTCATCTGTTTTCCCATTGGAATGTGCGGCCAGAAATACCCGTTAATTTCCGCGTTCGATACAATCACTTTTCTTAAAGTACGAACGGAAAAAACATGGAAGATTTTTACCTGACCGAGCACGGTTTGGCTGGTTATTTCGAAGCGCAATGGTTCGACAAGTTCATTGAGGATCAACAGATTGAGATGATAACCAGTCGCTCAAAACAAGTCCCACTTTCTTTTTTGTCATCATCTCACTGCTCCCAAGTTGCTGATTTTATTGCGCAGGCGGTAATCGAAAGCAGCGTTCAGCCGTATTCCCTACTTGAGGTTGGGGCGGCGCTGGGAAGAAATTATTATGAGTTAGTGCAACGCTTACCTAACCTTAAAGAAGCGACGCTTGTGGAGCCTTCAAAAAGGTTAATGGATGGCTTGAAGCAACTATTAATAGAAGAACAACGCGTCGAGCTTACTTACCTTCACGATGTGAACACCTTAAACACTTTAGAGGTAGAGAATAGAGATATCGTACATAAATGTGCTCATGTTGATTTGACGCTAATTAACCAGCCTTTTGAGCTCGATACTCTCCAATCTCGCTTTGATTTAGTCGTATGTTTAAATGTGATTGATCAATGTGAGTCGCCACTTAGCGTGATCAATGCTCTAAAAAAAACCACCAAGGTGGGTGGGCTGATCGTTGTCTCTTGCACTTATCAGTGGAACGCGAAACACATCAAAAATAAAGAAGAGGCGGTTGATGATATCAAAGAATACTTTGCTGAAGGCTGGCGTCTAGTGTCGGAAGCCGAGCATGAATATCGCATCCGGTTTAATGATCGCTTTGCAAGGCAGTTTTTATCTCACGTAGTCGCTTACGTAAAAACCGATTAGAGCCACATAAAAAAACCGAGCACTTACGGCTCGGTTTTTTAGTCTTTGGGCTAGAGCACAACTTTAAGTAACGTGCGCTTCTTGTTGCTCTTGCAACTTTTTCTTGCGACGTTCTCGTTTAGAAAGCCAAACCAGAGGCACAACAATCATAATGGTTCCTATTGCCATAAATATATCTGGCACTTCTCCAAACCAAATCAATCCCACAAACACGGCACCAATTAAGCCACTGTATTCAGCGCTAGCAATTTTGTTGCTATCGATCGAGCGGTAAGCGATGACACATGTTGCTGCATAAATCATGATGAACAAACTTGAGCCAGCAGCAACAGGGAAAGCACTCCAGTCCCAAGGTTCTGCTTCGATCAGAACAAGCAAGAAGGCTACTGGAATACCTGCCAAGTTTGTCATCAATAATGTTTGCATCACAGACTGATTTTTTGGCAGTTTTCGAATGAGCAAGTTATTGATTGCTAAAGTAATTGCAACAACTAAAGCTGAAATCGCTGCCCAATCGATTTGGTCTGGACGAATGATGACCAATACACCGGCAAAGCCCATTATCGCTGCGGCGACCGATTGCTTAGACAACTGTTCTCCAAAAAAGATTGCTGCAAGCGGCAACATGATCAATGGCGCGGCGTAAAAGATCGCGTTCGCAGTTGCGAGCGGTAAAGATGAGATCGCCAAAACCATGAATATTGCACCAAGTAACCATACGTGAGCGCGAACAGCATGCCACTTAAACCCTTCAAGAAAAGGCGCATTTTTTGTTAGCAGGTAGACTGGCAGCAGGAAAAGCACCGCTGAAATTTGTCGGAAAAAGACAAATTGAAAAATAGGCACTTCATTTCCGACACTTTTAATTAAAGAGTCCGAAAGCACCGCAATGAGATTTCCAACAATTAATAGCAGCATCGCTGCTCCGACCGATGTAACTTTCACTTTTTCCTCTCCTCTTTCTTTGCCAAAGAGTAGGTGATGTCATAGGATGAAGTGAAGTGATATTTATTAGTTTAAGTATGAGATTTTTAGATAATGAAATTGCCACCACTCAGAGCGGTTCACTGTTTTGAATCTGTTGCCAGAAACTCTAGCTTTTCGCTTGCTGCTGAAGAACTCAATGTGACACAAAGTGCCGTTAGTCACCAGATACGATTATTAGAAGATTATTTGGGTGAATCATTATTTATCCGTCAAGGCAGAAAGCTCTCTTTGTCCGATACGGGCACTCGCTATTTAGAGGATATTAGCCCAGCAATTAGCTCAATTGCGATGGCCAGCCAAAAGGTGCGAGAAGGGGACAAAGGCAGCATACGGTTGGCGATTTATAGCTCGCTTGCCGTAAAGTGGCTTATTCCGCGTTTGTCTGATTTTAAGCGCTTACATCCAGAAATCGATCTGACACTCAATATGGTCGTTGGTGATCCTGAACAGACAGACAGCGTTGGCGATTGTTTTATCACGGTAGAAAAGCCAAAGCGAAACTACATGTCGGTAAAGTTATACGCGGAGACGCTGTATCCGGTCTGCAGCCATAAAATTTGGAAAGAGTTGCAAGATCAACCGATTCCAGAAGCGCTTTGGCGATACCCTATTTTGTCGACAGACTCAATTTATCGTGAGAGAGGAAAAGACTGGGCTGAGTGGTGCAGAGCGGGCGGTTACACCTTGCCGAAAGATGTCGATGTTCAACATTTTAGTCATATGTTGTTGGCAATAGAGGCGGCGCGTTATGACCAAGGCATCGCATTTGCGAATGATTTTATGCTCAATGAAAGAGATAAAGCGCACGATTTGGTGTACATCCCTTCTCATGGATTGGAAACCGGAGACAGCTTTTATTTTATTCATAAAAAGAGTCGAGCCAAGCAAGCGGAAATCATCAAGCTCACTAACTGGTTGAAGCAGCAATGCTTGTGAAATGACTAAATTGTCAAAATTAAGAAAGAAAGTGGCAAAGTTGTGTCTAAATATTTCATGTTTTATTGAGTTTTTATTCATTAACATCCACTTGGTTTTGAAACCAAGTGAAATGGATAGCATGGCATGCTTAAGGATGGGCAAAACACAACCTCAATAATTAACAGGCAGTGAAATACAATGTTTAAAAAAACATGGCTAATGACAGCCCTTCTAGCAACATGTTCTGTTGCAAACGCAGCTCCTTACGTTGGTGCATCTGTAGGTCAAGCATCGTTTGGTGATGTTAATGGCTCTATCAATGGTGGTGGTACTAACGCTAGCACTAAACTTAAACTTGAAGATGACTCAAGCCTTTCAGGCAAAGTATTCGGTGGTTACAAATTCAACGAATACATTTCTCTAGAAGCGGCCATTGGTGGCTACGATGCTTTAGACGGCAAAGTTGTTACTGTTGGTGATATGAAGTATCTATCGATTCAGCCAAAAGCGACTCTACCGATTGGCGATCGTTTCAACCTTTTTGCTAAAGCTGGTCTTTCTTACTTCAATGCTGAATTCAAAATTAGCAACTCTGTGATTGACGGTAGCGCAGGCCATACCACCATTTCTGACAGCACTGTAACAGGCATGTACGGTTTAGGCGCAGAGTTCGCTATTACTGAAAACTTTGCTCTACAAGTTGAATGGGAATACATGATGCCTGAGCTAGACATTGCGAAATTTGGCAATGAAAAAGTAACGGTTGATGCAGACATCAATGTATTCTCTGTAGGTATGAGCTACCGTTTCTAAGAATACTTATTCAAGTTACCTCTTGGCTTAGTAAACGTTTTTGACTTCTGTTGGTCGAGCTGAGTCCAAGCTTTGAATTTGTTTAGATATAGCACAGGAAGTTTAGTTGCTAAGCGTCCTGTGCTATTTTTTTGCTTTGGAATAACTCTTAGGAATCTTTGTGAACGATGTCAATCTTAGGTATCTGGATCTACTGTTAAAGCACTTTGAACCTCACCAGTATCACCTTGTTACGCTTTCTGAGCTAGAAGCGGTGATTTGCACGTCGAGGCGCAATGTTTCTATTGTGATGAAAAAGCTTGCCACTTACGATTGGGTCGATTGGCAACCTGCGATTGGCCGAAGTAACGCTAGCCGTCTCAGTATTAATATTTCCCTCCAACAAGCGATGACCGAGTTTTTGGTTGAGGAGCTTGGCAGAGGAAGAATGAACTCAATAACGAAACTTATTGATTGGTTCGGTCAAACCGCGGTTAGAGCACTAACCATCGCTTCTGAAAAAGTGAATCGATTGAATGAATCAAATAACGCTATTTTGATTTCTTCTTACCCTTGGGTATCCAAAATCGACCCTGCGAATACTTACCGTCACACTGAATTACACGTCGCGAAAAGCGTTTATGACGTATTGCTGACCCAAAATTCCAATGGTGGTATCGAGCCATCGTTAGCACACGAATGGAAAATGGAAGGCAAGGTAATGACGTTATGGTTGCGGCCAGGCATATATCGCCATGATGGCGAGCCCCTTAACATACAGGATGTGGTTTGGAGTATAGAAAGACTCAGGGAGATAAAAGGACCAGTTCACGAGCTCTGGCAATGCATTGATAGTGTGGTTGCAGAAACATCTAACTGCTTAAAAATTATATTGAAGCATCCGAACAAGTTGTTTCCATACATGCTAGCAACTCCTCATGCGTCTATTCTGTGTCGAGATGTCGTCTCTTTCGGTTCTAGTTATTCCTACCACATAGGGACTGGGCCATTTAAAATCAGCGGCTGGAACCAGGAGAGTATGACTCTTGAAGCGCACAAAGAGTATTTTTCAGCACGCGCATTGTTAGATCAAATAACGCTGTCTCATGGTGATGTTAAAACCTTAAATATGTTGAGCTTTAACCAAAGCTCCGATCACGTTGAAGTGGAAAAAATTAGCGCATTTTCATATCTGACCTACCGCGAACGCGTGGAATCCCAACTCACAAAAGAAACTTGGTATCAACTCGCTGATTACATCCATGTGCAAAAGCGAATTTATGATGCGCCAAGTGCCGTTGACAGCATTCAGTTAGAGACTCATGAGCAAGATTTATCAATAACAGATGGTGGTGTGATACCTAAACTGAAAGGTAAAGTGGTATTAGCTGAACCTGTCTGGACGATACCGAGTTTAATTCGTCATTCCGAATGGTTGCACAGTGTGATTCGTGCGACGGGATTGGAGTTGGAGATCGTCGTTATTGATGACATTAGTTTTCCTGAGGTAGTGTCTCACCAAGCAGATTTGCTCTTCATTGAGGAAGTCATGGAAGCACCATTTGAATATGGCATCTTCGAATGGCTGTCGATAGCAACTGGACTGCGTTTTAGTTTTGATCAAAGCCAGATGTTAAGCCACAGAGAAAAGGTTCGCAGGGCGATGGCTGATGATCACTCGCTGCAGTCTTTATTAAACCTAGAGAAAGCGCTGCGCGATCAGTACCTATATTTGCCTTTGTTTGTTGGCTACGAAGAAGTGACAAAAACACAGCAAGTGCGAGGTGTGCAGGTGAAGAATACAGGCTATAGCGACTTACATAGGTTATGGATTGCTCATTCACACTAACGTCTGTGTGCAAGATGATGCAAATGTCCAACGCATAAAGCCATCGAAATGATGGCTTTATAAGGGCGTGTCGGATTAGAAGTTGTACGACACACTTGCGCCAACAACCCATTGGTTTGCACTATCAACGATAGAAGAGTCGCTGATACCGCTGCCTAGGCGCGTGTATTGTGTCATTTGGCTTACTTGCCAGTTGTCGTTGATTGGCATAACAAGTTTGTAGCCCACACCATAGCTTACCGTTGAATCACCTTTGTATGCTTTGCGGTTTGCGTTTGCTTCGCGTTGTTTTACACCAAAGTAGTAATCTACGTAGTCTTCACTTTGATAAGTTAGGTTAGCAAAAGGAACAAAATCAACACTACCGAATTTCATTATGTGGAAGTAAGTCGCGCCCGCTAAGTAACCTTTGTAAGCACCGCTGATATCGTGCTGAAGGTATGTAGAAATGACGTTGTTTTGATCCAGTGTAAAGTCTGCGTTTAAACCTAGATCGACGGCGAAACGGCGTTTATCTGTGCCTTTCAGGCTTTTCGCTGTATCACCGTCGCGCATTACACCGCTACCTACAAGGTAGGCACTCATGTTGATTAACTCATTGGTGTTACCGAAGAAGCGGTAGTTAATGCCACTTAGGTCGGCATTAAAGTCGTCACCATGGTAACCACCGTTGAGAATTGGTGCTGTATTATGCTTTTGATCTTTGAAAAGATCGCTGCCTTGAGCCACACCAGCTTCTACGTTCCAACCGCCTTCGTTGTTGTAGATGTTACCGTTACGAATGTAAGTATCGCCAGCGAAAGCTGAGCCAGCAGCTGTCAGAGTAAGTAGTGCAATTAATGTTTTTTTCATCATTTTTCCGAGTTGTTCTGTTTTGTTTTGAACACTGTACAAAATGACGTTGTAAGCATCTATCGGCAAAGCGTATGGAAATGTAATGAACAATCAGGGTAAGAAGCAGAATGTTGCTTCAGAATAGAAAGGTTGCTGGAATAGCTTTCGTTAAAACAGCGAAAAAATCCGAGCTGGGGTGGCTCGGATTTTGGGTATTTATCAGGTATTGATACTAGCTTCTTACTGTTTCGTTAAGTTGTATAGTGGTGCTAGGTCACCCGTTACTTTTTCGCCATTCATGTCTAGCTTCATAAGTACGTTTTCACCAACAAAGTATTGGTTTGGTGCATCTTCATTTGTCAACGTTACGATGCTGCCATTTGCGTCCCAAGTGAATTGACCTTCAGATTTTGATTGACCGTCTTCTTTGTCTTGGTAGCTTTCTTCAAGTACGTAAGTGCCATCTTGATTTAGTGTGATGGTCATATCGATACCAGCACAATCCGCGCAAGGTAGTGTTCCTTTGTAGGTGCCGTTCCAGTCCAGAGCACTTTGTGCGTTGTGTTCAGAGTCTACAAATGTCTCTTCAGTAATTACCTGTTCTTCTTCTACTGGTAACGTGTCAATTGTCTCAGTCGTAACGTCTGCACTGGTGGTGACTTCAGTTTCCGTTGCCTGAGGTACTTCAACTGCGCTTGTTTCGGCAGGTTTCTCATCTTGACAGCCTGCAAGAATGATTACCGCGCCTGTTAGTGCCAACATTGTCTTTTTCATTTTATCCCTCTTTAAATCAAGATTTTGTATGAGAGTAATAGTAGACATTTATCGAGGATTTGCGTCATCAAAAAGCAATAGAATGATCTAACTATGTCAATAAAACCGGATATGAGCATGAAATTGTCAGGAAAATCAGAACAATGTAAATGTTGCTTTGGGTATCAAGCTTGAGCCCACAGACAAATATCTAAAAGGGGATTGTGAGCGAGTTAATTGATAACAGCTCACATTGTTGTGAGCTGTATTATCAACATCATCTAAGAAACGTTATTGAAGCTTGAGTGTGAAGTGCCTCGTTTTGTGCTTCGTTGATCAGAAAACAGCTCCGCAATAACCTGACGATTTAATTCGCCTTTCAAATGGCCGTGCTCATCGATGACGGGCAGTGAATGTTCACACGACATGACTTCAGTCAGCACTTGCTCAATGGCTAAATGTGGAGAGATGATAGGCACCTCTTCATAGATATCATCACGCCAATCTGATAGGTGAGTTAACTTCGCTGCGTTTAGCAATCCTTGCTGTGTTATCACGCCTTGATAGCCTGCATTGGTCTCATGGTAGGCATAATCACGTTTAACACGTTTCATTTCACTCAGCGCATCTTCAATGGTTTCAGCGCGAACACAGTACGAAGGTGGCTGCATCAGCGTTTCGACCGTCAGTGCTCGCGCTCTATTGACGTCTTTTACAAAGGCTTCAACGTACTCATCGGCAGGATGCAGTAAAATTTCGTCTGGTGAACCTTGTTGGACAAGTTCACCGTCTTTAAGAATCGCGATGCGATCGCCAAGTCGAAGCGCTTCATCTAAATCATGAGTAATGAAAATAATGGTTTTGTGCAACTTCTGTTGCAGCTCTACCAACTGATCTTGCATTTCGCTCCGAATCAGAGGGTCCAATGCTGAGAAAGCCTCGTCCATCAACAGTATTTCGGCGTCGGTAGCCAGTGCCCGTGCAAGGCCCACACGCTGTTGCTGTCCACCCGATAGTTGAGCAGGATACTGGTGCTCATAACCCGTCAGTCCAACGGTTTCTAACCATTCATTTGCTTTTTCTAAGCGCTCCTCTTTACTCATTCCCTGAACTTCCAAACCATATGCGATGTTGTCGATAACAGTGCGATGAGGCAGCAAGCCAAAGCGTTGGAACACCATAGACATCTTGTGACGGCGAAACTGTTCAAGTTCTTTGTTAGAAAGTTGCATGACATCCACCCCTTCTACCAAGATCTGCCCCATGGTTGGATCGATTAATCTATTGAAGTGGCGAATCATGGTGGATTTTCCAGAACCGGATAATCCCATAATGACAAAAATTTCACCCTTTTGAATTTGCAGGTTGATGTCTTTTAGTCCGACCGTGTGGCCCGTTTCCGCTAAAACCTGCTCTTTACTATGTCCCGACTTAACGCGCTCAATCACGCTATTGGGTCTGGTACCGAAGATTTTATAAAGACCGCTGATTTCGATAAGTGGACTAGTCATGTTTTGAATCTCTTAAATGAGCTTGAGTGCGTTTCGCATACGCTTGTGAAGCACGATCAAAAAGGATTGCTAGGGCGACAATTGCTAAACCATTGAGAAGACCAAGAGTGAAATATTGATTGGTAATAGACTTTAGAACAGGCTGACCTAAACCTTTTACCCCAATCATTGATGCGATGACCACCATTGACAGTGCCATCATGATCGTTTGGTTAATTCCCGCCATGATGGTTGGCATTGCAAGCGGAAGCTGAACTCCAAAAAGCCGTTGCCGAGTGCTGGCACCAAATGCGGTTGCGGCTTCCAATACTTCTTTATCAACTAGACGAATGCCCAAATTGGTTAAACGAATAACCGGTGGAATCGCGTAGATCACTACTGCGATAAGGCCAGGAATTTTCCCGATGCCCAATAACATCACAACTGGAATGAGATACACAAATGCTGGCATGGTCTGCATGACGTCGAGTAATGGTGTTACCACCGACTGAATGCGATTAGAGCGCGCCATAGCAATGCCGATAGGGATACCAATTGCGATGGCAAGCATAGTACATACAGTGATGATACTGAGCGTGCGCATAGTGTCTTCCCACATTCCAAAATAGCCAATCAGAATCAGCGAACCAAAACATGCAGCGGCCAGTTTCCAAGAGCGGCTAGCGGCATAAACGAGAGTGGTGCAGACACCTAAAATAATGAACCAAGGTGTAGAAATCAGAAGCTTTTCAAACCAGACAAGAAACGCCAGGAGCGGATCAAACAGAGACTCAATGAGTTCACCATACTCGCGAGAGAAATCTCTGTAGGCGCCGTCGAGTGTTTTGCGAATCGCCCTGAGATCAGAGGCATCCATTTCCGGGAATTCGCTGAGCCAATTTGAGTCAGACATATGTACTTCCTTTTTCTGATATACCTAAGCGCTTTCAAGAAACTTAATTTGGCAAGAAGAGTAGGGCATCTAGGCCAAGTAATGGTCGTTCGACAGGTTCTGTATCGAAAGTATTACCCTTTAAGCTCAGGCCAATGTCGTCAAACTTCTCTTTTTCGTTCCTTAGGTATACATCCTTTAAATAAAACAATCATTAGTGTTCAAACTAATGATTTGCTTGGATTATAGTTTTTCTTCTTCAATAAAATGAACACATTAGCGTGTATTTGTATGAAAAATCTGCGCAAACTAACGTTTTTATTATCCGGTTAATTAGAATTGATCTTTTTGTTCGTTTGTCATCAAAATTCCTAAATTATTAGATGTCTAATTAATGCTGATGTATTACGTATTTGTCGTGTTGATTTTTGCAAACTTAGTTTATTGGCATATGCTAAAAATGTTATTGGCATATGCCAGTTTAAGGCGTAATTTGACTCTGTGTTTTTGAGGGACAATGATGGCAAGACCAAAGATAGAAAGACGAATATGCGGACGTGCGGCTCACCATTGCTTTAAGCCCAATGGCATTCCATTTAATCAGTTGGAGCAAGTCGCCATATTACCAGAAGAGTTAGAAGCGCTACGTTTAGCCGACTTAGAGGGGCTTAGCCAGCAGCAAGCTGCGGAGCAGATGGGCGTTTCTAGACAAACTTTTGGTAACACAGTAAAAAGTGCAAGGTTGAAAGTCGCAAAAAGTTTAGTTGAAGGTCATGCATTAGTTTTTCCGAATGAGGAGTCAAACTTATGATTTATGCTATTCCTAATGATGGTGAGCGGGTGGCAAACCACTTTGTAAAAGCACCATACATTGCTATTTATTCTGATACTGACGGTATGCTAAAAAACTTAGCGAACATAGCTTCTATGCCACAAGCGGGTTGTAATGCGAAGTCTCAGTTGATTCAGTCTCTAAAAGGGTACAATGTGGATGCTGTTCTTGTGCGAAATATCGGTGAACGTGTATTGGCAAAGCTACTTAGCAGTGGCACGCCAGTATTTAGGCTGTCTACTCGTAGTTCCTTGGAAGATGTGCTTGCGGTTCCAAGAGAGCCTTTGATTGAGCCCTCTCAAGGACGTCCATCAAACAATCATAAGAAAAGTGTTCACAAAGAAAAAGGCGGCTGCGGCTCCTGTGGTTGTGGTGGCCAAAAATCAAAACCCTCCTTGTTGGCAAGACCTAAAGCGCTACTCAAAGCAACATCTAGCCCTGCTATACTTAAGCTAGAGTCGATGGCTAATAAGGCAGGTTAATATGGTTTGGTTATTTACCTTTCTTGGTTTTCTCGCAATCATTTTGTTGATGTCACTTGGCGTCATTTTTCATAACAAGCGTATTCAAGGAAGTTGCGGCGGTTTAAACAACGTCGGTGTTGATAAAGTATGCAACTGCGAAACCTCATGCGCAGAACCTGAAAGGCGTTTATATCAAATCTCAGAGCCTAACTCATCACCTGAGCGCTAAGGCTTTTGGCCCATTGCGGCAAGGTTTGCCGAAACCAGTCCAAATACTTGCTGGTCTGCGGATTCTCTCTGGAGACCAGTATGTTGACTACCTCGACAACGATCCACGCTTTTGCTAGTCCGATATCGCGCGCCAATTCTGTTGTTTCACCTTTCTCTGCGCACTTTATATATTTGTCTGCTACGTTCAAGTAATCATCAAATGTGCCCATGCCCTCGATGAGCGGTGCTAAATCTATCGCGACATGCCCTGTAGAAAAGCGCTCCCAGTCGAACAGCACCAGCTCGCCATTTTCGCGCTGTCCCCAGTTTCCTGCATTGGTGTCTCCGGAGATCAAGTTCTGCCTATCAAAAAGGTGCGCCGATCGTTGTTGTAGCTGGTGGAAGAACTGTTCTGTCTCTGAGCCCAGTTTAAGTGTAGTGAGTGCTTGTTGAGTCGCTTGTGGTGTCCACTGGTGGCGGTGATAAACACCATCTGATGTTGGTGGAAGTCGGTGCAGTTTGACGAGTTGTTCAATGACTCGATCATCTTCAAGTAAGAATGCTTGCTCGACTGCGTGGGGAACGTATTCAATGTGCAGAACGTTTTTCTGGTCGTCGAGTTGAATCAAGCGCGGTACGTGTATTCCAAGCGCCTTAAACTGCTCGGCATAGCGTTGATAAAACGCCACTTCTATTTGAGTAGGGTTACGTTTTTCTATTACTTGGACGCCATCTTTTTCGATGAGAAAAACTTTGGCACTGCCCATTTGGTTGAGTTCTTGTTGCGACACCGGACTTCCTGTCTTCATGTAGAGAAATCTCACCTTAATCGCTGCACTCACGTTTGCCAATAGCCACGACAAAGTGCCTCAAAAATATTAAATGCAACCGTTTAAATATGATTTTGCTGTGAGTGTCTAAATTTTACACAGTCTCGCCTGTACTCCGATAAATTCGTTCTACGCTTACTATTCGTCTTAATAAAGGAGAACCAAAATGGCTGTAATGAAGCAGGATATTCCAAATCGTGTAACGGTTTACCATGACAATATCGATCAAGAACAAGAGCTGAAAAATGCGATGCTGCCAGAGAAACCGCGCTACTTTAACGGTGCTCCGACTTACAAAGCGAACAGCATCGAAGAGTTTGAAAGCAAAATCAGTCAGATAGGTTTGTCTCTCGATAAATAATTTTTCTTTTACCTAAAAGCGCCCTCAAAATGAGGGCGCTTTTTTGTTTATGTGATTGATTTGAATCTTAGGGAATTAACCTTGTTGTGCACTGCCTTGGCAGACCTGTTTTTGCACTGCTGGTGGCGCGGGCTCGTAATGGCTTAAAGTCATACTAAAACTGCCTTCACCACCCGTGATGGAGCGCAATCGACGAGCGTAATCTTGCAGCTCATTTACTGGTGACTTGGCTCTGAGTAAAGTGAAGCTGCTGTCTATTGGCTCGGAGCCTTCGATTAAGCCTCGGTTTCCAGATAAATCACCAGAAACATCGCCAACATTCGCGGTTGGGATGTGCAGTTCCATCTGGACAATGGGTTCTAGCACAATAGGATCTGCGTTGTTAATCGCATCTAAAAAGGCTTTCTTACCTGCGATGACAAACGATATTTCTTTCGAATCGACGGAGTGATATTTACCGTCATAAACGGTGACTTCCACATCCTTAATTGGGTTGCCAGAAATCGCGCCTTCCTCTAACGCTTGCAAAATACCTTTTTCAACAGCAGGAATGAGCGCGGTTGGAATGGCGCCACCCACCACTTTGTTGATGAACTTAAATCCGGCACCACGTTCGAGTGGACGAACCTTCAATTGCACTTCACCAAATTGGCCTGCACCGCCACTTTGTTTTTTGTGTCGATAATGCCCTTCGGCAGGTTTGGTGATGGTTTCAAAGTATTCGACGCTTGGTTGGCAGGTTTCGACGTCCAGTTTGTACACGTTCGCCATCTTTTCTAATGCGACTTTGAGGTGAAACTCCCCTTGGCCGCTGATGATGGTTTCGTTGGTGCGAGCGCGATGTTCGATGCGCAGCGAAGGATCTTCACTGGCAATTTTATTCAGCACATCTCCTAATTTTTGCTCATCTCCACGCTTAAGAGGCTTCAAGCACAAAGAATACATGGAGTCAGGAAGGTCCAACGTTTTGAGTTGAACTCCATCTTCTTCGTGAGAGTCATGAACGATTGAATCGAATTCGAGATCATCCACTTTGGCTAAAACGCAGAAGTCGCCTGCAAGCGCGCGAGGGATCTCGGTTCTATCTTTGCCCTGCAGTTGATATAAGTGCCCAACTTTAAATGCCTTGTTGCTTTCGCCAATATAAAGCTGGCTGCCCGCATTGATTTCACCCTGATACACACGTAAGTAGGCAAGTTTTCCCATATATGGGTCGACGCTGACTTTGTACACGTGTGCGACGGTGTGCTCTAAGGTTTCGCAATTTACTTTGATTTTTTTGCCGTTCTTTTCCAGTTGAGGAGGGTTACCCTCGTTTGGCATGGGCATGATCTCCGCCAAGGTGCGTAGCAGCAGCTCGACGCCCGTACCGGTTTGTGCTGAGACAAAACAGACAGGAATCACATGTCCAGTTCTCAGTGCTTCTTCAAACGGATCATGCAGTTGCTCTGCGGTGAGTTCGGAGCCTTGTTCCAGATACAGTTCCATTAGTTCTTCATCGACTTCGATAACTTGGTCAATCAAGGTCTCATGAGCTTCATCTACCGTTGCAAGTAAGGTTTCTCGTCCCAATTCTGGTTCGAAATAGCAGTCAACTACAGATTCCCCGTCAGTCGAAGGTAAGTTGATCGGCAAGCAGTGGTCACCAAAATGCTCAACGATGTTCTCCATCAATCTCTCTAACTGATTACCGTGGTTATCGAGCTTATTGATGATGATCATCTGGCATTTTTGCTGCTCTTTTGCAAAGGTGAATAAGCGATCGGAAGTTTGGTTAAGCGGTGTTTGAGGGTCGATGACAAGGGCGGATGTTTCAACGGCAGGAAAAACGCTGATAGTACGGCCAAGTAACTCGTTTTGTCCCGGAGTGTCGATGATATTGAGCCGGTGTTTATTCCAGCGCAGTGCGACTGGCGTTGCTTCAATACTGTGTTGATATTGGATGGATTGAGGATCGAAGTCGGTAACGGTATCGCCTTTTTCTACGCTGCCTAAATGGTGCGTGGCATCACAGGTGAAGAGCAGTTTTTCTATCAGCGTGGTTTTACCGGTCCCGGTTTGGCCGACAAAAGCGATATTGCGTATTTTATTGATAGGCATAGAGCCTCCTTGCAAGATGGCGTGAAAAACCTACGAATTGCTAGGAAGTGGGTTGCTATAGAAACCCACGCACTGCATTGGAGTAGGGCGGGATTACCGCCTATTCGTCTTCCATGTCATTTTTCGGATGACTCGATGCATAAGACCACCTTCTTGGACCACTGTAATCTTAGCATGCCGTAATAACCGTATAATTTATGTGACTTATTTCATGATGGGGCTGATTGTTTTTTAATCGAGATCATAAACTCAGAGGTTCTGACTTTTGGAGCAAAACCTCTGGATTGTTTAGGCTATTTGGAAAGAACGATTTCGCCGTCGCGATAAACCAAGCTTGGCGTTACATCTTGTCCGAGCAGCACCGGGCCATCAAGATCGACAACGCTTGCCTGAGCAGCAATGGGTAAGGCAGCACGCATCGCAAGCGACGTCCCCAACATACAACCGGACATGAGGCTAAAACCGAGTTTTTGGGCATCGTCGGCTAATAATAGTGCTTCAGTGAGCCCGCCAGTTTTATCTAGCTTAATATTCACCATTTCATATTTGCCAACCAACTGATGCAATTGCTCTCTGGTGTGACAACTTTCATCGGCGCAAAGTGGAATGGGGTGCGGAATGCTGGCGAGTACGTCATCGCAGTCTTGTGGCAACGGTTGTTCGATCATGGTGATGTCTAGCGGTTCGAGTTGAGCAAATACCGTCGCGAGGTCGAGGCCTTGCCATGCTTCATTCGCATCTAAAACAATTTGCGCGTGCGGCGCAGCATCGCGTACTGCTGCAACGCGATCAAGTACGTGTTCACCATCCAGTTTTACCTTTAGCAGTTTTGCGCCTTGACTAACGTAAGCTTGCGCCTGTTTTGCCATCGCTTGCGGCGTGTCGATAGAAACCGTCATCGCCGTCACAATCGCCTCTGGTAACGTAAAGAGGTCGTGAACCTGTTGCTTGTGGCTCAAAAGCGCGTGAAGATGCCAAAGGGCGCAATCCAATGCATTTCTTGCCGCCCCCGCGGGCAATAACGATTGAAGCTGGCTTTTGAGAACCATGACATCAGCTTCGCCTTTGGCATACAAACTTTGCAGTTCATGTGCGGCGTGAGAAATCGCCTTAATCACCGATTCAACCGATTCACCATAACGAGGGTATGGCGTGCATTCACCTTGGGCGGTCATGCCTCGATGTTCAATTGTCACGCGGACTACGTGGCACTCTGTCCGACTGCCGCGAGAGATGCGAAATGGTGTCGCCATGGCAATCGTGACAGGTTCTACATGAATTTTCATCTCACTAGTTTTCCCTAAACCGCAGTTATTTTCTAAACCGTAAATGTTTCTTAAATCGTAAGGAGCCTATCTGCAACCGCATCAACGCCAAAACGTACAGGGTCGGTGACGGGCACTTGGTATTTGTCGCTCCAATCCTGGCATAACTGGGCTGCATCTTCTTCGCTGAGCGCCGAAGTGTTTAAGCAAATACCCACTAATTGAGCGTTTGGATTTGTTAGGCGAGCAGCGGCCAGATTCGCTTCTATCGTTTGTTCAATGGTTGGCAAGCTCGCATGTGGTAAGTTGCGGATGTGCGGGCGACCAATCTCATGGCACAGTATCAGAGCGTCAGCTTGTGCGCCGTGAAGTAAGCCCAAACTTACGCCAGCAAACGAAGGGTTAAACAATGAACCTTGCCCTTCGATGATGTCCCAATCGTGATCGGTGAACTCAGGGCTGATCGCTTCTACTGCGCCGGAGATAAAATCGGCAACTACGGCATCAATCGAAATGCCACTGCCTGCGATGAGAATTCCGGTTTGACCCGTTGCTTTGAACTCTGCACGACAGTTTTTACGCTTCAATGCATGCTCAATGGCAAGGGCAGAGTACATTTTGCCAACGGAGCAATCTGTCCCTACAGTAAGTACTCGCTTGCCTGCGCGAGCTTTGCCATTGCCGACCTTGAGCGGGGCATCATAATGGCGAACATCATACAGTTTGGTTAATCCGCGTTGTTCTAGATCGGCAAGAGGAGCAAATTCCGCCAAACGTTGGTGCATGCCCGATGCAATTTCAAATCCCATCTCTGCCGCTTCAAGTAAGGTTGCTTGCCAAGCTTCGGGAATGACGCCTCCTGGATTTGCCGTGCCAAGCACCAGCGTTTTTGCTCCTTGCTGCTGCGCTTGTTGTAGTGTCATGTCGGTTAAACCAAGCGATACGGTTTCTGGCGTCAGGCGGATTTGGCCAAGACAAATCTCAGGTCGCCATTGATATATGCCACGCGCGGTTTTTGCTGCGAGTGGATCGGTTACGTCGCCAAGAAAGAGTAGGTAAGGTTGAGCAATTTGCATGATGGTTCCCTTCGTCATCGTTATTGCTCATTAATGTAGCCAGACTGATTTAGAAAACCGAATGCTTATTTGTTAGGCAGGTATAACTTCAGGTTATACCTTTAAACCATCTGTTGTTTTAGGGCGGTGATAAATTGCTTTGTCGCAATGGATTGAGGTGTGTGCTCTGCGAATAAAATAGAGACGGAGAAGGACATATTTGGCTCCAAAGCATGCACGGAAACGGCATTATCTTGGCGATATTGTTTTGCAGTCCAAGGGTCTACAATCGCGAATCCTGCTTCGTTTTTCACCAGTTCAGCCGCCGCGGAGTAGCTGCGGACGGTAATGGCATGTTGATAATGCTCGTCACGCGCCGATAAGGTTTGATGCAGCAATAAGCCCAGAGGATCTCGGCTATCTAAACCGATAATGGGTAAATCGTGACTGATGAGTTCTTCTAAAATGACGGTTTTTTCTGCGGGTATCGCTGCGCTTTTAGGGGCAATTAGCGCCAAGTTTTCTTTTAATAACATGTGTCCCATGATCGCTGGTGGCGTTTCTTCACCGAACGCAATGGCGACATCCAATTCATGTTTCAGTAAACCTGAGCACAGCTCATCGCGATTAGCCGTTGAGAGCTCAAAGGAGATGCCATGCTCTTTCGACAGCAACGCGACAGTCGGCGCTAACAAGTGTGCGGCCAAAACAGGCGGAGCACCGACTCGCAAATGTTGAGTTCCCTGTTTGACTTTGTTGGTCAGAGAGCGAAATTGTCCGAGTTGTTGATAGACTTTTTCAGCCTCTGGCAATAAGGCTTTGGCTTCTTGAGTGGGAACGAGGCGACCTTTTACACGCTCAAATAAAGCGAAGCTCAGTTGTTGTTCTGTATGGGCGAGAACTCGAGTGACATTAGGTTGGGAAACGTGCAGTAAGCGAGCCGCGCCTGACACCGTTCCTGCTTGCATAATGGCGTAAAAGACTTCTAATTGCCTTAAGTTCACTGCGATTTCCCCCTGCTCATGTTGGTCACCTCAGAATACCCAACCTTGCTGATAAGCGATAGAGGCAAAAGTGCTGGCGTAAAAAATAGGAAGACGATGTTGGTTGCCTTCCTATCTCGCTTTTTCAATTTCTCAACTTCTCAATTTCTATGCTTCACTTTGCTGCTGCATGAAGGGGCAGGTCGTTAAACGGCTCGACGTCTTGACTGAGTAATCCCATCAAAATCACTGCTAACACCATGACAGCAGCTGCGATTGCAAAACCGTATTGTGTTAGTTCGTAATGACTCAACATTGCAATCAGGACGTAACTGAGAGATTGAATGGTGGTGGCAAACATGCTGATGCCGCCATCGACGCGACCTCGTTGATGAACCGCTACGGTGTGATGCATCCAGTTGACTCTCGCAATGCGATTTAGCGCGTTAAATACGCCAAACAGCGCCGTAAACAATAAGATGGTTAGCGGGCTCATCGCAAAACTCATCCCGATAAGCGCAAAAGAGACCATAACCATCGAAGCGAACATAATGTGGCTATGGGAGGCACGGCTTAGCACTTTGGTGACAATAAAGCCGGTTAGCAACGAGCCGAGGCCAAAACTGATGTTGAACCCTGCAAACCAATCGCCAGAGATGCCTTGTTCAGAAAACCAAATCGGCACCAGTTTGCTCAAATACGTCAATGCAGGATAAGAGAGGCAAGAGAGCAGAATAAAGCCATAAAATCGGGGTGCGAGACGGAATATTTGTTTGCTCTCTTTGAGTTGCGCAATGAAAGCAACGGATTTTGATGCCCTTAATTGTTGGGTATAAGGCGTCAGAATATAGAACATCGCTGCTAACGCAGAGGCGCTGGCCGCAAACAAAGCAAACTCTTTCATACCCCACATTTCAAGCAAAACAATACCCAACGCGCCAGCTCCGAGGGTTGTGGATTGCATTACAATTTCTTGCTGACCCGAAATTTTCGCATACTCATGGTGCTGATAATTTTCTTGGGTGAAGGCGTTGTTGGTCGTCCATGCAAAATTACTCGAAACCCAATACACCAATTGTGCAAAAGCCAGTAACCAGTGTGACTCAAACCCTAACCAATAAGCAATGAACACCACCAAAGCCATACCCGATTGAATCCATTGATTGAGCACGAGTAGTACTTTGCGTGAATGTCGGTCAATTAAAGTGGAAAAGAAAGGCGTTGCTAGAAAAGAAATCGCGGTGCAGCTCAGAGAAACTAAAGCGACGAATGTACCCATGTTAGGTTCGGAAAGCATGACCCATGGCAGCGCCATCATGAATAAGCCAGAGGAGATACTGTCGAAGAAGCGGCCAGCTAAGTACGGCTGAGTTTTATTTTTCATTATGTTTGCCTCTAACTCCCGATGGATTTCAAAAGGTTGATGTCCAACTGTCTTGTGTTTAACAACCAAGTCGTTCGCGCTGAACACATTATCTTGAGCTCGCCGGGGTTTAGCGTTAATTAAGATGGTGCAACTTTAAAACCTCAAGTAAACTTGAGGTAAAGCGTTTTTTTAACAAAATTGATATACAGGGAGTCAAGGATGGAAATCAGCGTAGGAGAAGTGGCAAAACGTTCTGGAGTGAAAGTATCTGCCCTACATTTTTACGAGCAAAAAGGACTGATTTCGAGTTGGAGAAATCAAGGTAATCAGCGTCGCTACCATCGCAGTGTGTTGCGCCGTGTTGCGGTGATCAAAGCAGCGCAGCAAGTTGGGTTGTCGTTAGAAGAAATTAAACATGCGTTAGATGAACTGCCGAAACACCAAGCCCCTAACAAAGCGCAATGGGAAGAAATGGCAAGCCATTGGCATGAACAGTTAGAACAAAAGATTCAAAAACTTAAAGCGTTGCAAAACGATTTAGGCGGATGCATTGGCTGCGGGTGCTTGTCGTTAGAAACCTGCGCACTGCGAAACCCAGAAGATGTATTAGGGAAAGACCACTCGGGGTCGAACTTAACGTTAGAAGAAGAGTAGCGATTATCTCTATTCTTTGTCGAAACTGTCGACTACGATCGCGCCCATCGAAGCAGGCATTGTGATGACGATAACGCGCTTTATCGCAACCAAAGGCTCATTCATGAGTGGCAGCTTATCAAGACAGAAAAGAACTAACGCTACCACAACTGCCGCAATGAGGTACGCGATAACCACACGAAAAATAAAGATGGATACGCGATTCTTGATGTGGCTTTGAAACACGCTTTGATACGCGAAAAAACTGAGGAAAATGACAGAAAGACTTAACAGCATGAGCAAGTTTGCCATTGGTAGGCTCTCACCCAATCGCCACGCTTCCTCCGAAAATGAGATCGGGACTGCTAGGGCAAAAGCGCCAACCAATACTTGGCTAGCGTCTTCTAGATTAAAGTGGCTGCTCATGCTGTTTATTCCATTATTCGCTTGCTAGATGTAAGAGCTTTTCAAAACGCTCATTACCGTGCAGCAATTCGAGGTCTCGTTCTTCGGCAAGTAAATCACGAATGGATGGGCTGTATTCAATTGCGCGTTCCAAGTCTTCAATAGCTTGCTCTTCGATACCAAGGCGAGAGTATGCACACGCGCGTTGATACAGTGCAGGGCCGTTGGTGTAATCGACTTCAAGTACGCGGTTACAAATGCTAAGTGCCCAATGGTATTCGTTGATTTCCATCGCTGCGTCGGCTTTGTACGTCAACGCTTCTAAATCACCTGGACGAATTAATAAGATTTCATCATAGATCTCAATACGTTGTTCTGGAGTTTGAGAGCTTTGTGCACGTAGCCATAAGTTATGGATCTCGTTGATTTTCTCAATCTCTTTGTTGTTTTCGCTGATAATGCGAGTTTTGCGTTTTAAATCTCGCTCAAGGGCGACAAACTTTTTCTCGTATTCTTGGGCGATCTTCTCCAATCGTTTATCAGCCATCTCTTTGGTGTTGTGTTTAAACTCGCGCAGAGATTGCCATCCGACAAAGGCAATCAGCGATGCGACACCAGCAATGATGTAGAAGAAGTATGTAACGGTCACGTTGGCATAGTTCAACGATTTATCTGCGACCGTTAGCTCGCGATCGGTGATCTCTGTGATCATTCGCTTTTCTAGGCTTTGATAGTCCTGACGCAGCGCTTTTAGTTCATCTAAAATATAGCGTTCCATTAATGGTCTATCTAACAGATCCGATTCTGAATACTTTTCCTCCGATGCCATTGTTGGCAAGGCAAGTATCAGCGAGAAAAAAATACCAATAAATAAGCGCATATAACGTCCTTTCACGAGAAGAGTACAGATAGACCATGCAACAATAGCAAATAGCACAAACGTTTAGCAAAGTTATTACAAAAGAAATAACAGTCGTCTTCGTAGAAGTCATATTCTTGTTGTTTTTCAGTTTGTTCCTGATGGTTATTTGTTGTGATATCTTTTATCCTCCTTGCGAATTTATGATTAATGGAGTGAGCATGGACGCGCGAGCTAAGGATTACTTAGAACAATTCCTAGAATTATTGTCACCAGAACAAAGGGAAGCTGTACCATCAGTCAGTGCTGACTATTATTGTGCCGATGAATACAACGCGAATGTATGCGCAGATTTGGTTCGTATTGGACAGAAAACTGCATCGTGCAGTTTGGAGCTTTGGTATCGAGAGCATGGTGAAATCATGCCCCAAGTCGGTCATTTACAAGTAGTGACGAATTGGGATGGGGACCCGGTTTGCGTGATACGAATTACTGACGTAAGTACATGCAAATATGAGGATGTAACCGCAGAGTTTGCCTTCGCAGAAGGCGAAGGTGATAGAACCTTAAACTGGTGGCGTGATGCTCATACTGCATTTTTTAAAGCTGAATGCGATGAGTTGAACATCGATTGGCATGAGAAACGTACGCTGGTTTTAGAGCGTTTTGAAGTGGTGTATCCCGTCAATTAATCTCTGATAGCAGCACTGATTTGAAGTGCTGCTTTCTTTACTGAGAGACCATTTTTAGCGCTTTCGAGCGGTCACACTAAACATGTGCCAATGTTTTTGGCTTCCTACTACAGTGGTCCCGTCTTCATCTCTTTCATGCAATGAAATGAGGTCGTAACCTTCGAATAAGCTTTCCACTTCCTTTTTTGTTAATGCGGTAATGTTTGGGTGCATTTCGGAGGTAACCCAGGAGTCTTTCACTCCCAAGAAATCGCCGGAGAAGATACCGCCCGGTTGTAATGCGCTGTCTATTTTTGTCCAGACTTGTTTGAAGCCTGTGTCAGGGCAAAAGAACAAACTGGCATTTGCGATAACCAAGCTGCACTTAGGGTAATTAAATTCAGTAAAACAGCACTGCGAAACCGAAAATCGTTTATTACCTTCAAAGCGTGTTAAACAAGTTTTTACTGCATTTTCATTGCTATCACATGCGTGAACCTTAAATCCCTGTTCGAGGAGAAAGTGGCTGTCTCGACCTATTCCGCAGCCAATATCGAGAGCGACTTTGCCTTCTATCTTAAGTAGGTTCAGGGCATTTTCCACGTTTGGGCGGTGAGGTTGGCTTAAAATTTTCTGATAGTATTCATTCCATTGCGCTGGCATTGAACTTCCTTATGTTGGTTGTGTCCCCTGCCCAAAACTAGCGTCCATTTTGTTTTGCTTGACTGGGGAGGTTTGCAGTATTGGCAGCTGTTATAGCTGATCTTCAATCGGTAATATTCCGGAGAACCAAGCGCCCATTTTTCGCCATACTCCTGCTTCTGGTTCGGAGTCGTATTCTTCGCCTGTTTTTACGTCGGTCCAGACAATGTCCCCGTCGCGCAGAGTTAAGGCGTAGGCGTTACTCGACAGTTGATTTGGCAGTTGTTCTAGAAACATTTGCACATATTCTGGCTGTTCGATAACAACGGCCATTTCGGTATTCAAAGCGGCCGAACGTGGGTCCCAGTTCATCGAACCAACGAAAAGTGTTTTGTTATCAATTGTCATTGCTTTAGCGTGTAAACTTGCTCTGCTACTCCCCGTGAGGCTCCACTTACTTTTGAGTTTCGCGCTCGCTTTTACTTCCCAAAGCTTGATTCCAGCTTCGAGTAGATCTTTTCGATATTTTGCGTACCAACCATGCACGGCAAACACATCGTTAGACGCGAGGCTATTGGTCACAATCGTGATATCAACGCCTCGCTTGGCCGCGTTACTTAATGCTTGAGTACCTGCTTCAGTTGGAACGAAATAGGGAGAAATGAGCACAAATGAATCCTCAACACTTTTAACCAGTTCCGTTAAATTATCAATAAGTTGGCTCTCTCGGGTCGCGACTTTATCGGGCAGGTCAAACCATACTTTCGCTTCTCCCCAGTAGAGCTTGAGTTTGCCTTGTTTTAGATCTTGGTACATATCCAGTTGAGTGAAGTCATAGCGGCCGGTTGAAAACTTTTCCTCTAACCGGAGTTTATTGACCTGCTTTTGAATCGCTTGGTCGGTAATTTGCTGTGAATTCGGTGTAATCCATTCCATTGGTATCGAATAGGCGCTATTCCAGTAGAGGTCGAACTGATCGGCAGTTTGTTGTACCGCCTCACCATAGAGCAGAAGATCAAAATCACCAAACTCAACTTGCGATTCAAAAGAGAAGTATTCATTGCCGATATTTCTACCTCCGACAATGGCGGAAACACTGTCTGCAATCAGAGACTTATTGTGCATACGACGATTAAGGCGTTCAAAATCGCTAGCAAGAGCGAACCAACGGGAGTCGCGATACTGATGCGGGTTAAATAAGCGGATTTCTATATTAGGATGTGCATAGAGGGCTGCCATCACATCGTCGTTTCGCTTTTGCATATCGTCAAGCAACAGTCTTACTCGAACACCACGCTTTGCCGCTTCATACAAGCGCCACGTTATTAGCTGACTCGTTTCGTCACCACGGTAAATATAGTATTGAAGGTCAAGGCTTTTCTGGGCGGACTCGATCAAAGAGGTTCGAGCAAGAAGGGCATCGTGTCCCTGATTTAACGGTGCAAAGCCAGTTATGGACTTGGGGTCTCTCCCGTAAGCTTCAAAGTACTGCGCAAGAACAGAATCCTTTTGATAACCGAGCTGAAAGCTGGTGGACTTTTCACTGGCGTCATTCAACGATACGGATGAGCATGCCGATAAAATAGTGAGCAGCGAGGGGAAGAGCAACTTGGCGAGCGTTTGTAACAAAGCACATTTCCTTGTCTTACAGAGTGTTACCTACTCCAAATTATAGACTTAAGCTGACGCCACATGCACCCAGAACCGTTTGATAACGAGCGATTAATCGATGAATTGCCATAGAGCCTGAACTAAGTTCAACTTTTAAAGCGCAGATAATCATTTATTTTAATTATCATTATGGCCGTATTGGTCATAATCACTAATATCTGGTGATTATGACCAATAGCGCACTGGATAAAATAATGATTTTTATATAACCATATGATTTTTAATAAATAAATGCTTGGCATGTCATTTGCCATTTAGAATAAAAGTTAAGTCAGAGCAACTTGCGCAGTTGGTTAATTTTTTGTTAATTTTATTAACTTTGAATTGGCAATAACTATCTAGTTCGCTGCTTAAAAGACTAGGCAAGCGCCGCTTTGATGTTTATTCAAATTCAATTCTCTCACCACCATGCTTACCGGGAGCAATGGACTGAATAAAAGTGTGGTGTTGAAAACAACAATAAAAAAGGATTTTCGATGTTAGCAAAACCCATATTACGTTGGCTTTTACCCTTCGTCGTCGTTGGAGGCTCTTATGCAGGATATGCTGCAATTGCCGCAACTGCGCCGGAAAAAGAGTCAACCAAAGATGCAATTACAGAACCTACTGTTCAGGCTTCTTCTCTTTTTCCTACTGATCACAAAGTGGTGATTACCAGTCACGGTGAATTAGTCCCTTTTGAAAAAACACACCTTTCCGCGCAAGTCAGTGGTGAAGTGATAAGTTGGCACCCGAATTTTGTAACGGGTGGCATCGTGAAACGAGGAGAGGTTCTTTTCACAATTGAAAGCGACAACTATGAAGCGTCGGTTTTACAAGCTGAAGCCGATTTAGCTAGTGCACGCGCAAACTTGATTGAGGAACAAGCGAAAGCCGAAGTGGCAAAACGTCAGGCAAAGAGACTGAGCGATAAGCAAGTGACGGATCTGTATTTACGCAAACCTCACGTTTTGAGCGCACAAGCCCAAGTGAAGTCGGCTCAAGCGGCACTCAAACGAGCAAAAAGAGAGTTAGAAAATTGCAAAGTCGTTGCACCTTACGATGCGCTGGTTGTTGAGCGTGATATTGGTGTTGGTCAATTTGTTACATCTGGTTCTCGAGTTGCCACGTTAAACAACATCGAAGTGGCAGAGGTGCACGTACCCATTGCAGGTTTTGATAGTGCATTTTTACCCGAATCCATTGGTGAACTCACTGCGACAGTGACGCAGCAAGGTGTGTTTTCTACCACTAGAGAAGGTCGAGTAGTTCGTGATTTAGGCATGATTGATAGTGCTACCCGAATGATTAACATGGTCATTCAAATCGCGGACCCATACGGTGTCGATAACCAGCAGCCTCCAATTAAATTCGGCTCCTACGTTGAAGTGAGCTTCACTGGTAAGGAACTTAAGCATATCTATCGCTTACCACAGGAATTAGTTAAAAACCGTACCGTGTGGGTGGTGAATGGCGATAATCAACTTCAACCCAGAACTGTCACGGTTTTGAGAGCAGAAGGTGAGTTTTTGCTGGTGGGCGAAGGTTTAGAGCAAAGTGATAAGTTGGTACTGACCTTACCAGAGTACCCTCAAAAAGGCATGGCGGTACAAATCGCAAAAAAGAGTGACGACTCCGAAACCGTCGTACAGTAAGTAGGAGTTTGTCATGGAAGATACTAAACAAAAGGGCTTGATTGCCTATTTTGCGAATAACCCCGTCGCTGCCAACCTTTTGATGGTGTTCATCATTATCATGGGTGTGGTGAGTTTTCTCTTTATTCAAAGGCAGATGTTTCCGAATATTGAGGTGAACTACATTGATGTTCGTGCGACTTATCCTGGCGCTTCTCCTCAAGAGATAGAAGAGAGTATTCTCGTTAAGGTCGAGGAATCGATTAAAGACGTCACCGGGATTAAAAAAGCAGTCTCAACGGCCTCTAGAGGTAGCGCGTATGTTTCCATCGAGGTAGACGTTAATGCCGATATCAAGCGTGTCTTAGATGATGTAAACCAACGTATTGATACCTTGTCTAACTTACCAGCGGGTATGGAACCAATCAATGTCTACCAAGTTGAATGGCGCCAAGATGTAATCGAAATGGGGTTAGTTGGGGACCGACCGCTCGAGGAGCTTAAACCGCTTGCTAAGCAAATCGAAGATGAATTACTTCAGTTAGAAAACGTCATGCTGGTGTATCTGAGTGCGCCAGAAGAAGAAATAGCGATTGAAGTTGACCCACTTGTTCTTCGTAAATACGACCTTACGTTGAGCGATATCAGCAGCGCGATCAGCCGTTATTCAGCTAACTTTTCTGCGGGCGAAGTAAAAACAAATTCAGGGATGATTGCAGTAAGGATTGAAAACCAATACTACCGTGGTGATGAGTTTAGAAATATTCCAGTAAAGCTTGGCGCAAATGGAGCAAAGGTTCTGTTGCAAGATATTGCCACGATAAAAGATGGCTTTACGGAAGAAGAGCGCTATTTTGAATACTCAGGGCAAAATGCGATCTACATGTCTGTTGAAGCAACTCGTGACCAGAACATTATCCCTGTTGCACAGTCCGTTCGTAACTATATTGAAGCAAAAAACAAGACATTGCCGCAGGATGTTAAGCTCAAAGTCTTAGTTGATACGACTTATTATTTAAATGGGCGTCTCGACATGATGTTGAAAAACTTGCTGCAAGGCGCTGCATTAGTCGCGATTATGCTGACCATTTTCCTACGTTTCCGCTTGGCTATGTGGGTAATGATCGGCTTACCAGTGTGTTTCCTTGGTGCGGTGATGATGATGCCAGCTTTGGGTATTACAGTGAACATCGTCTCGCTGTTCGCTTTCATTATGGTGCTCGGTATTGTAGTTGATGACGCCATCGTGATGGGAGAGAGCGCTTACAGCGAAATTGAAGAAAAAGGTGGTGGCGTCGAAAACGTGGTTCGTGGTGTAAAACGTGTTGCCACACCAGCCACTTTCGGTGTGTTAACCACAATTGCTGTGTTTGCCCCTTTCTTGTTGTCTAGCGGTATTGATAGTGCCTTCTTTTATGGTATCGCGGGGGTCGTGATTCTTTGTTTGATCTTCAGTTTGATTGAATCGAAGCTGATCCTTCCTGCACACCTTGCGCATACCCATTTTAAACCAGTCAAACCTGGTGGATGGCGAGATCGTTTCAACCAACGTTTCTTCGGCTTTGTAAACGGTCCGTATCGTAACTTTGTAACAACATGCACCCATTGGCGCTGGACAGTGTTTGCGGTGTTCTGTGGTTTACTGCTGATCAGCGCGGCTTTGATCAACGCGAATTATGTTCGGATGATCCCTAACCCTAAAGTGCCGACCGACTATCCTGCGATCACTATTGAAATGAATGATACCGTTTCAAGTGAGCAGACAATCAGTGCACTCAAGACTATTGAACGTGTCATGCAAAAGATCGAATCTGAGACCATTGCAGAACATGGTCAAGGAATGATTCGTGATGTGCTGTCGTACAACAGAAGCCGCACCGAAGGTCGTGTATTAGTACCTTTGGTTGATGAAGAGTTACGCCCGTTCAATACATTTGAGCTGGCTCGACGTTGGCGTGAAGCTATGCCTGTTATTCCAGGTATGAAGAGCATCAAAATCCGCGAGCAGAGTGCGGGTGGTGGTGACAGAGATGAGTTTGGTTACTTGTTGTTTGGTTCTAACATCAATGAGCTCAACGAGGCTGGGCGTTACTTGATAGAGCGTTTACAGCAGGAAGAAGGGTTATATGATATTTCATCTTCTATTGATTCTGGAAGCAAAGAAGTACTCCTGTCTCTTGCGCCTGTAGCGTACGATCTCGGTCTGGATCTCACCATGATCGCAGAGCAAGTTGGTGGCAGCTTTTATGGTGGCGAAGCACAGCGCATTATTCGTGATGGTGAAGAAATTAAAGTTATGGTGCGTTACCCGCAACTGACGCGTGAAGCATTCTCATCATTGCGTTACGCTGTGATTACAACACCAGCAGGTAAGAAGGTCATGCTAGGTGATGTGGTGAAGATCAACGAGCAGCCGGGCGTGAGTAGCATTCGACGTGAAGGCGGGTATCAAACCGTTTATGTTTATGGTTCCATAGACGAAGAATTGGTTGAACCTCAAGAAATCGTTAAGGTCATTGACGACAATATCTTACCGGACATGAAGCAAGCCTTCCCAACTGTGAAAACAGAATTGGGCGGTGATATTGAAGAGCAGGCTGCGCAGCGTAATGAACAGATTTTGTTCTTTATTGCAGGCATGATCATCGTCTACATCTTGTTAGCTGTACCGTTAAAAAGTTATACCCAACCTTTGATTGTAATGTCCGTCATTCCGTTTAGTCTGACGGGGGCGATTTGGGGCCATTTCTGGCTAGGTTTAGACATCAGTATGATGTCGACATTTGGTTTGATCGCCGCTGCTGGCGTGGTTATCAACGACTCTCTGGTTATGACAGATTACGTAAACCAAGTGAGAGAAAGGGGTATGAACATCAAACAAGCGGTTGTTGAGGCGGGTTGTGCTCGTTTTCGAGCTATCACGCTCACCTCAATAACGACGTTTGCGGGTGTATTGCCGATAATGTTTGAAACGAGTTTGCAGGCGCGTTTTGTCATACCGATGGCTGTCGCTTTGGGCTTTGCGGTGTTGTACGCAACGGTTCTGACTTTAGTGTTGGTGCCTTGTTTGTATTTAATGCTTGAAGATATTAAAAATATTTTCAGATCCATTAAGAGGTTTATCCATCGTTTGATTAATCGTTTCAGAAAGTCGCCAGTGACGTCGAGCGTTGAAGCAAGCGTATCGAGTTAACAAGCTTGATGTTAACGATTAGGAGCAGCCTTCGGGCTGCTTTTTTGTTTCCGCATTTTGATTCAAAGTGATTTTTTAGTGGGCAGTTACGTAATTATCTGATGAGAAAACTGCCTGACAAAGAATTTCTAATATGTATGTTTCTAATGTTTTAAATTCGCATGGTTAATTTGACACTTGGTTAGCGAAATTTACCAGACGAAGATAACGTTGAATATGAGGTTTTGTTTAAGTTGTTGAAAAATAACAAAATAAAAGTTGGCATCGTATGTGCAATATATGAATTGTAATTAAAATTAACTGCTAATCCTCAAGGAGCTTATTATGAAAAGCGTATTTCTATCTACTCTAAGTCTTATTGCTGTAATGTCATCACCAATCGCTGCTGCTAACACTTTAGACAAAGAGGAGTGGAGCTCAGATTTACGTCAGGACTTTTCTGAAATGAAACATGAAGCTATAGCAGATATTCAGCAAATGAACATGGATGCCATTCACGCACGTGATGAGCGTATCGTGAAAAACATTAAAGATGAGCAAGAACAGTTAGTAAAGGTAACGTGCCACAAAGAGAAAGCAAGCAAGTCATAAACGCCGATAAAAGAGACTAACAGACGAAAATGAATCCAATACGAGTTCGGTGTTAGTTAGCAGTAAGCACTGACCTTGTTGCTCTACTTGCCAGCCTTTTAAGGCTGGCTTTTTTGTTTCTCATTTCATGGGTGGAGATCAGATCCTCAAGCTTATTATCAATAGTTGGCGTGTTTGATGAGCTATTGCTGGATGGAGCGGATGTAACTTTCAAAAGTGTAGATTTCAGTAAAGTGGAGGTGATGTTAGATATTTAAAATTTAGAAAAGATCCGCTCTCCTTTTTGACCTTCATAATACCTTAGTATGTGGCTTACCTTTACTTGAATTAGAACTCATATTGCAGGCTCTCGTTTAAAGGTATTGATGCATATTTGAAGAGTAAGAGATAGACATATGAGTTTTATTAAAATGTGTAAAGATGGTTTTAGAGGAAAGCCGGATTTCTCTGACTTATTACATAATGCGTTCCAGATAGATGACTTAGTGCTGTCATTTGAGTGTCCGAACAACATATATGAAGGACATGTATACCAGGATCTTGTTAATTTAGAACAGTTCGATGTTGAATCAAAAATAGAGAGGCATGAAAGGTTTGTAAAGTTAGCTACGGTATATTTTTTGTTTCAGAAGAAAATATTAAACCCTTTGCTTCCTATTAACAAACAAGGTGGATTATATATTAGGCTACGGGTTAAATCTACTGGAGAAGATATTGATAATATTAGTCAATTGTCCTCATTTTTAGAGAGAGAATATTATGATTTTTATCATGCCCCGGAGCAAAGTGAAGGCTCTATGAGGGGGTATCATACAGACTTGATGAAAGAATTGACTAAGCGTGCGAATAAACAATGGGGAGAAATTCCAGAAAGTGAAAACCGAAAAAGAGAAAAAGAAGAATATTTAATTAGAGGTTTCTTAAGTGGTTATCCACCAATAAAGTGTGAGATAGTTGAAGTTGGAAAAAACAAATACTCAAAATACTCAGAAGGTAATCTTAAGTATAAGAGTGAATTACGAAGAGTATACAATTTACCCATAAAAAATGAATTCTACCTGAGCATCGAGTTTTGGTATAAGTACGAATCGATGTTTGCTAAGCAGAAGTTTTTAGATTGGGTGAGAAGTGCGGATGAAACCTTTGAAAAAAAAGTATTGGAATTACTGGATTTGTCTCCGCTCATCGACTCGTATACGGCTGGAAAAACAGAGAGATTGAGCAAAGAAACTAACGCAGATTAAGCCCATTTCAGTGGGAAGAAAAAAGCCCGCGAAGAATGCTTTCACGGGCGAAAAAAGGGCACCAAATTGGGTGTCTATTCATTTTGGAGGTGGTCGAACGTCCATATAAAACTGACAATAGGCTTGGTGAGAGGCTTACCACCAGCGCGACCAACGAGGCTAAAGTTAACATTGTTGTAATGATTGTTAAAATGTTAATTCTTCAATCAATGTTTTCATTATCGTGAGTTTAAATTGTGAATGTGTTGCCTACGTGTATTTTTACTCTGTAAAATTCCGTTTTTGACAATAAGACATATTATAAATCTTGTGTTGGTTATTTGATTTGGTTATATAAAACTCAACATACTTAATTCTTAACTGTTCATATTCACACTTAATGAGACACAATAACTCTCTGTTTGTTAAGTGATTGTGTTTTTTAACGTGTTGGTGTTGAACAAAAAGCGACCTAAGCCGCTCTTGTTCATTTTGATAAGTTTACTTATCAGTCGTTTTAGATCTCTTCATGCTTATGGACTAGGCCGAAGTCAGCTAAAATGGCATACGCGGCAGGGATCATAAACAACACCAGAAGAGTGGATGCAAAGATACCAAACACGATGGAGATAACCAGTGGTTGGATAACCTGTGCTTGCAAACTGGTTTCAGTCAGTAACGGAAGCAAACCTGCTGCAGTGGTCATTGATGTTAGGAATACTGCTCTAAAGCGTTCCCGACTGGCTTTGACTACTGAGTCGTGCACATTATCCCCTTCATCGACATGATGGCGTATGTACTGAACTAACAGAATCGAGTCATTCACCACAATCCCCGCTAGTGAGACAAAGCCCATCATACTCGGCATACTTAATGAGTGACCGAGTAGGATGTGTCCCCATACCACGCCAATAAAGGCGAGTGGAATCGCAAGCATGACCACGAATGGTTCCAAATAACTGCGGAATTGGTAACTCAGAATCGCAAACACGCCAAACAAACCAAGCAAGAAGCCTTTACCCATTGATGCGCCAGTTTCAGCGGTATCTTTGGCTTCGCCTTCAAAATCAAAGCGAAGACCAGGATACTTTTGCATAAGCTTTGGCGCTTCATCTTGTTGGAACTGACGAATAATGGCGGTTGAGTTGGCTTTCGTATTGTCGATATCGCCGAATACACTCACTGTGCGCAAGCCATCAATGCGCTGGATTCTTACGTAATTACGTTGGAAATCCAAAGTCGCAATGGTCGCGAGTGGGATTTGACTGCCATCGGACAAGATAATTGGGAAGTTTGCCAATTGCTGTAAGTCACCAGCTTGTGCTTTATCGAGGCGAACTTCGATGGAAATGTTTTCTACCCCAACTTGGATTTCGTCTGCGGTTTGGCCAAAGAAAGCCGCACGTAACTGATTGGCGATGAGTTGGCCGTTAACCCCATAAGCTTCTGCCCCCGGACGCAGTTTAACTAAAACTTCTTCTTTACCCATACGCATGTCATCCAACACGCCATGGACACCGTCAAACTCATTCAAGTATTGCTGAATGTCGATAGAGGCAGCTTTGAGCGCATCCAGATCATCATGCTTCGCTCGAATTTCAATCGCTCGTCCACCCGGCCCCATGGTCGGTTGTTTAAATACCAGCGAGATAGGATCGGCAAGTTCACCGATGTCTTCGCGCCATGCATCGATAAATTCATCGATGAGTGTGTTACGACTCTCTGCACCCAGCAAATCCAGACGCACCGTGGCAATATGAGGGCCAGATTCATTCGCATCGGCGTTAGCGTTGAATTGACTGGTGATGTGTAGAACCAATGGATTGCCGTCTTCCACTTTCTCTGTCCATTCTTTATCTAGCTTTTGAGCGGAAGCGACGATCTTATCGACGACGGCTTCCGTTTGAGACAGAGAAGAACCCGGAGGAAGAATAATGCGCGCTTCTGCAATGTCGCCATCCAGTTCAGGGAAGGGTTGAAACTTGAGTAAACCACCTACTAACGTGGCTGCGGAGATAAGAAGCAAGGCAACCACACCACCCATAAAGGCATAGCGATACTCGACCACTTTATCCACTGCGTTGACCAAGGTGGTGTTGCGAAAGTTTTCAAAAGAAGCGAGCAGCTTTTGTTTGAACTTCGGTGTTTTTCGCTCTTGCTTTTGTTTGTGTAGTGAGTGAGAAAGGTGGTTAGGTAGAATCAAGAAGGCTTCCACCAAACTTAAACTCAGTACGAGGATCAGAACTTGAGGAACCGCTTTAAGTACCGCACCCATTTCACCTTGCAAAAATAACAAGCTACCGAAAATACACACCGTAGTTAAAAAGGAAGAGATGACCCCCGGCAGTACCTTTTTCACTCCTTTAGTTACGGCATCATCGATCTCTTCTCCTCGGTCTAGGTGAGCGGCAATCGATTCGGCAATAACGATGGCGTCATCCATCATGATACCGATGGCCATGAGTAACCCGACCAAAGACATGATGTTGATGGACAGGCCAAGTTGCGCCATCAAAAATAACCCACCTAAGAAGGCAACAGGTAAACCAGCTGCGACCCAAAAAGAGTAGCGAAAACTAAAGAACAACCACATGGTGGCGAAGACCAGAATGATACCTTGCCAACCGTTTTTGACCATCATGGTCAGGCGATCCCAAAGCACGGATGAAAGGTCATTGGTCATTTGTAGCATCACACCGTCTGGCGCGATGGCTTGTTGTTCTTCGACAAATTGAGCAACACGTTCTTTAATGCGCAGTGCATCGTCTTCTTTGTTTTTGCTGACTTTTAGTAGGGCAGAAGGGTGACCATCAAAGAGGACTTTCTGTTCGTCCAATTCAAATCGGTCGGTAATCGTCGCAATGTCTCTTAGACGGATGATTGACCCATTTGGACCAGAGCCCACGACGATAGTCTCAAGCTCTTCTGGCGTCACGCGTCGTTCGTCAAAGCGGATCAGAAAGTTCTTATCTGGCGTTTCGACATTACCACTTGGCAACTTGACGTTCTGACGACCAATCTGCTCAGCAATATCGCCAACACTTAAGCCAAGCTGTCGAATGGCTTGAGTGTCTAACTCTACTCGGTATTGGTGGTCAGAGAAGCCTGCAACTTCAACCAAAGACACATCATAATCGAGCTTTAATGTGCGTTTAAGTTGTTCTGCATAGGCTTTTAGCTCTGGCCATGTGGTGTCTGCAGTGATCGCGATATCCACAACTGGCTCATTCCAATCTAGCTCTTGGATCACAGGAGACTCAATTTCTTGTGGGAAGTCATTAATCGAGTTGATCTGGGTTTGAACATCAACCAGCATGCGGCCGATGTCGGCTTCTTCATTCAGTTTTAAGATAAGACGCGCAGAGCCTTCAATCGCTTCACATTGCGTTTCTTCAATGTTAGCAAGGCCATCAACAGCATCTTCCATTCGGACACAGATACTCTCTTCGACTTCTTGCGGGGAAGCTCCTGGGTAGACTACACCAGCTAGGATGTAGGGCGGATCAAACTCAGGAAAAGTTTCACGCTTAATCGTGGAAAGTGAAGAAATCCCCAATATCAGCAGCGTTAGCATCAGCAAGTTGGCTGCTGTTGGATGCTTGGCGAAGAATCGGATCATGAATCAGACTCCTCAATAGTGGCTTCTGACTGTTCAGGTGACTCTTTCAATAGCATGCCGTTAATTGCGGGCAGCAAATCGTTGATGATCAGCTTCTGACCTTGCTCTAGTTCACCATCGATCACCACTTGGTTATTGCGGCGATATAACACTTCAACCGTCACGACTTGCAGACGGTTGTCATCTCCCATCAGGTAAATCTTATCGCCATGAAGCGCACGCTCTGGGATGACCCAACTCGGGTTCTCTTGTCCCTCAATCAAGGCACGCACAAACATGCCGTTCACCAATGGAGGCGCAGACGTTGGGTTTAATGCACGGTAGTCTTGTTCAATTTCCAGAATCACACCGGCAGTCGCTTGGCTTGGATCAACCGTTTCACTGATGCGTGCAACTTTCGCAGGCCAGCTTGCAGAGAGGTTACCGCTGCTGAGTTCAATGTTGGCATGAATCGCATTCATATCAGGTTGTGGAATACCAGATTCATCGCGGACAAACTCACCGATGCTCGCCGCCAAAGTTTGCATGTCATGAATGGATAGTTGAGCTTCCACTTCCATGACATCAATACCATGTCCTGTCACCATGGTTTGTTGGAGGTTAACCACTTGCTTTTTCTCAATTTCTACGTCAGCAATACGCAAATCGTAAGGAAGCGTGATGATGGTTTTATCAAGCGAGCGTTCGGCCTCATCCACTTTTGATGCATTAACTTTAACTAGGGCTTCCGCGACTCGTTTCTCATCCGGCATCAAACCAATTTGATTTTCAATATCCAGCACTAATTTACGTTGAGAGAGCGCGCTTTGCTCTTGCTGATCTACATCCGATTGCGAGGTTAGGCCTTTTTTACGTAGGTTTTGTTTACGGTCTAACTCTTTGTTGGCGATAACCAGACGGTTGGCTTCTATCTTGAGTGTGCTTTTGAGATTCGCTTCTTCTTGGTTCAGCTTAGCCAGAGAGGTTTGAGCAGATTTGAGATCGGCTTGAGCTTGAACCAGTTTCAGTTCGTAATCGAGTGGGTCGATTCGCAAGATTTCTGTCCCTGCTTGCAACACTTGTCCTTTTTCCAGCTGCGGATGGCGGTAGACCACTTTCCCCGTCACTTCGGCTATCGCTTTCCATTCCACTTTTGGGGCGATCTTGCCAAACCCTATGGCTACTGGAGCAATGGCTTTGAGCTCAAGTGGAATCGTCTCGACCAACCGTGCACGATCTCCAGCGGGTTTTACGGGCAAATCTGGTTTGAGGCTAATCGCCAAAAACAGAATGACGACCCCCACCGCAAGAGCAGGAAAGAACAGCAGCTTTTTATTTATCTTCATATTGGTCGCCCGAGTCTAAAAATCCATGTTTCATCAGTTGTATGTTGTGTTCGAATAATCGGTTCAAGAAGGCTTCAGAAAGTTCAATGCCATGAATGGCGAGCAGTGCTGGTGGTGCCATAAAAGGAAATACCATCAAGCTGATGTAAGAGACGCGACAAAGTTGAGGGTCGGCGTCTTTTCGTAAAACGCCACTGTCGATCAACTTATCAAAGATCACGCCTTGCATTGGCTTACTGATATCTGCGAAGACTTTTTCGAGCAGTTTGCGTTGGGTTTCCGATGGGGGCATATTCATAACTTGGGCAACTAAGCGTGGGAACTGTGGTACCTTGATCATTTCGCGGTAGTAGGTGCGCATTAGATCGAGAAAGTTTTGCTCGTTACTGTTGGATACCAACGTCTGCATCTGCTTTTGCATCGGTGACAGTGTTTCGCGCAACATGGTCTCGAACAAGCCTTCTTTGTTGCCAAAGTAGTAACGAATCATCGCCACGTTCACGCCTGCTTTCTGCGCGACTAGGCGAGTAGAGACCTTGTCATAAGCCATAATGGTGAAGAGTTCGCGCGCGTGGAAAATCAGTTTTTCCCTTGCGTCGATATTATCTGTGGGTCTTCCCGCCCTTCGATGCGCTTCCGTCACAATCTTCTCTCAAAATATTAAACATTTGATTAATTATAAGACGCTGATTTCTCATGCGACATGTGAAAAATTAATCAGTATTTAATCAAGTGATTAATTTGTGAAGAAGAGAAGTAAAAAAGAGCAGAAAGAACTGCTCTTTGAACAAATAGAAAAGTATTTACTTAGGAAGAACGGTCTTGTGAGGCTATATCACCCCCAACTTAACACACTCCAATTCGGTCTGTTGGCGTGTTCTTTTAGTTGTGGGCATGGATTTACCAGATAAGCGTAGTTCGCGTATTCACAAAGTGGTAAATCGTTGATTGAATCGGTATAGAAATGGATTTCGGAATAAGGCTCAGGCTGATTTTCTAGCCACTGTTTTAATCGCGTGACTTTGCCTTCACGATAACTCGGGATACCGTCGATTTCAGCAGTATAACGGTTGTTTTTCTCGATTAAATCAATTCCGAGTGCGGTTGGAATATTAAGACGGCGACCAACGGCTTCCACCAAAAAAGTGACGCTGGCAGAGATGATAACCATATCTATACCATCACGAGACAGTTGCTCAATCAGGGTTTTGGCTTGAGGGAACTGTTTAGGCAAAATATGGCTTTCAACACATTCTTCAACCAAGGCGTTTACTTCTTCAATCGGCATGTTTTCTAGTGGCTTCATGGAGAACGCTAGGTAATCTTCCATGTCCATTTTGCCTTCAGAGTACAAGGCCATTAGACGCTGATCTTCCATAATAAATAAAGGATCAGTCGCGATGCCTCTCTCAACCATAAACTCGTTCCAAATCATTGCGCAGTCGCCGTTTATTAGGGTTTCATCCATATCAAAAACATACAAAGGTTTGGACATGTTTAGGCTCTCACTGGTTGAATTTCGTTTAGGTTAAAGAGTAGCTCTAGTTGGCTGCCATTCGCTAGTAAGCGTTCTGAAGAGCGATTAAGCAAGTCAACAGTGAGCTCACACTCTTCAACGTTCACTTGATAGCGAATAACATTACCTAGAAGCTGGTGGTTGGTGATCGTACCTACTTGTGGCGCTGAGATGTGGCAATCATATTGACGACCTTGCTCTTTTACATATATAGACTCTGGGCGAATCGCTACTTTCCATTCGGTATCAATGTTGAAGAGTTGCTTGGCTTTATTGGCCTCTACAAGGTTGTAGTGCCCCATGAAACCGGCCACAAACTCGTTAGCAGGATGAGTATAAATTTCTTCAGGTGTTCCTGCTTGAACAATTTCCCCTTTACTCATTAGGAAGATACGATCAGACATAATCATCGCCTCTTCTTGGTCATGAGTTACGAAGATAGTGGTGAGATTCATCTCTTTCTGAATGTCTCGGATTTGCTGACGAAGGTGTTTGCGTATTTTGGCATCAAGCGCAGAAAGTGGCTCATCAAGCAATAATATGCGAGGTTTCACCACCAACGCTCGAGCGAGTGCGACACGCTGGCGCTGACCGCCAGAAAGTTGATGCGGATAGTGTTTTTCTTTACCTGCCAGATCCACCAGTTTGATGACTTTAGCCACTTCACGTCGAATATCATCATTCGCAAGCTTTTTCATTTTTAAGCCAAATGCAATGTTGCCTTCGACGGTCATATTGGGAAACAGCGCATACGATTGAAAGACCATCCCAATACCACGCTCTTGCGGGACTTGATGCGTGATATCTTCTCCGTTTACCCAAATCTCGCCTCCATCGACAGGGTTAAGCCCAGCAAGGCTGCGAAGTAGTGTCGATTTACCACAACCGCTAGGGCCCAAAAGCGTAATGAATTCACCTTGCTCGATGTTAAAGTGAATATCCTCAAATACGGTGTTATCACCAAAACGTTTAGTTAGATTTTTCGCTGTTACGTAGCTCATTGTTTGACTCCTCGGCTGAAACGACTTGCCAACCAAGTCAGTAAAAAAATAAATAGGAAGTAGGTCATCACTAAGGCAGACGTAAAGTGGCCGCTCGTCTGACGCATGTTATACAAGTAGATTTGCAGGGTTTCATAACGTGTGCCGACTAAAATATTGGCGAACACAAACTCTCCCAATAGAAATGAAAATGAAAGGAAAAGCGATGCCATCAGTCCTTTTTTGAGGTTAGGTAAAATGACCATCAAAAACGCTTTGGTTGTGCTTGCTCCTAGCAAGTGTGCAGCGTCCATTAAATCGTTAAGGTTAATTGCTTCGAAGCTATTAGAAATCGCACGATACATGAACGGTAACGCTATGGTGAAGTAAGTACCTACTAGAATCCAAGGAGTACCGATAAGGGAGATTTCACTGTCAGCATAAAGTTGAAGCAAGCCGACGGAGGACACCACTGGTGGTACAGCGAATGGTAGCAAAATCAATACGTTCATGAGCTTATCGAGCTTCGGAAAGTAGTAAAACACCACGAATATCGCTGGCAGAACCAGAAGCACACTGAGGGTTAGCGAAGCAATACAAATAAACAGCGAACGCCCAAACGCTTGCAAAAAGCGTGGGTCGGTCAGCAATTTAACGTACCAATCAAAAGTGAAACCATCTGGAAGCACCGTGGCACCCCAGCGTGATGAAAGCGAATAGACAAAGGTCGCTAAAATCGGGATGAGCATGATCCCAACAATGGAATAAACCACCGTTTTATGGAATCGAGTATTAACGTTGTTCATGACTACTTCCTACCTGCATAGCTTTTCGAAATGAGCCATTGGTTAATCACTGTGATAAAGGCAAGTAACGCCATTAGAATCACCGAAATTGCAGCGGCGAGATTAGGTTCAAGGAACAGGTCTCCCGATACCAGACTCGCAATTCGAATTGTGATGACGTTATAGTTACCGGAGGTCAGCGCATAAACACTCGCATATGCGCCAATTGCGTTGGCTATTAAGATAATAAAGGTACCGAATAAGGCTGGTGAGAGCACTGGCAGCGCGATTTTCGCCCAATACTGTGATGTTTTGGCTCCCAGTAGCGCAGCAGCTGCTTGCCAATCATCACTCAACGCATCGAACGCAGGGTAGAGCAACAACACCGCCAGCGGGATTTGGAAGTAGATGTAAATGGCCAGCAGGCCCCATTTACCATAAAGGTCGAAATCACCGAGTAAGCCATACTGCTTGAGCAAAAGGGTAATCGCCCCATTGGTGCCCAAAATAATAATAAAAGCGAATGACAGAGGTACGCCTGCAAAGTTGCTGCTCATGTTCGTAAACGCAATCACACCGTCGCGGACTTTAGAATCGACTCTACGTAGAGAAGAGACCAACAGAGTCGCAATGGCTAAGCCAAAAATGCTCGACCATATGGCTAACCACAAACTGTTGCCAAACGCCTGCATCATAAAGGCGGAGTCGAGCACTTCAATGTAGTTATCGAAGGCAAACTCGCCATCGTAGATAAAGCTGTTTAACAGCACCCAAATCATCGGTGCGAGTTGAAATAGGTAGAAAAACAGCGCGAAAGGCACCAACCAAATGGCTGGCTTAAAGCGCTTTAACCAAGTACTTGCCAAATTTGAGCGTGATTCGCTAGAGCTTGGGGAGAGGACTGAACTGCTCATAGTGCTAACAATTCCTGAGTGTATGGCTTCGTGTGGTCAAGGTTTAGCAATTGACAAACGGTGCCACAAATATCAGTTTGCTTAATATGACAATCTTGATGGGTAAACTTATCACCAATGACAAACAGGGGAACTTCTCGTTCTTCAGGTAAAATCCCACCGTGAGAAAGATCGTTGTTCATGCCATGATCGCTGGTCACAATGATTTGATACCCATCAGCAAGCCATTGATCGATGTAGTTGGAAAGAATAATATCTGCACCTCGCGCACAATTACGGTATTGGCGAGAGTCTAGGCCAAACTTATGTCCTGTATCGTCGATATTCATCGGATGGATCAATAAGAAATCAGGTTTATAGTTTCGACGTAAATACTCTGCGTCCAGGAACAAGGCTTCATCAGGATAATGATCCCAATGGTAAAAGCAGCCGTGCTGGATATTCAGGGTTTCATCATGCGTGAAACGATCGCGAACAGGTTCAAATGGCGCGCGATTATAAAGCTCACTTACCCAGTGGTAGGCAGCCGCAGCGGTCACTTTTCCTTGGGCTTTTGCCAAACTGAAAATGGAATCGTGTTTGGATAGACGAACGATATTGTTGTTTACGATGCCGCTTTCTACAGGGCGAACGCCCGTTAAAATGCACTCATAAAGTGGGCGAGACATAGAGGGTAGCTCACACTGCACAGGATAAAGCGTTGCGCGAGTTTCTTGTTGGGAACGACTTTGTTCTAGAAGACCATTGAGGTAGCCCATGCAATCACGGGCTACCTGATAGTTCAGTCCATCTAGAACAACAAGGATGACCTTATTGCTCATAACGACTTACTCTTATTGCTGGTGGATTAAGACACTTTCTTGCCATTGACGTGGCAGCTTACGTGCGGACTTTTCCCAAGCTGAGAAGTCAGTCACTGGGTGAACATTGCTGTATTGGTCATTAGCAATTAGCTTGTCTTGCACTGCTTGAGGCAGTGTGATGTTGGTGCGGATTGGACGCGCATAACCTTCTGCTAAGTTGATTTGCCCTTGATCGCTGAAGATGTATTCACGAGCAAGCTTTGCTGCATTAGGGTTCTTCGCGTATTTATTGATTATGGTTGTATAACCAGAAATCACAGAGCCATCTTGAGGAATGCTCACTGTAAAGCGGTCGCGGTCAATTTTGTCGCGGTAGTTCAATGCATTGAAGTCCCACATGATCGCCACTTCCACTTCGCCTTTTTCTAGGTTGGCGATGTTCGGATCGGTAAATGAAAGACGACCTTGCTTCGCGAGTTCAGAAAAGAATTTGAGCGCAGGCTTGAGGTTGGATTCGTCCCCACCGTTGGCGAACGCTGCGGCGAGAACCGCGTTGTTTGCCTGTGCTGCTACGCCTACGTCACCTACGGTCACTTTGTAGTCGCCTTTTAATAGGTCATCCCACGTTTTTGGCGCGTCTTTTACGAGGTTATTGTTGGAGATAAAAGAAATAGTGCCAGTGTAAGCAAGTGCCCAATGACCATCTTCGTCTTTTGCCCAATCTGGGATGTCATTCCAAGTTGTTGGTTTATATGGCTGAGTGACGCCTTTTTTAACCGCTACACGTGCGAAGGCAAAGCCTACGTCACCAATGTCTGCGGTCGCGTTTTTCTTCTCAGCTTCGAATTTTGCGATTTCTTGAGCCGAGCTCATATCCGTGTCTTGGTGCTTAAGGTTGTAATTTGACTTTAAATCAGCCCAAGTGTCTTTCCAGTTTGCCCAACTGTCAGGCATACCCACACTGTAAACCGCCCCTTCTTTTTGTGCTGCTGCTACCAAAGATTCAATATCGGCTTCTTTCGCTACTGTTGGCGTAGCGAGTGTTACCGCAATGATTGCCGCTGGTACGGTAATTGAACGACTTAGCAAAGTTTTCATTGTCTCCATCCTTCTGGACTAGGTCAGTAAGTTCGCTTTGTATGCTATGGATGGAATGTGACGATTTAGCGCAAGTAATTTGACAGTTTTACTGATTTTATATGGCACTTATATTTCATACGTTCAGTATGTGTTCTGTTGATTAATGTCATATTTTTGTTACGTAAACGCCTTATGTTATTCGTCAAATTATCCTTGGACTAGATCAGAATGAGAGCGACAGGCACCGGACAATTTGGTACCCAATTAGGAAAAATTAGAAGCAGCTTAAAACAGCAGATTCTTTCCGGCATCATGTCGGAAGGACAAAAACTGCCGTCAGAGAGAGAGCTCAGTGAGCTGTTTTCTACGACTCGAATCACTATCAAAGATGCGTTGGTGTCTTTGGAAACGGAAGGTCTTATTTATCGAGAAGAGCGCCGGGGTTGGTATGTATCTCCTGAGCGTATCTGTTACAACCCGTTGTCTCGTTCTCACTTCCATCAGATGATTCGAGAGCAGCATCGTATTGCAGAAACTAAGCTACTCAACGTGCGAAGTGAAATGGCCGCAGGTGAGTATGCCAAATCGTTAGAGGTGGAGCGAA
The DNA here is from genome assembly GCF_033337395.1 of Vibrio sp. YT-19(2023). NCBI lineage: Bacteria > Pseudomonadati > Pseudomonadota > Gammaproteobacteria > Vibrionales > Vibrionaceae > Vibrio > Vibrio sp. YT-19(2023). Next base: position 61,086 of record NZ_JAWOQN010000008.1, on the reverse strand, counting down.
TTACCCCAATTTATGTGATTGAACGGTTACGTTTTATTGATGGGCGAGCGGTATTGTTTGTTGAGAACGTGCTCAAAGCGGCACTGTTTGAGGGGATATTGTCTGAGAACCTCACAATGTCCCTGACGGGCATTTATCGTGAGAAGTATGGTTACGAGACAAAGCGCTCTCGTTTTGATGTGATTCCCACGTCAGCTCCTGCTCATGTCGCTAAGGCGTTGAACCTAGCTGAAGGACAACCCGTTCTGAAAATTCGGCGGGTAAACTACAAACAAGATGGGCATTTAATGGACTGCGAATTCGAGTATTGGCGTCCAGACGCAGTGATGATTCGCATTGATAGCGTAGGATAAAGCGCAGAATTAAAAAGAGCCCAATGAAGGGCTCTTTTTCGCATATTGGTTAGAGAGGCGGTTTAAACGAGGCCTTGCTCTTTTGCCATTCTGCTTGCGATGCCGGGTGCTTTCCAAATGCTTGGCAGCAAAATGAAAGACACAGGCACGGCAGTAATTACAATGAAAGACTGCAATGCAGAAATACCACCAGAGCCCATTGAGATAAGCGCAATAGCGACAATACCCATAATCAGCCCCCAGAACGAGCGAATCACTGCGTTTGGTTCTGTTGAGCCCGTCATCACTACACTGATTGTGTAAGTCATCGAGTCACCCGTCGTCACGATAAATGTTGTCGTTAAGATCAGGAACAGAACCGAAATGATCATTGGGTAAGGTAATTCACCAGTAATCGCTAGCAGTGCTGCAGGCAAGTTAAAGCCTTCAAACGCAGATGAAATCAAACCAGGGTTATCAAGTTCAAACGCAAGGCCACTGCCACCAACGATACTAAACCAGAAGCAAGTAATCAGCGGTGCCGCGATGCTAATAGACATGATTAATTGGCGAATTGTACGACCACGAGAGATACGAGCAATAAAGATCGCCATCATTGGGCCATAACCGATAAACCAACCCCAGAAGAATACTGTCCACCAGCTTAGCCAGCCTGTATCACCACGGTAAAGTGCCATAGGGAAGAAGTTATCCACCATACGACCAACGCCTTGCACGTAGCCATCAACGATAAAGCTTGTCGGCCCGAAGAACAGGATGTAACCAATTAACAGTACAGACAAAATGATGTTGTAACGACTGACGATTTGAATACCCTTGCTCAAACCGCTCAGTGCGGAAAGGGTATACATCAGGATCGCCGCCATAATAACCATACTTTGCGTTACGAACGTATCTGGCAGGCCAAACAATGAGTTTAGCGCGTAGCTAATTTGTAAACCTAAGAAGCCGATAGGACCGATGGTTCCTGCTGCTACTGCAATGATGCTACATGCGTCAGCAACATCACCAATCCAGCCTTTAATGGCTTTATCACCAAAAACAGGGTAAAGCAGAGTACGCGGCTTAAGAGGCAGGCCTTTATCGTAATGCAAGTGCATTAAGACAATGGAAGATAGACCACCAAGGATCGCCCAAGCTAAGAAGCCCCAGTGCATAAAAGACTGAGATAGGGCATTGATTGCGGCAGTTTTCGGTGAAGCTTCCCCGTATAGAGGCGGAGCAGTCACAAAGTGGGCGATAGGCTCAGCTGCGGCCCAGAACACACCACCACCTGCAAGTAGAGTACAGAGTACGATTGACAACCACTTAAAGTTATCAATATCAGGTTTCGCTAGACCACCTAGGCGCACATAACCAGTGCGACCAAACGCAAGAGCCAAACCAATTAGGAAATTCAGAAGAAGCAGTACTTGCCAGTAAGCTCCGAAATATTTAGTAGCAAAGCCGAAGCCGGTGTTAACCATTGCGGTTAGAGAGTCGGTATTCGTTAGAGCAAGTAAAACGAATAGAGTGAGGAAGCTACCACTTAACCAAAAGACAGGATTGGTGAGTTCGAGGCGCTTGAGTAAAGATGGGGGATGAATAGCAGAATAGTCAGCATCCTGAATAGGCGCTGTGTGGGAGGCGGCATTCGTCATATTTGACATAATTACTTCGCTTTTTAGGGCTATGAAGCCGTGCATTTCCCCTCACATCGTTTCAACGAAAAGTGTGAGGATGTTCAAAAAGCCGATGATGTTAACATGTCGAAGTTGCAAATATAACCTTAGATTTCGATTAATTTTTAACAGGTTAGCCAAGTTGCTGATTTTTGGGTAGAGATCAAAAGAAAGAGTTTTTACGTGAAATGCACCGCATTTCGTATGTAATTAACATTTCCATTATTTTTGCATGGGATTGTCAGGATTACATTGAGAAAACATGTTTTTCCCAAGCTAAGGTTTAACTCGATGGCTCACTTCGAACTTAACGGGCAGTGGATGCTTACCTCGCCACAGCGTCCCAATCTTGAAATTCCAATGTTTATTCCGGGCGATAATGTGTCGGCGCTTTTACAAGCAGAGCAGATTCCAGATCCTTATTTTGCCGATAATGAAAACAAAGTTCGATGGATTGAAGAGTGTGAGTGGCATATCTCACGTGAGTTTGACGTCGACGCGTTTACGTTGTCTGCCAAGCAAATTTGGATGACGCTAACTCGTGTCGATACATTGGCAACCTTCTATGTTAATGGTGAGTTAGCACTAACTTGCAGCAACATGTTTACCCAGCAACGTGTGGATATTAAACCGCATTTAAAGCAAGGTACTAACACGATTCGGGTTGAGTTTGCTCGGGTGGATTTAGAAGGTATCGCAAGAGCAAAAAAACTGCCATTTCCTATTCCATCGGCAATGGGCAACAACCAAATTCCACACATGAACTTGATCCGCAAAACACAATGCCATTCCGGATGGGACTGGGGCATTTGCTTGATGGTATCGGGTATTTACGACCCCATTCAAATCGACATTGTGAATGAGCTTTGGCTCAAAGGCTTCTCGACAGAGCAGCAATGGCAAGCCGATGGGAGTGTGTTTCTTGATGTAGTAGTTGAAGTGGAAACGGACAGTCAACGCCATGAAGTGATGGTTGAATTTAATGGTGAGCGTCAATGTATTCAAACAAAAGGAAGTGGTCACTATCATTGCCAGTTCCACATTTTGGAGCCTCAACGCTGGTGGCCATCGGGTTATGGCGAAGCGTATCTCTATCCCATTACCATTTCTTGCAGAGAGCAAAAGTTAACGCACAACATTGGTTTGCGTCAGTTAACCCTAAATAACCAAGCTGATGAGCACGGCTCTGCAATGGAATTTATCGTCAATGGCGTACCGATTAATGCTAAAGGTGCCAACTGGATCCCTATTGACGCAATGCCGGGGCGAGAGTACGAAACACGTTATCGCAACCTTTTGCAAAGTGCGGTTGACGCCAACATGAACATGATTCGCGTATGGGGCGGTGGTCAGTACGAGAGTGAAACCTTTTATAACCTTTGTGATGAACTTGGCTTGTTGGTGTGGCAAGACATGATGTTCGCCTGCTCGTTGTACCCATCAAACGACGAGTTTTTAAAAGACGTAGAAGAAGAACTTAGATTCCAAATCCCGAGGCTTAAGAAGCACCCATCAATCGCACTTTGGTGTGGTGACAATGAAGTGATTGGAGCTATTGGTTGGTATGACGAATCTAAGCGCAGCAAAGTCAAATACACGGTTAACTACGATCGCCTCAACCGCATGATTGAGAAGGAGATTACCGAGCAAGATAGCACTCGCCGTTTCTGGCCAAGTTCCCCATGTAATGGTGAACTGGATTTCGGTGATGCGTGGCATGATGATAGTAAAGGCGATATGCACTTTTGGGACGTTTGGCATTCAGGAAAATCATTCAGTGCCTACCTTGACGTGAATCCTCGTTTTTGCTCTGAGTTTGGTTTTCAATCTTGGCCATCTTTTGCTGAAGTTAAGCGGTTTGTCCCTGAGCAAGACTGGAATATTACATCCCCAACTTTCGAACAACATCAGAAGAACCCTCGAGGTCATAGTATTATCACAGAGATGTTCACGCGCTATTTTCGTTTTCCCTCTGGATTTGAGAGCATGCTGTATTTAAGTCAAGTTCAGCAGGCAATCGCGATCAAAACTGCATGCGATCATTGGCGTGCCATTTCTCCAGTTTGTCGCGGCATGCTGTACTGGCAACTCAACGACAATTGGCCTGTCAGTTCTTGGTCTAGTTTGGAATACAGTGGTCGATGGAAGCAGTTGCACTACCATGCAAAACGCTTTTTTGCGCCGCAGTATTTGGTATTTTCCGAGCATACAGGCGAGTTGAGCCTACATTTGCTCAATGATGCCAAAGAGTCCGCAAGCGTCAACGCACTGCTTAAGTGGGTAGATTGGCAAGGGGAAGAAAAGCAATGTTGGAGCTTAGAACAAACAGTCATAGCAGACAGCAATACGATTTTGTGGCAGTTGGATGAATTGATCGAGAAGGATGAACTTACGTCAGGCTTCTTCTATGTTGAAGCGCAAATCGGTGAAGACAGAATAAGCAACACATGGTTTAGTACTCACGAGCTAAAAACCTTGCCGATAGCGAAAGCCAATATAGATGTCTCTATTGAAGGGAGGCGAATTACATTGATTGCGGATAAGCCTGCGTTTTTTGTTCATTTGGAGAGTGATGCTGATGGAAGATTCAGTGACTCCAGTTTTACTCTGTTGGTCAACGTTCCAATGACGGTTGAGTATTTAGGTGATGATGTTTCAGGTATGCAGCAGTCGTTGAGGGTATGCCACCTTAATGATTAAAGTGGGCATAGAACATCTATATGCTGATAACTAAAAAGGGAGCGTTTGCTCCCTTTTTAGTTACCAAGTATCCGTTATTAAGCTCAGGTTGAGACAGAAGACTATTTAAGTTTCTGATGGACCCGATAGCTAACGACAAAGCCAATGTAGAATAGTGCAGCAAGAGTAATCACTGCCGTCGCGTACGCCAGCAGGCTGTTTAACCCTAAACCAAAAGCCAAAGTGAAGGCGATACCATGAATGGCTTCCGCAGGGATTCGGTACCAAGCAGCGTGGACGGAAGATCCGAAGAGGATAAAGGTACTAAGTAAGACAATCGTGCCGCCTATAAAGCCGACCCATCTGCTGTTGTTCATGTTGCAGTCTCAGGGGTTACCGAGGTAACGTAACAAAATATTTCAGAATCGTATTATACAACCGATCATCGCGAAAAGCGCTAGAGAAATTTCGCGGATAAAACAGAGTGTTTTAATTCGAACAAAAGAATACGACATAGCCAACTTAATACAGGAATAACAAAACATGTTGAGATTTATACAACGTCGCCGCATTAAGAAAGTGATTAAACTAATGAGTACCAGATTGGTGGTGGGATACGGCAGTCGTGACTACTTTTCGGTTGGTCAGGTAAAGACGAGCACCAGCGAGTTAAGCGCGTGCCAACAAAAAATTGCGTTGGCATTATATGCGGATCCGCAAGATCTTGATTTGGAAAATCAACCAGAGTTGCAAGCAATACGCTCAGACGTGGCGCATGATTTCTTTTCTGGTGCCGATTATACCGCTCAAGATGTACTTAATTTACTCGGCTCTGGTGGCTGGAAAGGTGGCCGAATGGAAGATGGAATGTCTCATCATTTTGGTATGCACAGTCGCTATTAAAAACATGCGTTACTTTTATAAATTCGATAAATATTTTTGCTGTTAAAGATTAATTAAATTTTCTTTCAATTGGGTAACAATTACCTAATTATGCACCCGAATCCCAGCGCGTCGCTGGACTGGTTGGATTGCATACCATGAAATTAATCATCAAAGGATTGGGGCTGAGTGCTCTTGTGCTCAGCATGTTTGCTCATGCAGATAGCAAAACGTTGAACGTTTATGCATGGGGTGGCTATTTGCCGGAAGCATCGTTAAAAGCGTTTGAAAAACAAGAAGGCATTACGATTAATTATTCGACTTTTGAGAATAATGAATCAATGTACACCAAGCTAAAATTGCTAAAAGGTTCTGGCTACGATGTGGTTTTTGCTTCTGCGTACTTCATTGAAAAAATGGGGCGAGAAGGGCTGCTTTCGAAAATAGATCACGCTCAAGTGCCAAACATGCAAGACACAATGGACGGTTTACTTGGCCAAGCGCACGATCCTAAAAATGATTACTCGCTGCCTTATATTTGGGGCATTACCGGGATTAGCTACAACGAATCCATGGTTGAGCAACCAGTGACAAAATGGGCAGACTTATGGGAGTCTCAATACGAACAACAAGTCATGTTGATTGATGACGTCCGCGATGTGTTTGGTATGGCGCTTAAGAAAAATGGCCATAGCGTGAATACAAAAGACGAAGCTGAAATCGAACAGGCTTTTGATTCTCTAGTTGCGCTGAAAAACAACGTATTACTGTATAACTCAGATGCACCGCAAGTCCCTTACGTGTCCGGTGAAACATCGGTCGGCATGCAATGGAACGGCAACGCATTCCAAGGGCAGGTTGAAATGCCTGAACTGAAGTTCGTGATGCCGGAAGAGGGCGCGGTATTGTGGATGGACAACTTCACTATTCCGTCTGGCAGTAAAAACAAAGCATTGGCGCATAAATTTATTAACTTCATGTACCAATCAGAGAACCAAGCGGAAATCGTGACCAGTTTGGGTTATGCGTCGGCAACGAACGCTGGGCGTGAAAAATTGCCAGAAGAATTGAAAAACAACCGTACTATTTTCCCTTCATCAGAAGACATGAAAAAAGGCGAGTTTATTAATGATGTTGGCGCAGAAACGTTAGCGATTTACGAAAAGTACTGGCAACGTTTAAGAACGCAATAAGCAACGCCTTTGCCTATTGTTAGGCTTAAAATCGTTCAAATTTGAATTCCCCTCATCACGAAAGCGGTGAGGGGAATTTTTTATGGGCTTTGTACTTCGAGTGTTGCTACGCGGCACGCTTTACGAGGCAGAAGTGCTTTTTACCGCGTTGCAGTAACCAATATTGATCAAACAGTGGGAAGCTCAAACTTGGGTTATCAGCCGCCACTTTTTCACCGTTTACACTGATGGCGTTGTTGCTGATGTGTTCGCGTGCAACACGCTTCGAACTTGCTAAACCCGACTCAATCAACAGCTCAACCAAATCTTGCTGTGCGCTCTCAATGCTTGGTAAACCATCCAACTCCAATTGTTTTAATTCACCCAAACTCAGTTGTTGCACATTACCGCTGAATAAAGCTTGAGTGATGCGCTCGGCGCTAGCTAGGCCTTCTTCGCCATGAACAAATCGCGTCATTTCCTCAGCGAGGATACGTTGTGCTTGTGGCTTACCTTGGCTTGCTTGGTCTTGCGCTTCAATGCTGGCAATTTCTTCGCAGCTCAAGAACGTGTAGTAACGCAGGAAGTGGTAAACGTCGGCGTCTTCTGCGCCAAGCCAGAACTGGTAGAACGCGTAAGGAGAGGTTTTGCTAGGATCTAGCCATACTGCACCGCCTTCGGTTTTGCCAAATTTGGTGCCATCGGATTTGGTGATCAGCGGCAGAGTTAAGCCAAATACTTGCTCACCATTTTGACGGCGAGTTAAATCGATCCCGCTGACGATGTTTCCCCATTGGTCATTGCCACCGATTTGCAAACGGCAACCGTATCGACGGTTTAGCTCGGCAAAATCGTACGATTGCAGTAGGGCGTAGCTAAATTCGGTGAAGGAGATACCTTGGTCAGGTCGTTGCAGGCGTTGTTTTACCGATTCTCGGTTGACCATAGTATTGATCGAGAAGTGCTTACCCACATCGCGGAAGAAGTCGATCACATTGATCGCTTTCATCCAGTCAGCGTTGTTTACCATGATCATCGGCTTGGTCAGTTGGTGATTCATCAACTGCTGAATTTGATTAGAAAGATCGTTAACCCAGCCTGAGACGATTTCCTCTGAGTTCAGACTGCGCTCAGTCGCTTTAAAGCTTGGGTCGCCAATCATGCCCGTTGCACCGCCAATCAAGGCAACAGCTTGGTGTCCGGCATCTTGAAAGCGCTTAAGCATAATCAAAGGCACGAGGTGGCCGATATGTAAGCTGCCAGCTGTAGGATCGAAGCCGCAGTAAACGGTTTGTGGCTGTGAGAGAAGTGTCTGAATTTCTTCCAAATCGCTGGCTTGTGCAATCAAGCCGCGATCTTGTAAATCTTGCAGTAATGGTGTCGTCATTCTTTTTGTCTGTTTTAGTGGTTGTTACATTCAGACTAAAACGCGACACCTTTTCTCGATATATCCCTTAAGGGACAGTTTTTTATCTTGAATGGAGAATGAGGTGATTGAGGAAAAGCTGGAATAACTCACTCAATGAAGACACATTTAATTGCGAGTAAATTCGCTTTCGATGATTTTTGACCGTGCCTTGAACTAAGTGTAACCGCGCGGCAATTTCTTTGGTGTCAAACCCTTGAGCGAGAAGCGAAGCCACCTCTTGTTCGCGACGGGTGAGTGATTCTACGCCAAACGTTGCTAAAGCTTGCTCAATGGCTAATCGCATACTGCCAGAATAAGCACTCTGTGCAAAAACAGGCTCAGAAAAGGTAAATTCCGTTTGTTTCCAATGCTGCTGACAAAGCGACTGAATTATCGGGAAATAGGGCTTTAGCTTATTGATTTGTTGCTGAGAAAAGTATTTTCCATCAGTCATATATCCGAAGTACAGCATGACCCAACGGCCAGATTCAACTTCGACTAGCATGCTCAGTTCGTCTTTCCACCCTGTTTGATGATAGAACTGCTCGCAGTATGAGGTGAAGTCAACGCCTTTACGCGCCACGTCTTTGAGCGTAAATACGCCTTGTTGCTTTGTCTCGTTTAGTTTGAGAAAAAAAGGGTCATTTTGAAATGAGTCAGTAAGGTAGCGTTGAAAAAGTAACTCTCGCTCGTTCTCAATTGAGTCGTAGAGATAAATAGGATGTTTACCTTCTCGGTAACCTAAAATAACTGCGCAATCAAAATGAAAAAGAGTGCGAATGACACGCATAAGTTTAGGAGTAAAGTTAGGCGTGTTAAGAGCAGAAATTGCTTCTGCTAGCAGATTATTAAAGTTATTGTCAGGCATGGGATACCGAATTGCAGGTGGTTTTGCGCAAGCATAACCAAAAGCAATCCAACGAGAAAGGGAAGTCGCCATCTTCTGGTGACTTCCATAGAGAAAGTTGCGTAAGTGCTCAGTTTTGAGGAATCATATCCCCGTTAACTTATTGATAAGGGTGCATAACAACGGTTTTATTTAAGCGATTAGTTGCTATGCATTACTGCGAGTTAGTGAGCTCTTCGTTAACCCAATATTTAGAACCAGACACGTTAGCATCGATGAGCAAACCTTTAGCGTTCAACTGATAGACGGCGACGCCGCTGTTAAATTGTTTTGAAAGTTGCTCTGAATCTTCGCCCGCAACAGCAGAGGCTTCACTTGTGGCCTCCCATCCTTCGTTGACGAACGTATCAAAGTCTTCTTTGCTCTCAAACAGAACCACTTGTTGGTAAAATTTGCCGCCAGCCCCAAGTGCAACGCCCAAACCAAACATATTCATATAAGTGCGTTCTTCTGTTTCCTTATTCACTGCGACTCCTGACCCTGAGTTGGTGTGAAACAGCAAAGATAATTTACGAGAATCAAAGACCGCGTAGCCGTACGCGTTGTCGTAAATAGCTTTTGCCTCCGGCTTTTCATTAAATAACTTGAGCAAAGCGCTATCTGCCATTAAGTCCACGGCTTGGCGAGCTTCTTCTGGCGTATCGCCTTCCATCAGCTCATCAATTTTTTTGTCGGCAGCATCTATCCATTCTTTGCTTTTCTCGATGCTGGCTTCTGTCCATTCGCCTGCGGTATTGATCGCTTCCTCGGACCAGTTCGTGAAATCTTGCCACGCTTGTTTTGAAAACGCTTTGGTGTCGTCCCAAGCATCTTGTGCAGTATCAGAAACTGCGTCGCCAAGCTCAGACATTTTATTGGAAATTTCATCCCAATCGGCATAAGCAGGGGATGCCAGGAGCATCAATGTAGTAAGGAGTGCGATAGGCTTTTTCATCAAATTCTCTCTGGAGTTATCGATATACCATTCATTTTAGGTCATCAGACTTTGATAATGAAATTGACTAAATGACGAACTTGAGAGAGGAATCACGAACTGATTGTGAAATGACGTGTGAATAACAAAGCCCTCACAAGGGGAGTGTGAGGGCTAGAGTTTATCGTGTGTTACTTGCTGCTAACTTTACCGAGTTTTAACCAAGTATCGATAACCGTATCTGGGTTTAGTGATACAGAGCTAATACCTTGATCCATTAGCCATTCCGCTAAGTCGTCGTGGTCTGATGGGCCTTGACCACAAATACCAACGTATTTGCCTGCTTTTGTTGCCGCATCAATCGCCATCTGAAGCATCACCTTAACCGCTGGGTTACGCTCATCAAATAGATGTGCGACATCGCCAGAGTCACGGTCAAGACCAAGCGTTAGCTGAGTCATGTCGTTTGAGCCAATCGAGAAGCCATCAAAGTACTTTAAGAACTCATCGGCAAGGACCGCGTTGGATGGCAGTTCGCACATCATGATGACTTTAAGACCCTGATCGCCACGGCGCAGATCAAACTTCGCTAGCAAATCAATCACTGATGCTGCTTCGCTTGGAGTACGTACAAATGGGATCATGATTTCAACGTTTTTCAGACCCATTTCGTTACGAACGCGTTTGATTGCTAGAGTTTCTAACTCGAAGCAGTCTTCAAACACTGGAGAAATGTAACGAGACGCGCCACGGAAGCCAAGCATTGGGTTTTCTTCATGCGGTTCGTATGCTTTACCGCCAACCAAGTTGCTGTATTCGTTAGACTTAAAGTCAGACATACGAACAATAACGCGTTTCGGCCAAAATGCCGCAGCAATGGTTGCGATACCTTCTGTCAGCTTGCTTACGTAGAAATCGATAGGATCTTTGTAACCACGAATACGCTGAGTGATTTCTGCTTTTAGCTCATCGCTTTGTGCATCAAAGTTAAGTAATGCTTTCGGGTGGATACCAATCATCTTATTGATGATGAATTCAAGACGAGCAAGACCAACACCTTCATTTGGAATTTGTGCGAAGTCAAACGCGCGATCAGGGTTACCCACGTTCATCATCACTTTTGTTGGTAGCAGTGGCAGTTCATCAACAGAAGAGCGTTTTACATCAAACTCAAGTTCACCTTGGTAAACGTAGCCCGTTTCACCTTCTGAACAAGATACGGTCACGGTTGCACCATCGGTTAACTTGCTTGTCGCATCGCCACAGCCAACGATTGCAGGAATACCAAGCTCACGAGCGATGATGGCAGCGTGGCAAGTACGGCCACCACGGTTGGTTACGATTGCAGATGCTTTTTTCATCACTGGTTCCCAATCTGGGTCAGTCATGTCTGTAACTAGCACGTCACCTTCTTGGACTAAAGACATTTGGTCCAGAGAGTCAACCAAGCGAACCACGCCTTTACCGATGCGCTGACCGATTGCACGACCTTCAACCAAAACATCTGCTTTGTTTTGTAGCTCGTAGCGCTCAATCACGTTTTGTTCCGTTTGTGAACATACGGTTTCAGGACGCGCTTGAACAATGTACAGCTTGCCATCAATACCATCTTTTGCCCATTCAATGTCCATTGGACGCTGATAGTGCTTTTCGATGATCATTGCTTGTTTTGCGAGCTCTTTGATCTCGTCGTCGTTCAATGAGAACGTGTTGCGCTCTTCATCAGAAGTATCAACGATATCAACTTGTTTGCCGATTTCTTGGTTATCTGAGTAGATCATTTTGATCAACTTAGAACCAAATGTTTTCTTAACGATTGGGTGTTCGCCTGCTTCAAGCATTGGCTTGTGAACGTAGAACTCGTCAGGGTTTACTGCACCTTGAACGACCATCTCGCCTAGACCCCATGAAGAGGTGATGAAGACAACTTGGTCGAAACCCGATTCAGTGTCTAGTGTAAACATAACACCCGACGAGGCTTTATCTGAACGCACCATACGTTGGATCCCCGCAGATAGCGAGATGCCACGGTGGTCGAACCCTTGGTGAACGCGGTAAGAAATCGCACGGTCGTTAAATAGAGAAGCGTAAACGTGCTTAGTTGCTTCTAGTACTGCGTCGATGCCTTTCACGTTCAAAAACGTTTCTTGCTGACCAGCAAAAGAAGCATCAGGTAGGTCTTCTGCCGTAGCAGATGAACGAACTGCGACTGAAAGCTCAGGATTGCCTTCGATCAGTTCTTGGTAATTTTCACGAATTTCTTGTTCAAGGTCCGCAGGGAAAGGGGCCTCTAATACCCATTGACGAATGTTTGCACCTGTCTTACGCAGAGCTTCTACATCTTCAACGTCTAGTTCATCGAGTAATTGGTGAATACGCTCATCCAAACCTTCGTGGTCAAGGAATTGGTTAAACGCGTATGAGGTTGTCGCAAAACCATTTGGTACAGAAACGCCTGCGTTTGCTAGGTTAGAAACCATTTCGCCAAGTGAAGCATTCTTACCGCCGACTTTGTCGACATCATCCATGGATAGGCCATTGAACCAGAGGGTGTTCTTTTGCATGTCTTTCTCCAGAAACATTGCAGCTTAGTAGGGGGACTTAAATCGATCTAAACAATCGCATGTTGGCTGTTATTACACGTTGACCATACATTGCTTCATTTAGATTGATATCAAAGGCAAACGATTACGTTCTGGCTAAAAAAAATTCAAAAGAATTTTTAAAGCTGTGGTGAACCTAACTGAAAGCCAAACTGATTTATTAATATTATGTGTACCATCCTACTCAAAAGATTTTGAAAAATTAAACAGAAATGCAAATAAATAACCAAAGTCGTGATGTATTCTATGTTTCTGACGGTACGGCTATAACATGTGAGACATTAGGGCATGTTGTTCTCGGTCAATTTCCGTTCATTCCTAACGAAAAAACCTTTCCGTTTGTAGAAAGCCAGGACAAAGCTACTGACGTAGTCAAAGAAATTGAAACTTCCTACCAGCGCAATGGCGTCAAACCTCTGGTCTTTTTCTCAATTGTCGTTCCAGAAGTACGTGAAATGCTGCTTGAAGCGCCGGCATACAGTTACGATGTTTTGGAGAGTATTGTGCAGAAAGTGCAAGACGACATTCAGATGGCACCAAAGCCTAAGTTGCAGCGTTCTCGCAGCGTGGGGAAAGATTCCGACACCTATTTTGACCGTATTGCGGCTATTGAATACACATTGGCGCATGATGATGGCATCACGCTAAAAGGGTTGGAACAAGCCGATATTATCCTGCTGGGAGTATCGCGCAGCGGAAAAACGCCGACTAGCTTGTACATGGCGATGCAATTTGGTTTACGTGTTGTGAACTATCCGTTCATTGCGGAAGATGTGAAGATGATGCGTTTGTTGCCTGAATTTGAGATCCATCGTCATAAGTTGTTTGGGCTGACTATCGATCCCGAGCGCTTGACTGAAATCCGTGAAAATCGTTTGTCTGGAAGTGATTACGCTAGCACAGAGCAGTGCAAGTTGGAGCTAGACACTGTTGAGGCGTTGTTTAGAAGAGAGGCGATCCCATATATCAATACGTCCTCTCTGTCTGTTGAGGAAATTACTACGCGTATTCTGGAAAAAGCAGGAATGAAGCGTCGCTTGTTTGGCTAACAAGAGACGCCCATGTCGCTATGTGTAAGAGGAGGTAAGATGTATACCTCCTCTATCGAATGAACCTTAGACAGAATTAATAGTATTGGAACATCTTTTGGATGTCTTGATAGTTTTTGGTCTGAGTCAGTGACAGCATCAGTAAGATACGTGCTTTTTGTGGGTACAATGTACCAGCGGCAACAAAGCCGTATTTTTCGTCATCAATTTCAGCATCCAAAGTGGTTGAGCCGCTAGGCGTTCGGGAGCTTCTTACAACAACAACGCCATCTTTACTCGCTTTCTCTAGCTCATCAAACACAGTGTGGTACAAGTTACCATTACCGACACCAGCACTTACGATGCCGTCAAACTTCGCATCCACAAAGGCTTTCACTGGCAAATTGGAGGCATTTGCATAGTTATAAACAATACCGACCTTAGGCAACTTAGTAAGCTTTGATACATCGAATGGGGTTTCTGTCGTATGTTTACGCTCTGGGCTTCGTTGATATTTGGCATCGCTATTATGAATGTAGCCGATAGCACCAAAGTTGGGTGACTGGAAAGTGCTGACGGAGGTTGTATTGGTTTTTGTCACATCTCGCGCATCGAAAATCGTGTCATTCATTGCGACTAGCACGCCACGTCCTTCTGAATCTTCATCGGTGGCTGTTACGACTGCATTGTATAAGTTGACTGGTCCATCAGCACTCATTGCGGTGGAAGGACGCATTGCACCGACGATCACGACAGGCTTTTTGCTCTTGACGGTCAGATCAAGGAAGTAAGCGGTTTCCTCTAACGTATCCGTACCATGAGTAATGACGATGCCGTCAACATCATCTTGAGCGAGTAGCTCATTAACTCTTTTCGATAATTTTAGCCACACTTCATCATTCATATCTTGTGAACCGATACTGACCACTTGCTCTCCAGAAATATCGGCAATCTTGGTCATACTCGGCACCGCAGAAATCAATGATTCAACGCCGACTTTACCTGCTGTGTAGTTTGACTCTGTTGCAGATTGACCTGCGCCTGCTATGGTGCCGCCAGTGGCAAGAATTTTAATGTTCGGAAGATCGGATTGCGCGAAAGACAAAGAACTAAGGCACAAACCAAGGGTTATCGTACTGAGGCGGAAAAGATTTTTCGTCATGGGAATCACCTGCTGTTAGGTTGGATGTTGGGGAACTCATCTATCCTAAAAACAGCGGGTTAGATTTTTTGAGTACTAGTTCAACAAATTGCAGATGAAGATCGTGATCAACTAATCACTTAAAGAATATCAAATCAACCAGTTAACCTAATTGACGTGCTTCTTTAACAAGTGAGATGTGCTAGTAACGTGCACAACGTGTTAAGCCCTATAATTTATTGATTTATAAATAAAGGAGGTAGGAGTCTCGTGATGAGGTTACTAAACATGAATTTAGCCGTGCAATTTTTCAAAGTTTACAGTGTAAAAAAAAGCGGCTTTACCCCGGAACAGATAAAAGCCGCTTGCCAATGATGTGTTAACTCACATCTTATCGCATAATCATTTGTTCACGACCAGGACCCACAGACACCATTTTTACTGGTACGCCCATGAGTTCCTCAATGCGTAGAACGTATTTCTGTGCTGCTACTGGAAGCTCTTCAAACTTACGACAACCTGTGATGTCCTCGCTCCAGCTTTCCATCTTCTCGTAGATTGGCGCAAGAGAGGCAGTTTGAGGCCAGATTGGGTTTTCGCTGTGGTCGCCTTCGTAGCCAACACAGATTTTCAGATCGTTAAGGCCAGTCAAACAGTCTACTTTCGTTAGTGCAATTTCAGTTGCGGCTTGCAGTTCAACGCCATTTTTCGTAGCGACTGCGTCGAAGTAGCCCATGTCGCGTGGACGACCCGTAGTTGCACCGAACTCGCCAGCAAGTTCGCGGAAAGCGTCTTGCTCTTCCATTGCAGTGATCAACGTACCAGTACCCACTGATGAGCTGAAGGCTTTTGCAACCGCAATAACGCGTTCAGGACGAAGTGCCGGAAGGCCACTACCGATACCCGCGTACATTGATACAACGTTAGAAGATGTTGTCCAAGGGTACTCACCGTAAACAAGGTCACGACCCGCGCCAAGCTGCGCTTCGAACAATAGAGTTTTGTCTTTCGCTTGTAGTTCTTTTAGAGGAAGCGTTACGTTGCAAATTGAATCGCGCCAAGGTGCAGAGACTTCTAGCAGCCAGTTCGCCAGTTCTTCAGCGGTTTGTTCAAACTCGAACGTCGGGTAAAGTGCACGCAGTTGCGGCAGTTTCCAATCCATCATGAATTGAAGGCGTTCAACCAATACTTCTGGTTGCTTCAACCAACCAACTAGGATGCCTTTCTTCATTACGCGATCACCGTACGCAGGTGCAATACCTTGGCGAGTTGAACCGTATGCTTTGTCGCCTAAACGTTGTTCTTCTAGCGTATCTTCTAGTGCGTGTAGAGGTAGACACAGTGTTGCGCGATCAGAGATGCACATATTCACTTTTACGCCCGCTTCTTCAACTTCCGCAATCTCCTGAGACAGCAACGCAGGGCTGATAACCATACCCGGACCTAACACTGCCAAACAGCCTGGGTTGAATACGCCACTTGGTAGCTGGTGCAGCTTAAACGTACCTAGATCGTTAACCACGGTGTGACCCGCGTTGTTACCACCTTGGAAACGAATGCTCGCAGAAGCTTGCTCTGCCAAAAAGTCAACGATGCGGCCTTTGCCTTCATCACCCCAGTTTGCACCCACAACAACGATAGACGACATAATTTAATCTCCAAAAACAGATGCAAAAATCTTAAGGTGTTCGCCATAATAAGAGAAATTAATTATACTCATTAAATTGATAAGAATTTCATATCGGAATTGGCAATGTTAGATTTGAACTGGCTGCGAACCTTCGTAACTCTTGCAGAGGTAAAACACTTTGGTAAAACAGCGACGGAACTGCACATGACGCAGCCGAACGTAAGTTTGCATATCAAGCAGTTGGAGCAAGCTACGCGCACGAAATTGATTGAGCGAAATCCCGTGCAGTTGACGCAAGCGGGGAAGCGTTTGTTAGCTACGGCGCAGCGGATGCTCAATGAGCTGCAAATTTGTCAGTCGGATCTCAATGCCATCAACGATCTTACGCAGGGGACGCTTTCTATTGCGGCGAGCGATATTGTTTCACGTTTACTGCTTATCAAACCATTTCAGCAATTCAAAAGTGAATATCCGGGGATCGACTTGGCATTGTTCAATACCACATCTTCTCAAGCGGTGGATTTGGTGAAAAGTGCGCGTGCCGATATCGGCTTTGTTATCGCACAAAAAGAGAGTCAACCGCTGCATTTTACGCCTCTCACGCAGATTCACTGGTGTGCGTTTGGCGATAACATTTTTGAGTGGCAAGACAATCGAAAAGAGAGCCAGACGCTGATCCTGCTAGGGCACGATACTCGAACCCGAGAGCTGATTGATGCGTCTTTACCTGAACTAAATCTGCCTAAGCATCGCGTGATGGAAGTGGGCAGTGTGGAAGCACAAATCGACTGGGCGGAAGCGGGGTTTGGGACTGCTATTGTGCCGGATTTCTCGCTCGATCCGAGATTAAAGCTTTCTCGTGAAGTTACGCCTTTGCCAAGTTTTCCAAACACTGATTTCGGCTACATCGTGCGTCAAAATCAGGTGTTATCCAAAGCGGCAAAACAGTTGTTGGCTTGGGTTGGCGAGAATGTGTCGGTGGTTGAGGGCTAAGACGATGAAAGAAAAGGCCATGAAAGAGACGAAGATTACGATTTCGCTCCCATCCTTGATTCACCGTATTGGGGGCGATCATGCCAAGCGAGCGAAAACACTCGCAGCAGAAAAACAGTGCGATCTTAAGCGAATTAGACGATCTCGTCACTGGCAAATCTCGGGCGAGGCTTTGGATGTAAAAGCGTTTTTAGAGCATCTCAAAAACGAAGAAGCAGAGACGATGCGATTTGCGATCAACAAAATCGAACAAGCTCTACTTGCTCACCAAGACAAATTGGAACCTTTGGACGTGAAGTTGATACGTTTGGTGAGACAAAACCCAAACATCACCTTAGCGGAGCTGATGGCTGAAACGAACTGCACGTTAGTTCAAGCTCGCACGACACGATTTGATGCTGAGTTGCTTTAAGATCGGTTTGTGGTTTACTCACTTTATTAACAGATGTTAGGGTACCGATCAAAATCACTCACTAAGACCATTTTATTATGGATATTTGGCAGCTTCTCCTTTTTATTCCAGCTTGCTTCGCTCTAAATATGGCTCCAGGCCCAAACAATTTATTGGCAATGAATAATGCGCGTTGTTACGGCTTTAGGGCCGCGTTTACGGCCAGTTTAGGCAGAATTGCTGCTTTTTCAGCGATGATTGCGTTGTCTGCATCAGGTCTGGCTGTGATTTTGTATACGTCAGAAATGCTATTTTTGGCAATAAAGTTGGTAGGGGCGCTGTATCTACTATGGATTGCGTTCAACCTTTGGCGTTCAGAGTCCAGCCCGATCTCTGACTTGGACAATTCGCGCAACTACGCAGGACTGGCGAAACAAGAATTTACGCTCGCTGCTGGCAACCCGAAAGCGATTCTTATTTTTACTGCATTCTTGCCGCAATTTGTTGATGCCAATGCCAACGTTCAAGAGCAGTTTTTTGCCCTTGGCTCCACGTTTTTGATATTAGAAATGGTCGCCATTTCAATCTATGCCATCTTTGGTTTGTACTTGAGACACTGGTTTTCAAACCCCAAAATGGCGAAACGTTTCAATCGCGGATGTTCGTTGTTTTTAGCCGCATCAGGTGCGAATTTGCTACTAAGTAAGCAATAACAACACATCATCTCTGTAGATTATTTTTCTATAAAAAGAGCCGCTGATGTTACATCAGCGGCTCTTTTAGTTGATGCATCGATTAATTTATTGTTACCACATCAAATCGTCAGGCACGACGAAATCTGCGTATGGATCGTCTTCTGCTGGAGTGTCCGATTCAGGTTCTTTTTGTTCGATGATGACGGACTCATCACGTTGAGCAATTTTATTCGCTACTCCACGTGGAATGACAACATAGCTTTCACCAACAATTGCGATTGCCAAAATACCTTTGATCAACTGCTCGCGGATAAGTGAATCTACATAAAGTGATTTCACTAGCGTGCCGTGAGTGAAGTTGTATTTGATGTCGCCATCTTTTAAGTCGATCTTGTTCATCTCAATCAATTGATTGATCTGCGCTTTGATCTCTTTATTTAATCGCTCAGCATTTTGCTGCTCGCTCAATTGTTTATCACGCTCTAACTGTTGGCGTTTATTCTCTTCAACCGCCGCTTTTACTTCGCGTGCTTGAACGCGTGATTTTTTAGAGCCTTTCTTCGCTTTCTTTAGTTTCTTTTCATTAACTAAGCCAGCTTTCAGCATTTGTTCTTGAAGGGTAAGTTTTGCCATGTTTTATCCAGTTAGTGCGCAATTTTGGGCATTTTACCCACTATTGCCACTTGTAGTAAATAATAGTGCTTTCTATGGGTCTAAAATGTTTGGTTGGCTTGTTATCTCTTTAACGAAAGTGCAAAGCGGGCCTTCTCCAAAGCCCGCGAGCATTACTGAAATCTAGGTGGGTTATGGCTGCCACTGTTTAGATGTGACGAGGTTATCCATCACTTTGTTTACCGCTTGATGCGCTTTGTCGACAATAGTGTCGATGTCATTACGATTTGCGATAAGCGGTGGAGCAAAACCGAGGATGTCACCATGTGGCATAGCGCGAGCGATTAAGCCTTGCTCTAAACAGGCCGCCGCGATTTGCGGGCCTACTTTCAAGTTTGGATCAAAGTGTGCTCGGCGAAGCTTGTCTGAAGAAAACTCCAACGCATGCAACAAGCCAACGCCACGAGTATCACCGACTAATGGATGATCGTTAAACGTCTCTGCCATACGTTGCTGCAAGTAAGCGCCGACTTCGGCCGCGTTTTGCACTAAGCCTTCACGTTCAATGATATCGAGGTTGCAGTTCGCGGCTGCCGCTCCCATTGGGTGACCAGAGTAGGTATAGCCGTGTCCGATAGCGCCCCATTGGTCGGTGCCGTTTTCTAGCACACTCCAAACTCGTTCACCGACGATCACGCCAGACAGCGGTTGATACGCTGAGGTTAACCCTTTCGCTACCGTGATGAGATCTGGTTTCATGTCGTAGTGGAGTGAGCCAAAATCGGAGCCGAGGCGACCAAAGCCACACACCACTTCATCCGCAATCAAGAGTACATCGTATTTGTCGAGTACTTTGCGAATCGCCTGCCAGTACCCTGCTGGTGGTGGCACAATACCGCCAGTACCGAGCACTGGTTCCGCAATCATTGCTGCCACCGTTTCTGGGCCTTCTTCCAAGATCATCGTTTCGAGTTGATCTGCGCAATATTGAGAGAATTCGAGCTCAGACATACTCTCGTCTTCACGGCGATAATAATATGGCGCGATGGTGTGTTTGATACGCTCAAGTGGTAAATCAAAATGGGCGTGGAACAACGGTAAACCTGTCATTGAACCGGACGCGATACTTGAACCATGGTAGCCGCGGTCACGCGAAATGATTTTTTTCTTCTCTGGTAGACCACGAGCATTGTTGTAATACCACACCAACTTAAGTTGAGTTTCGTTCGCGTCGCTGCCTGACATGCCGTAGTAAACTTTGCTCATGCCTTCAGGCGCCATTTTAATGATGCGATCTGACAGTGTCACGAGCGCTTCGTTCGTATGACCGACGTAAGTGTGGTAGTACGCCAGTTCTTTGGCTTGCTCATAAATCGCATCGGCCATTTCGGTCCTGCCATAGCCAATGTTTACACAATACAACCCGGCAAAGCCGTCTATCAGATCGATGCCTTCTGAATCGGTGATGCGTATTCCGCTTCCGCTCGAGATAATTCTTCCCGAAAGCTCCCCGGCCGCATACTGCTTCAGGTGGGTTGAGGCATGAAATACTCTCTGACGATCGATCGCTAAAAGTTGTTGGGTTTTGTTACTCATGATCCTTCTCCTCGAATAATTGGATATCCATATTTCGTGCCTCAACTGCCACTGACGGTTGGTAAAGCGCCTAAGCAGCAGTATTTGATTTCGCTGTATTCTTCAAATCCGTGACGGCTTCCTTCTCGTCCAAGACCAGACTGTTTCACGCCGCCGAATGGGATAGGGTGCCCTGTCATTTTGACGGAGTTCACGCTCACCATGCCAAACTCCAAACCGCGCATGCAGTGCCAAATTTGGTGAATATCGTGACCATAAACATAGGCAGCTAAGCCGTACTCAGTGTCGTTGCTCATTTCAATCACGGTATCTAAGTCTTGGTAAGGCAATACGCCTGCCACAGGACAAAAATTCTCTTCGCGATACACCGCCATTTCAGAGGTTACATCGGCTAGCAATGTCGGCGCGAAGAAGTTTTCGCCTGGAACGGGCTGGTGGTATCCCGCTACCAATCGCGCGCCTTTGTCGAGCGCGTCACGCACCAAATCATGCGCTTTATCCACCGCAGTGCGATTAATAAGTGGTCCCATGGTGGTTTTTTCGTCTAAGCCATTGCCCAAAACGATGTGGCTCATTTCTTTGGCAAACGCTTCCAAAAACGCTTCGTACTTATCGTCAGGGACGAAAATACGGTTTGCGGCCAAGCAGTCTTGTCCTGCGGTTTGAAACTTCGCATCCACGGCGGCTTTGGCTGCTTGCTCGATATCCATATCTGGCAGCACGATGAAAGGGGCGTTACCACCGAGCTCCATACTGCACTTCTTCACGGTTTGTGCCGCGTCGCGTAGCAATAGTTTGCCCACTCGAGTTGAGCCTGTGAACGAGAGTGCTTTGACTTTATCGGAGTGGCACAAGGTTTGTGACACCATCACCGCATCGCCAGTGATCACGTTAAATACACCAGGTGGAAAGCCAGCTCGGTCTGCTAACTCTGCCAACGCTAACGCAGAAAAAGGCGTTTCACTGGCGGGCTTAATGATCACCGGACAGCCTATTGCTAGTGCGGCAGCGGCTTTGCGTGTGATCATGGCATTAGGAAAGTTCCAAGGCGTAATCAGTGCTGCGACACCAATTGGCTCGCGCACCGTTGATAGGTGCGCATTCGGAATATGACTTGGGATGGTTTCGCCATAACAGCGGCGTGCTTCTTCGGCAAACCAACGAACAAAGGATGCGCCGTAGTCAATCTCACCTACAGCATCACCTAGTGTTTTTCCTTGCTCCATCACCATCAAATGAGCAAGATCTTGCTTTGATTCTAGAATCAGGTCGTGCCAACGCATGAGAATTTCAGCGCGCTCTTCTGCTTGCATTTTTCGCCATTGACGAAAGGCTTGGTCGGCTTCATCAATCGCTTGATAGAGTTGTTGCTGAGATAGCTTAGTGATGTAACCGATGACCGTGCCATCTGCTGGATTATCCACCGGATGAAATTGATCACCACTTACCCATTTGCCATTCACGTACGCTAAACCTCTCACCAAACGTACGTCTTTCATTATCGCCATCATGTCGTGTGAGGCTTTTAATTCTTCAGTGTGTAAGCTGTGCAGTGCTGCCATGAGTCCTTCTCCCAGCATCGTTGTCCATAATGAAACTGTAATGGAGAAGTGACCGAAATAATTTCTGATACCGAGGTTTAAAACGTCAGAACTTTCTTTTTAGTGCCGTTAAATATGGTGTTTTTTCTGTTCACGCCTGATGCACATTTTCCCTTTTATAACAAAGCGTTTTGGTTTACTTCGAATGTGCCCGCATCACGTTTGATTGTTTTTGTCACAATGTAAGTAAAGTAGCGCTCAATGCCCACATCTGAGTCTAACCAGTTGTCGATAAGCCGCTGATATTGGTCGATATCTTCTGACTGAATTTTAAGGATGTAATCGACACCACCGCCCGTGGCATAGCAATCAGTGACTTCTGGTGAATGTTGAACCAGTTGCTCGAAGCGTTTGAACGCTTGGGCGTTGTGTTCTTTGAGCGTAACTTCAACCATAACTGACGTTCGTTTGAACAAAATATCGGTATTTACTTTTGCTCCGTAACCTTCAATGATGCCTGCTTCTTCCAGTTTTTTGACGCGCTCCCAGCAAGGGCTCACGGATAGGTTGATGGCCTCGGCAAGGTGAGATTTGGTGATACGACCATTATCATGAAGTATTTGTAGAATTTTTACGTCGTAGCGATCGAGGCGCATTATGAGTCTCCCTGTTGAATACTAATCATTTCATAAAGGCTGATGACTGGTCGCTGTTATAAGGTGCTTTCCAGTTTGCTTCTGGTATGCCATTTGTTTTGATTTCTTTGGTTGGCTTTTTAATCAGCCTATCTCGCCGCAGTCTTCGGCTATAACTGCGATAGTGTCACCGATATTCACCATAGCAGGAAAACGACGTGCCGCGAAAATACCATTGCGCTGTGACTTGTACTCAACGGGGGCGGTACCTGTGCGCTCGGTCGAGAAGATTCTCACTAATACATCTCCCTTTTTGACGGTATCGCCAAGATCAAATAAGTATTCTGTGATGCCCTGGTGCTGGCTTTGCACATAACAACTTGCATCAGGCATATCTAATAACTTAGTTGGTTGGGTTGGTTGTTCGTAGTCACCGGGCAAGTTGCCTGAGAAGCGCAAGAAGTTGCGAATGCCACGGTCGGAATAAGCGATGGTTTCTGGAGTGCTGGTTCCGCCTCCTCTGAGTTCGGTGGTAACAAAGATTTTTCCCTGAGACTCCACGGCAGTGTCATACAGGCTAGTGGCGTCCATTTCGAGCAAGATCATGGTGTAAGGTGCGCCAAACAGTTTTGCACCTAATATGCAGGCTTCTTCTTGATCGAGATTGTCGAGACGATGGGCAGCGGCGAACGGCACGATATCTAACGTTTTACCACCTGAGTGAATGTCTAACGCAAAATCGCACTTAGGAACTAGGTAACGAGTAAAATAATCCGCAATTTTCTCGGTCACTGTGCCTATGGGGTTGCCGGGAAAGCTGCGATTTAAATTCCCCTTATCGATAAACGACGTACGTGAGGCATTTTGTACCGCAGGTAAGTTCATCATGGGTACAATAATGACACGACCTTGGATTTGATCTGCCTGAAGCGAGTTCGTCAATTTTAGCAGGCTGGTGATGCCTTCGTATTCGTCTCCGTGATTACCGCCAGTAAGCAGTGCGGTTGGTCCGTGACCATTTTTGATCACGGTGATAGGTATCATAATACTTCCCCAAGCGGAGTCGTCATGTGAATAGGGCAGCGTTAAAAAGCCGTGCTGTACACCTTCTCGGTCAAAGTCTATAGTGGCTGTGATCGAGCTTTTTTGCATATCAAGTCCTTTTCGTTCTCAGACCTAGCTCAACAGAGCTTGAGGTTTGAAAAATTAGTGTTTAACAAATAAGTGGCGTGGAAAGTCACACAGCGTTTTTGCTCCATCATGGGTAATGACGATACTTTCCGTTGTTTCTAACCCCCAATCTTTGAACCACAGCCCCGGCATAAAATGGAATGTCATGCCTTCTCTCAAGATGGTTTTATCGGTGTCTCGCAAACTCATTGTTCGTTCCCCCCAATCTGGCGGGTAGCTCAAACCTATTGGATAGCCACAACGGGCGCCTTCTCGTGAGAATCCCGCTTTATCGAGAACCTGGTTTAGTGCATTGGCGATGTCGGCGCAGGTATTTCCGGGCTTTGCCACTTTCAAGCCCGCTTCAAGTCCTAGAGTTAGGGCTTCGTCGGCTCGTTTAAACTTGTCGTCAGGCTCGCCAAGAAAAATAGTGCGTGAGAGTGGGCAATGGTAACGGCGGTGCGCCCCTGCGATTTCAAAAAACGTCCCTTCGCCTTTCTTGAAGGGTCTGTCATCCCAAGTCAGGTGAGGTGCGGAAGCATCAGAACCTGATGGCAAAAGCGGCACAATCGCGGTGTAATCGCCAAAGTGGTCTTCATGCCCGAGCACGGCTTGGCGGTTAATCTCGGCAACAAGGTGGTGTTTCGGTAATCCTGGTTCAATCATGTCGAACGCAACACGGTGCATATTTTCAACAATGCGAGCGGCACGGTACATGTACGCCAGTTCTTGATCGGATTTAACGGCGCGGCACCAGTTGACTAGTCCAGTTGCATCGAGAAGTTGAGCATTCGGTAGGTGCGTAGTGAGTGATTCGTAAGCGGTGGCGCTAAAGTAATAGTTATCTTTTTCTACGCCGATGCGACCACGATCCCAAAGGCGCGGAGCCAGTACGGCTTCGACTAGGAAATCCATCGGGTGTAACGGCGGGTTCATTACATAATGGTCTGGATAGTAGGTAATGTTTTCTGCCGACATATACGCAGTCCTGTATGCTCCGTTGGCATCTTGGCAGCGTCCAAACCAAACAGGTTCATCAGATGGACCAACAACGACACATTGTGGCACGTAAAAAGACCACCCATCATAGCCTGTCAGCCACGCCATGTTAGAAGGGTCATGAATGATAAGGACATCCAATTCTCTTTCTTCCATCGATTGCCGAACTTTCGTTAACCGATCCTGGAACTCATCCAGTGTAAAATGCAAAGCAACGCCTCTCATATTTTCTCCTTGTTAGAAATCCGACGCCTTATGGGCCTTCGGAGACGCTGAGGTATTTCTACCTTCTACCAGCTAGCCAGATCTGCGTTAAAAATGATTGCAATTTACCTCTGGGGTTGTATTTGGATTAAACGATGCTGTTTAACATGTTTGTTTAACCCATACATTTCATGTCAATCATTACAATTGTGGTTTATTTTTGTGCATTTCACCTCGTTTTGTGAGTTAAAGTTCGCCATTTGTTAAATGGAAGTTACAATGAGCGTTAAAAATGAATCAATTAAAATATTGTGTCATGACAATTTCTTTGAACCCGATCATTCGGCCAGGCACCGCTAAATACATCTCCATTGGTAACTATCTTGTCGAATGTGTCCGCAGTGGTTATCTAAAACCGGGAACTCGATTACCCACACATCGTGAGTTTGCAGAGCAAATTGGCGTCAGCGTACAAACGGTGAGCCATGCATATGGTTATGCAGAGAAAAAAGGAGCGATCGAGTCTTGGGTTGGGAATGGTACTTTTGTCAAATCAGGTTTTGTGGATGAAAGTACGGACACGGAGTTCATGCTGACACAAGAGATGAAAGAAACGCCGGATGAAATTGATATGTCGATTGCACATCCAGTGGTGACCGATCGCCACATTACGCTTTTTAATCAGGCGTTAATGGAGATTGCTGGGCAAACAAACAATCGTGGTTTGATCAGTAAAGCAAAGCCGGTAACAGGTCAGCCTCATCATATTGAGTCAGGAGCACGATTTCTAAGTAGCCAAGGGTTGGATGTGGGTGCCGATCAAATATTACTCACAAATGGCGCATGCCATGGTTTAACGTTGGCTTTAAGCACAGTTGTTGAACACGGCGATTTAGTTGCTTGTGGTCACTTGGTTGATCATGGCTTGATCTCTCGCTCGAGAATGCTTGGATTTAAGTTGCAACCACTTGAAATGGATGAGTTTGGTATAACGCCGGATGCATTTGAATGGGCATGTAAACACAAACCAATCAAGGTATTGTGTTGCACACCGAGCATGGCTAACCCGACTAGTGCGCATATGGATGTTGAACGCCGAGAGGCGATAGCGAATATTGCGCAGCAATACGACATCTATGTAATTGAAGATGACGTGTATGGAGCACTAGAACCTAACCGTGTCCCACCCCTTGCCACATTGTTACCCGAACAAGCTTTCTATGTCACCAGTTTAACCAAAGTTGTAGCGCCAGGCATGCGCACTGGCTATCTGACGGTCCCACGTCATTTTTTGCAGCACGCGATTGGTCGTTTAGCGGCAACGAGTTGGTCTGCGACTCCATTACCATTTGAAGTTGCTCATTTGTGGATCGAAAACGGTACGTTAAATCGACTTATTCGCTTTCAAGTCAATGAGTTTGCTAAGCGACAGCGAATAGCAAAAGCCGCTTTAGAAGGGCATGTTTATAGCTCGCACCCGAATGGACAGCACATTTGGTTGAGACTACCCGAGCAGTGGAATAGCGATGACCTGGTTGCTTCGGCAAAGCGTTCAGGGGTGCAGATCACGGGATATAAACCGTTTGTTCTCGATACAAATCAGCCAATGCCTTACGTGCGAATCAGTTTGGGAGCAGAAACAAACCGAGGCTACATCAAACACGGGTTATCTGTGATTGCTGAAATTCTCGATACCAACCCTCCCACCTCACACTTTTTGGTCTGAGCGATAGGTTATTTATGCTTTTATCTGATGGGCTTAAACGTTTGTAACTGAGTTTTTTCTTGTCGCCATTGTCTCGGCGATTTCCCCGTCCAACGGCGAAAGTGGCGGCTGAAGACCGCAGTTTCTGCATAGCCCAGTTGCAACGCGATATCGGTAATACTCTGAATATTCTCATGCAATCGCTGTTCGGCGAAATCCTGACGCACTTGTTGTAAAAGCTGCCGATAATTTGTGCCCTGTTGTTTCAGCTTGTTTTGCAGCATTCTCGGATGCAGGTCCAATGCTCTTGCAACGCGCTCAACGCTGCATTCTCCGGTTGAGAGCAGACGGCCAATCATGTTTGCTGCTTGGTCACTGAGATTGTTGGGGTAACGGGTTTGCAGCTCTTTGAGGTGCTGTTGAAAATGGCGCTCTAGGGCGTCTTCATCTTGGTGGTTCTTAGCGTTAAGCAGAGTCGCTTTAAGTAGGATACCGTCAAACTTATCACCGAAACGCAGTTTGCTCTGCTGGGCAAATTCACTCTGTTCTGTCTCGAAGCTCGCGTGTTGGGTGAGGTGTAAACAGAAGTGACTTGCTTCAATATCAAGCAGACAGGCAATAAACATCGCCAGATGCGACACACTGAGCTGCATCAGCTGTGCGATACCTCGTTCGCTGTGCACATCAATATTGAGCGACAACCGTACCCAATCATCTTGTGGCGTCATGTTGAGAGTGACCCCTGACGAATGCAGATAGAGAAAATCATTCACCCGCGCAAAGGCTTCACCGACCGTTTGCGCCCGGGAAACCAGCATTGGCAAGTCTCCCAAGCTCTGTAGGTTTTGACGCTCGGCGAGCAACACGCCAAACAGCGGTTGCTGACAACGAGCAGCCGCTTCCTCCAGCAATTCAGCCAGCCTAGGGTAGGCGAGATACGTATCGGGATTGCGAAACTGCGCCGCAGACAGCCCGGCGGCAGCCATAATCTCAACCGGATTCTGCCCCAGTTCGGAAACCAAGCTATCAAATTTATCGGCAGCGCCACTTCGTACGATATACATGTCTCGATTTTTAAATGTTAACAGGTTGTAAATCGCAATGTATCAAATTTACTTCGCAAAAGGTCAAGTGAGTGTCAGTGAGTTGATCTAGGTTACATTTTGATAACAACAACGCATGGATGAGAAGGTGTATGGAACTTATCAATAAGACGGCCATTGTGACTGGGGCAGCTGGTGGAATTGGCCAAGCCATCATTGCAAAGCTGAGAGAGCAAGGAGCCAAAGTGCTTGCTGTCGATATTTCAGAACAATCACTGCAAATGTACACAAGTTTTGACTCAAAGCAGTTGGGAACCTTTGTCGCGGACGTCACCGATTACCAACAAGTTGAAGCTATGGTGAAGTGCGCGGTCGAACAGTTTGGCTCGCTTGACATCATGGTCAACAACGCGGGCATCGGTGCACCGAAACCTCTGCTTGACCACGACCCAATTGCCGATTTTGAGCCGATCTCAAAGGTCAACCAAAATGGCGTTTACTACGGCATTCTTGCCTCTGGAAGACAATTCCAAGCGCAAGGCACGCCGGGCGTGATCCTCAATACTTCTTCTGTTTACGCACGAATGGCGTCTGAGATGACCTTTACCTACAACGTCAGTAAAGCCGCAGTCGATATGATGACCAAATGCGCCGCATTAGAACTCGCACCATTGGGTATTCGTGTTTGCGCCGTTGCTCCGGGACGCGTTGATACTCCGATGTTAAGGCAATACGAAGAGATTGGCCTGTGGGACCACATTCGCAAAGAACAGATGCGTCAAAACTTCACACAACCAGAAGAGATTGCTGATGTGGTGGCGTTTCTGGTAAGCGAGAAAGCCAACTGTATCAACGGTTGTACCATCAGCGCATCTGACGGTTTCGAGAATTTTAAGTACCCACTTATGGGATAGGCGAGTACGCCACATTACAGCAATAGCGAGGATGTAAGTTATGTCATTACCAGAAGTTATTCAGCATCAAGATTTCCTATTAACTCTTAATACTAATGAAGAGTCGATCATCAAAGACGCGCTACCGGGTGTTGATGTTTACCCGTTGTTTCTAGACCCAGAAAACGGTACTTGGGTGGTTCGCGCCAAATTCAAACCGGGTATCACTCTGCCTAAGCACTACCACACTGGTGTGGTGCACTTCTACACCCTAAGTGGCGCTTGGCACTACATCGAGTACCCAGACCAACTCCAAACCGCAGGCAGCTACTTATATGAGCCAGGCGGTTCGATTCATACCTTCCACTGCCCTGAAAGCTCAGGCGGTGCCGACGGATTTATGGTGATCCAAGGTGCAAACATTAACTTTGACGAAGAAGGTAACTTCATCAATATCATGGATGCGGGTTGGATTGAGCAGGTTGTTATTGCAACAGCGAAAGCACAAGGCTTCACCGCGCGCTACATCAAACCGGGTGCCATTGCTGGCCTCAGCGATGAGCTAGCGGAGTAACCCCATGCAACAGATGAACAGTATCGTAATGCAGAATGGTAGTGTCCGCCTGAAGCAAGTCGGAATCCCCAAACCCGCAGCGGGACAAGTGTTGGTTCGTAGTCTAGCTTGCGGTATTTGTGGCTCCGACCTTCACATTACTCGACACGCGGATGAGGTATTTGATGTATTCCACCAGCTCGGGTTGATGCCTGATGAAGCCGGTGAGCACGCTCAAGTGATGTTAGGGCACGAGTTCTGTGCGGAAATTGTCGAATACGGTGCTGACACTCAGCAGACGTTGGCTGTTGGTCGCCGAGTCACCTCAGTGCCGATGTTGCTCAGTCAAAATGGCGCGGGCGTTGGTGTCACTCCAGGTACTTATGGTGCTTACTCTGAGTACTTCCTGCTTGATGAAGCGTTATTGCTACCTGTCCCAGACGGAATGCCGTCTGAGGCGGCGGCATTGACCGAACCACTGGCAGTCGGTTTGCACGCGGTCAATCGCAGTGAAATCGAAACGGAAGAAACCGCGCTGGTTGTCGGTTGCGGCCCTATAGGGCTGGCGGTGATTGCTGCACTGAAACAACGTGGCGTGAGCAATATTCTTGCGGTCGATTTTCAGGAAGAGAAACTGCAACTTGCTAGTGAGTTTGGCGCAAATCGATTGATCAACCCGACCAGGGAAGACGAGATCGCCGTTGGTGAGCAGTACGCGATGAACTCACGTCTGGTCATTTACGAGTGTGTTGGCAAGCATACTTTGATTGACGATTTTCTGCGCCGCGCCCCTGCCCGAGCGCGAATCGTCATCTCGGGTATCCATACTACACCCGCAATCATTAACTACGCGTACGCGACGGTAAAAGAGCTCGATTTGAGATTCTCTTACTACTACCAACCGCACGAGTTTGAGCAATGCCTACAAGCGATTGCCGAACACACGTTGCCTTGGCAGAAAATGCTCACCGCCAAAGTGGGAATCGATGGTGTGGAAGATGCGTTTAGACAGTTAATGACGCCAAATGACCACATCAAAGTCGTTATTGAACCTTGGCGCTGCGGCGCGTTAGAAGTGATTTAACTCTTAGCCAGATTAAGCTAGCTAAAACCAATTTTAGTTTGGTGACAGCTCCAACCGTAGCAGCTAGGTTGGGGCTTTTTTTGTTAGGCCTGTTCTGCGCATTCCTGCTGCAGAGCAGGGTAATCGGTGTAGCCTCGTTCGTTTCCGCCAAACAACGTTGAGCCATCGAGTTCTGCCAACGGATGGTGATGTTGCAATCGAGAGACCAAGTCTGGGTTTGCTACGAATGGTCGTCCGAATGCGACAAGATCCGCGTAGCCTTTCTCTAACACTTCGTTTGCTCGTTGAGGATCGTAGCGACCTGCGACAATGATAGCGTTGCGAAAGCGCTTTCTAAGTTCGATTCGAAACGTCTCGGGAATCGTTGGTGCATCGGCCCAATCGGCCTCGGACAAGTGCAAGTAGGCAATGTCGCGCTCCTGTAGCTGTTTTGATGCCTCTAGGATCGTTGGCACGATATCTGGGCAGTCCATATCTTTAAACGTAATGAATGGTGCCAATCTCACCCCAACTCGATGCGCACCAACAGCGGCGATAACTGCATCCACTACTTCGATAAGAAAACGGATACGATTTTCTCGTGAACCACCGTAGTTGTCTGTTCGATGGTTTGAGTTGGTTCTTAAGAACTGATCGATCAGATACCCATTCCCGCCATGGATTTCTACACCATCAAAACCCGATTCAATAGCGCGTTTGGCTGCGTTCGCGAAATCACCGACAACTCGGTTGATATCCGCTTGTGTCATGGCGCGAGGCTCAACACAATCGACCATATTGCCGTTGCCTTGTTCATCTGCAATCCAAACTTGCGTCTCTACCGGAGCGAGCGCAGATGGCGCGATAGGCTGTTCACCATTTTGGAATGTTGGGTGAGACACTCTGCCCACATGCCATAGCTGACAAAACATCGCTGCGCCTTGTGATTTGACCGCTTGGGTCACACCCTGCCAGCCCGCCACTTGAGCATCGGTGTAAACGCCAGGGGTGAACGAATAGCCTTGAGAATCGTCCGAAATTTGTGTGGCTTCGGAAATGATCAGCCCGGCAGAAGCGCGTTGTTGATAATACGTTGCCATCATCTCATTCGGGATGTTGCCCGGCTGAGTGGTGCGTGCGCGAGTCATTGGTGCCATGACAATGCGGTTTTGTAGTGACAACGCTTTCAGTTGAGCTGGTTCAAACAGCTTATTTGGTCTTTGTTGCATGTTGCGCTCCTTAGATAAGTACTGGCACGTTGGTCGCTTTACGAGCGGTTGCCATCCAGTGAAGTACGGCTGGATCCCATTGCACTTCGGGCGCACTGAAAAAGCCGCGTAGAATGGAAAACATAATGGCTTGATCAACCAGTGACGTTTGCTTTTCTGAACTTAGGTTGAGCAAGGGTTTAGTTTGTTCTATCAAAGCGGCGACTTCTTTCGCAATCGCAGGTGTATCGTTAATCAAAGCTTCAAAATTTAACGCTTCGGTTTCTTTTTTTGCACGCCATGCTTGTTTAGCGGTTTCTGTTGCAAATTCCGGTAACGTCATGTTTGACCAACGCGGATACCCGACTTTTTGTAGCGGTAAAAACGCTTGTTTTTGCCAGTCTAAAACCGGTGCTGAGGGTTGGCTGCTTTCATTGGAAGATGCCAATTCAAGGAAGTAGTTGATGATGTCTAAGCTTTCCGCCATCGCTTCACCATCGTCTTTGATCAAAAGAGGAACTTGTTTTGCGCCGATGATGTTTGTGGTGGTGATCTCGTCGTCATAAGCAATGTTGATGACGTCGAGCTGAATATTCAGCATGCCTGCAACAAAACGGACGCGGGCGCTGAAAGGGCAATGTTCATAAATGTACAGTTTCATTTTTGTTTCCTATCTCTTGGCTGGGCAGGGCGTGTTGTTGTGCGTTGTACAGCGTTACGGCGTTTAACTTTGCCCTGTCACATAACGTTCTGGGTCTAAACAATGTCGATAGGGTCAGTATATGGATTCGACTTAATTTGATAATTGGGTAATATCTGAATTGATTATTCAGTTTTTCAAAATAATAAGTGCGCGAAGATGGATAAGTTTTCGGATATGACGTTGTTTGTCAGCATCGTTAAACATCAAGGTCTGGCAGCGGCGGGAAGGGAGCTAGGTTTATCTCCAGCGACGGTAACGGCAAGGCTGCAAGCGATAGAAGAACGCTATGGTGTAAAGCTGCTCAACCGAAGCACACGCCACGTATCACTCACGGACGCAGGGGCAATGTACCATCAAGCTTGTCTGAACATCATTGATAGCGTGAAAGAGACGGAAAACTTGCTGCAAACGGGTATTTCGGAAGTGCGCGGAACGTTGAAAATTTCAGCTCCACGAGATATTGGCAAACAAATTATTTCGCCGATGGTGTCGGCTTTTTCTGAGCAATATCCGGATGTGACGCCCTATCTTTATCTTAATGACAATTTATCGAACTTGGCTGAATCGGGGCTCGATTTAGTGATTCGTTACGGTGAGTTAGCGGACAGCAATCTCATTTCGCGCAAGCTGGCGTCGAGTCAACGTGTGCTGTGCGCGTCACCTGATTATTTGTCGAAGCAAGGTGTCCCAAACTGCCCACAAGATCTCGCGGATCATCGCTGCTTAGCCATGGTGCGCAGCAATGAAGAATTAAAAACGTGGCACTTTAAAGATGAAGAGTCTCACCAAACGATCACGGTCACGCCAAAGCGCTGTTCTGATGACGGTGAAGTGATTCGACAATGGGCGTTGGAGGGGGCGGGGATTGCGTTGAAATCGATTTTAGATATTCAGCAAGACCTCAAACAACAACGTTTAGTAACGGTTTTGGATGGGTATATGAAAAACTTCAGCGCCTTCTCGCAAGGCGCTGAAGCGGATCTGCATGTCATTTATCAAAGCCGTCAATATCAACCGAAAAGAGTTCGCCTGTTTTTGGACTTTCTAGTTGAGCAATTTAGCGCGCTGAGTGATGCCCGCAATCAGATCTAGATGCGATTCCGAGGTTTCTCGGCGGTGGCGATAAATCCCGACGGTGCCAGGGTTTGGTTCGTTTTCCATGGTTAAGCATCGCAAGCCAAAGGATTCCAAATACGATTGCAGATGGCGGGTATAAGACATCACCGCGACGCTTTCTTTCAGTACATCAATACTGGCGAGCAGAGAATCCACTTCGTAAGTCGGTCTGTCATCCAGTTGCTGCCTTTCGCGTTCATTTTGTTTCGGGATTGGGTTATCGATGACGTGAGCGAATTTCTTAGCGTCATAAGTGACCGAAAGAGCAGGGTATTCGTGCAGCATCTCTTCGGTGACGGTTTTCCCTAGCAGTGGGTGGTTTGGGGAAACAAAATAGGCATCAACCGTTTGAAATAGTGGAATAAACGTAACATCGCATTTAGACGACAAGCCGACAATCTCGTGGCCGATGAAGAATTCAATCTGTTCGTTTATTAATGAATCCATCAAGCCTAAGTGATTGCCAAATTCGACGTGCGTAGATGCCGAAGGCTGCTTGGTCAGATGTTCATTGAGTGCTTGTTTGACGAATAGCGGCCACCACGCATCGCCAGTACCCATTTTAATTTTTCCGACTTGGTACTGTTTCCGTTCATCAATGCTTTGCATCATTTGGTTGTATTCATGCTGCATCGCGTTGCTATGGCGATAGAGGATGCGTCCGTATTCGGTCAACACCATGCCATTAGGATGGCGTTCAAACAGCGTTACGCCGAGATTCTCTTCCAGCTTCTTTAAATTGCTTGTTACCGTTGGCTGGCTTAACCCTGCCATTCTTGCCGCAGCGCTGATGCTTTGGCAGCGTGCAACCAGTAAAAATTGCTGCAGAGATTTGTCCATTTTCTTTCCCCTCTAAGAACGAGGGGTATTTTGCACAATTTCATTTATAAATCACAAATCTGTAATCTCATTTGATTGAAATTATGCGCATTTCATAGATCTACATCACTGTTGGGGTCTGACGTATAGATGTTATCTATAGCTCGCTCCTGACTTCCTATTTTCCCCTCAAAAAGGTGTTCTTTAGACTGTCGCCAAAACAACAATCTAAGGGATGAACATGAAACCGAGTTTTATTGCGCTTGCTGTCGCGTCTTGTATTGGTCTTGCTGGATGTGGGTCAGATTCCTCTGATGCGCCTGTGCCGGTCGACAAACCAATTATTTCAGCCGACTTATATTTACGTGGTTTAAATGGGGATTGGGGCACGGCAGAGCATGCCAAGCTAAACTATTTGGGTAATAACGAGTACGAAACCGTACTGCGCGTCGCCCGAGGTAGCAATCAGTTCAAGATTGCTGATCCGGGTTGGCAGATCCAATACACCTATTTTGAGGAGCCCGCGGCGTTCGATAAAGCTCAAGAGTACCTGCCAAAACCAGACACGAATGAAGCGTGTATGAACGATGATTGCAACTCTGAGATCACGTTTGAAGACAAAGGGTATTACAAGTTTTCTGTGAGCTTTGCCGATGAAAGTCGCGCGACAATGACTGTGACGAAAGCAACGCAAGAAGAAGCGGAAAAATACTACTCTGATGCGATTCTCGACCCTGCAATGGTGCATGAAGGGCATCAGAGCAGAGAAGTGAAACTGTTCGCCAATTACGATGACTCGAGTGATACCGTGATTTTCTCGGTGAAAGATCCTAAAGCTGAACTGCGTGAATTTGGTATTTCAACGACGACAGAATTGCGTGATGCGCTCGACCAAGGCTTAGTGATTAATGAACAAACAGGGCCGCGAGTGGTGTCGGATGATGTCGCGTTTGATGCGTTGTTTGCGTTGACGATGAAAGAGCTAGACCAGCTTGCTGTTTCTGAAATCAAAGACGGCAATTACAACTACAACAACCCAATCAAAGCGGAAGTTTTTGAGACGGGCGCGAAGTGGCATTACGTGTGGACGCGTGATTTGGCGTACGCAGCAGACCTTTCGCTTGCATTGATGAATCCAACTCGCGTGCAGAATGGTTTGAATTTCAAATTGTCTGCTTTCCGCGACACGACCGTTCAGCAATACGATGGCGAGCAGATTGTGCAAGATACGGGCACTGGCGGCAGCTGGCCAATTAGTACCGACCGCACGACTTGGGCGCTTGGTGCAGAACGCTTACTTTCGGCATTGGATGGAGAAGAGTACAACCAATTTGCCGAGCGCGCTTACAAAGCGATCAGTAATACACTTGAAGCCGATCGCCTGGCGGCTTTTGATGCGAAATCTGGTTTATACACTGGTGAGCAATCATTCCTTGATTGGCGTGAGCAAACGTATTCAACGTGGACGCCAAACGATGTCAATGCGATTGGTAGCAGCAAAGCGTTATCGACAAACGTGGTTCACTACCGCGCGATTCAGCTCGCGGCTAAGTTGGCAGAGAAGTACGATTCAACCAACGCGGTCAAATACACCGAGTGGGCTGCACAGCTAAAAACCGCTATCAACGAGCAGTTTTGGAATGCCGAACGCGGTATGTACGTAAGTTATTTGTTTGATAATGGCAAAGACATCGCGGTCGACAAATATGACATGTTGGGCGAAGCACTGGCGATCATCAGTGGTGTGGCAAGTGATGCGCAGGCGAAACAAATCATGGCCAATTACCCACACAGTGAGTTTGGCGTGCCGGTTTATTTCCCTCAACAACCAGACGTGCCTGTGTACCATAACCGCGCAATTTGGCCATATGTTACCGCGTACAGCTTGCGCGCCGCGCATCAAACACAAAACGTGGCAGCAGCGAACAATGCCATTCAATCGTTGGTTCGTGGTACAGCGACCAATTTATCCAACATGGAAAACTTAGAGTGGCTTTCTGGTAAGTCATTCATCATCCATAGTGATCATGGCGAAGATCCGAGCTTGGATGGCCCAGTGATTAACTCTCAGCGTCAGCTTTGGTCTGTGGGTGGCTACTTGAACATGGTGGTAGAGACCCTATTTGGCATCCATACCGAAACAGGTAAGTTGGAAGTGAAGCCATTTATCACAAGTTGGGTGCGCAATAACTTGTTGGCTCAGTCTGAACAAATCACGTTGGAAAACTTTGCCTTCAAAGGAAAGAACTACTCGGTAACGATTGACTTGCCTGAAGTAAGCAAAGATGAAACAGGTTACTACCCAGTTGAAAATGTCACGATGGACGAAGAGGGGCATTTCCACGTGACACTGGGCGCGCTTGTGAATGTAGATAGCAGCATTACTTTAGTTTCTGGGGTGAAACCGTATGTGAGTGAAGATAGCCGCGTTTATTCTCCGCAAGAGCCAACATTGGTGGTAAAAAGCGTTGATAATTCGGTTTCGATTGACGTGATGAGCAAGTACAACGTGAACTTGTATCGCAATGGCGAGCTGATTCAAAAGAACGTGATTGCTCAATCTTATTCCGATACGCCAACAGGTTTTGCGTGTTATTTGGCTGAAAGCATTAACGATAAAGGTTTCCGCTCTAATCCGAGCCAACCAGTTTGTGTCGGTGAAGAGATCCGCATCAAACTTGATGGCGAATATCAGCCACTCAAAGACAATGTCTCAGTGGTTACGGTGAGCAAAGAGAGTGCCATCGTAAAAGGTGCAGAGTCGTTTACAGCTCCTGTAACGGGCACTTACCAGTTCGATGCTTGGTACAACAATAACCTGGGGCAACTTAATACTGGCATCACGAACACCGTGAAACTGTTAGAGGTATTGGATGATGCAGGTAAAGTGGTTGGCCAAGGTTACTTGCAGATGGGCCATATTGGTGAAAACCAAGGTATGCGTTACTCAACGCCAATTGAAGTAGCGTTGGAGCAAGGGAAAAACTATCAGATCGCGCTGAAGGACCACTTCAATATGAGTTAC
The DNA here is from genome assembly GCF_033337395.1 of Vibrio sp. YT-19(2023). Taxonomy (NCBI): domain Bacteria; kingdom Pseudomonadati; phylum Pseudomonadota; class Gammaproteobacteria; order Vibrionales; family Vibrionaceae; genus Vibrio; species Vibrio sp. YT-19(2023). The sequence continues at coordinate 23,745 of NZ_JAWOQN010000008.1, read as the reverse complement.
CTCAAATCGAATGAAACCTACATCTACGCTGGTGGTATTGAGGGTGAAAAGAACGAAGCGCAAATCGCAGATATTCGAATCACACCTTTAATGTAGGCTGTTTTAACAAAGCAGTGTTCTAGAAAACTGTGTTCTAAGAAAGACAAAGCCGCTGAGATTATCAGCGGCTTTGTTGTATTTGCTATCGGGGGCCGTTTACAGGTTAGTTTGCAGCTTGCGGACGAGGCTTACGGCGCTGACCTGATGGTTTGTTTCCTGCTGGCTTAGCATTGTTTGGCTTGCGGTTACCAGACGGTTTACCAGCGTTGCCACTCTTATTACCGTTTGGTTTATTTCCATTCGGTTTATTGCCATTTGGCTTGTTGCCGTTGTTACCACCGTTGAAGCGACGTTTAGGTTTGTTTGCACCATTGCCTGCTTTCTTTTCGGTTGCTGGAGCGTTTTCACCCGAAGCATTTGGCGCTTTTGGTTTTTTCGGCTTCTTAGGTTTTTTCGGTTTGATTGGGCGAGTATCCAGTTTAGATTCTGGCACCACATTGGTTGGCGCAAAACCTTCCAACTCTTTACGTGGTAGTACTTCTTGAATCAAACGTTCAATCGCAAACAACTCAGATGCTTCTAGCGCGCACACTAGTGAAATCGCTTTACCTACTTCGCCCGCACGGCCAGTACGACCAATACGGTGAACGTAGTCTTCCGCCACTTTAGGTAGCTCAAAGTTCACCACTTGCGGCAATTGAGGAATATCGATACCGCGTGCAGCAATGTCCGTCGCGACTAACACACGAATTTCACCCGATTTAAAATCCGCCAGTGCTTTGGTACGCGCGCCTTGGCTCTTGTTACCGTGGATGGCAGCAGCAGGTAGATTTTGTTCGATCAGGAACTTCGCTAGACGGTTTGCTCCGTGTTTTGTTTTCGTAAACACCAGCACTTGCTTCCAATCGCCGTCTTTGATCAATTTAACCAACATCGGAGCTTTCTTCTTCACGTCTGCTGGGTAGATGCTTTGCTCAACCGTTCTCGCCGTCGAGTTCGCCGGGTTCACTGAAATCTCAACCGGGTTGTTCACCAAGCCTTTCGCAAGGTCGCGGATTTCATCCGAGAAAGTCGCCGAGAAAAGTAGATTCTGACGCTGTTTTGGTAGCAGGGCTAGGATTTTGCGAATATCACGGATAAAGCCCATATCCAGCATGCGGTCTGCTTCATCCAGTACTAGCACTTCCAGTTGGTCGAATTTGACCGCATTTTGGTTGTACAAATCCATCAGGCGGCCTGGTGTCGCTACCAGCACATCCGCACCTTTGCGAAGACGCTGCATTTGCGGGTTGATCTTCACACCACCAAAAACCACCGTACTGCTTAGTGGAAGGTGACGGCCGTACATAAACACGTTTTCTTGCACCTGAGCCGCAAGTTCACGCGTTGGCGTCAGGATAAGTGCACGAACTTGGTTAGCACGAACGCGAGGGCCGTTCGATAAACGCTCAAGAATCGGTAGCGTAAAGCCTGCGGTTTTACCTGTACCAGTCTGCGCTGCTGCCATTACGTCTTTCCCTTCCAAAATAGCAGGAATTGCTTTTGCCTGAATTGGCGAAGGGGTGTCGTAGCCTTTCTCTTGAATAGCTTTAAGGATTGGAGCAGATAGACCTAACGAGGTAAAACCCATATGTATGATTCTCAATTGTAGAGTTAGATAACAACGCGCCGAAAATAAATCGGTGCGAAAAGTGCGACATTCTGAGGCTTTTACGCGCAGGCTTCAACTAATTCCGTCATGGATAAATATTTGAACTGGATCTCATTTCTTTTTGGCAGGCAAAACTGATAACTGGTTTGGTCGATCGATTGAATGGTTTTACGTTGGCGATGCCCATTCTTACATCGCTATCACGGTATGCAGTTTTAGTTTATCAAATGCTGTTCGGAGTGTGGGGGAGGCTTGCTCCTTTCATTACTCCGCTTTTGCATGCGTTAAAAACGCACTCGTCAATTGCTGAAAGAGCGAATCTACCGACGGGCGGTCGGATATATGATGGAAGAGCGGTGTGTGGACATCACCACGAATATCATCGTCATGACCACAAAACTGATTACACATTCGTACTGGTTCGACAATCTTCTCGACGTCGGCATCAATCAGAATGCATGCTTGTGATAACACCACTTGCCCACCGCCTTTTTTCAGTAAAACGCGCTGCGCGGTTCCCACGACTTTTTGCCCGCCAATGTTGAGGTTGTACTCGCCATCGCAGTAGGAATAAGGCGTAGCATGAACATCCACTTTCACGCCGAGCTGTTTAAAGAAAACCGTTAATATCGCACATAAATCGAGATACGCTTTTTTGATGTTGTAAGGCTCGCCTTCTGGCCAGTGGTAAATGTGGGATAGATTGATAATACCTGGCACCTGAGGGACTGGGGCACCACCGGTTTTACGAGAAAAGAGCTTCCAGCCAGACGTATTTAACGCATGTTCCAATTCATTAGACACTGGCCATTTCTTACCCGCGGGAAGCACGAGCGTTGGACTTTTTACTTGCCAAAGCAATAGCACTTGCGAGAGTTGGTTGGACTGAACTTGTTTAATGAGCTCATCTTCTTTGTCAAATGCATCAGCGACTTCCGTAGCTGTGTAGCGAATTAGCTTATTTTTAGCAACCAAACTCTATCCCTCGCGGCTATTTAATCATTACTGTTGTATCTCAGATACAGCTTTATTGCTAGGTCTGTGATTATTAGGTTTTTGCTCGCTATCTGCATGATCACCTTTTGAGTCTTTTCCGTTGTCCATTAATTCTACTTGAACACGCGATAAAAAGTTTTTGCTAGTCATCACATCAGCCATTCATAAAATCTGCCATCTATGAAAAATTTTGGCGATATAAGTATGAAAAAGCGAGTGATGACTCTCGCGTTAGCGGCATCATTAACGGGATGTGTGACGTTCCCAACTCAAGAATCTGAGCAAGTACAGGTGCTTTGGGACAATGTGAATGCGATTGAAAACTGTGAACTAATGGGTACCGTGATCGGCTCAGAAGGACACTTTTACGACTATTGGCTTCACGCCGATAAAGACATGGTTTGGGGTACGTTAAACCAAATGCGCCTCAAGGCGGCGGATTTAGGCGCAGATACCTTGTACTTATATCAACCGTTGAGCTTTTCTACGTCAGTGACGATGTTTGCAAATGCTTACAAGTGCAAACAGTAGCTATTGGCTTGATCATAATTGAAAGACAGGCGCTGCTCGCCTGTCTTTGATGCGCTCTACAAATACTGGAGACTTTGCGTTAATTGACGTTTGCTGTCGCCACCGCTGATGTATCAGAAAACGACAATGTAAAGTCTCGCTCGGTATTAAGCACTTTGGCTGGAAACTCTAAGCTCAACTGCGTATGTGGCGCGACTTCTGAAGCAATGCTAGTAACGAATTTTCGGGTTTCTCCAGGAGAGATCGATATGTCACTTCCACCTTGTGATGAGAGCTCAGCGATACCCATTGTTTCAAGTGTGTTACCGGCAGTATCCGCCAGGTGTAGTAAAGATTCTGACTTGTAGATTAATTCTCCACTTTCTGTGCGATATGCATTAAACGAGTTGAAATTTGGTTGCAATGATCCTTGTGAACCAATGTTAGTAACGGAAAATGTCACATTAGCGCCATCAAAGTTCTCGACTCTTACAAGTACGTTACTGTCTTGGTAACGAGCGGCTGCTGCCGCAGTTGCTTGCTGTTTCTGCCTCTGTTTCTCTTTTTCAATGTCGCTTAACTGTTTCTGCTCATTAGCGATTCGATTCTTTGCCATGTAGTACGACTGATCGACCATTGCTATTAAAGCGGGGATTGAATACAAAGTGAGGCCTTCCAAATGGTCAAAGTCGATTTTGGCATGTTGAGTACGTTTATGATTAGAAAATTGGCAGTAACCATCAATCAAACTGATGAAAGCCACTTCAAAAGTGCCTTGTAATCGGCTTACTTCCTGTGCTGCTTTCTCTAGATTTGAGCGGACTTTCCGAATCTCTTCCAAACTCTTTTGTGAAAGACGACCGTTTGGCGATACGTCGTTAGAAACCGAAACCAGTTCTTCGGTCACAAATGGATTGTTTTCGGCAGGAATCACCGTAGTGATACGGTTGGATTTGGTGATGTCTTCGCCCAATAAAACCATCATTTTTTGCGATGCGGCGGTTGTGTTGCCCGCTAATACGTCACTACAGTTTGGCGACGTATTGGCATACACGGCGAATGCGGTAAAAAGTGAAAGTGTAACGGACCAGCCGATGGTGACGAGTCCTGTCGTGGTTCGAGTATTCATCCTGATAACCCCTCTGTCATTTGGTGCGATTCACTGACGTAATTGCCAATCAAAAGATTGGCTCGCGACATTCAGAATGGTTCTGGTCAACCCTTCGTAGTGGGTATGCCCACAGATGCTTTTTTAGTCGTTTATCAACCGCTAAGCCACGATTGATAAAGTGTCTGAAATTGAGAGCATTAACGCTGCGAAGTTGATGTCTTTGACTGAAAGATAGACGTAACTTTTCCAACCATCAAATACGTGATTGAGTTCTCATTTTTATATGAGTGAGAGGTTCAAGAGAAAACAGGCACTTACTGTAGAGAGTTGATTTGAAGGAAAAATATAAATTTTTTTGGGGAACTTTTTTGATGCTGCCTTTGAGACTTTTTTTGAATTTCAAAGGCAGGTTCTTACACTCGCGTTCAATTACAATGTGTTGAGGACATCCGCGAGTCGAGAGACAGCTGTCGTCAGTTCTTCTGGTGTAGCATTGGTAAAGTTAAGACGCAGAGCGGCTTTTACCTTTGAACCTTCTGGATAAAAGACCGGGCTCGGCACTACAGCAACCCAGTTTGCGAGAAGGTTTTTCGCCAGTTCGAAGGTGTCGCATTCTGGAATCTCGACCCAAACGAACATACCACCATCGACGGGTTTGAGTACGCAACTTTCTGGCAGCTGTTTTTGCAGTTCAGCAAACATGACATCGTAACGTGATTTGTAAAGAGCACAGATGGTTGAAATGTGCGTTTCGAAGTTGTCATGTTGCAGTAGACCATGCAGCAAAGCTTGCATAGGAATACTAGAGTGCAGATCGGCACCTTGTTTAATTTTGATAAGTGGCTCAAGGTAGCTGCTTTTGCCCGTAACTACACCAATACGCAAGCCTGGTGAAGCTATTTTGGAGAAAGAGCGCAATACGATGGAGTGTTGCGGGCAGAAATCTGAAACTAGCGGTAGTGCTTCACCAGAAAAACGCAGCTCACGGTATGGTGCGTCTTCAATGAATGCAACGTCGTATTGGATACAAAGCTCGGCAACTTTTTGGCGAGTCTCTAGCGCCCAGCATACGCCCGTTGGGTTGTGAAAATCGGGTACGGCGTAGAACATTTTTGGTTGCTGCGTAGCAAAGCATTGTTCGAGTTCTTCAAGGTTTGGGCCACACTCGGTTTGTGAAACGGTCACGATGTTGGCTTGCACTAGACCGAATACTTGCATAGCACCAAGGTAGCTCGGTGCTTCCATCACCACTTTATCGCCCGGATTTACGTACGCACGCGCAATCAAATCTAGCCCTTGCTGAGAGCCCGTTGTGATCATAGCCAAATGAGATTCTGGCAGCTGGTAATAATCGGTCAAAAAATTAAGTAGCGGTGCGTAGCCTGCTGTTGCGCCATATTGAAACACCTCTGGCATATTCGCGAGGTTTTCTAGCGTCGGTTTCATTAAGTCGATCGGGAAGGTTTTTTCGTCCGGTAAGCCACCTGCAAGAGAAATGACGTTCTTATCGCTTGCTGCTGCGAGGATCTCTCGGATGTAGGATGATTTAGTTTGTTGTAATGACTGTGCGATTTCCATGTGCTGTGCTTCTCGTAATTGTCTTTTTTTATGTCAGAAATAGTATAGGTAAATTGCCAAGCTTGGTGTGTCCATTTATGCTGTTAAATATGTCCATTTATGCTATTTAAGCGAAAGTTTACTCCGTGAGCCATCAACAAGTTTCCAGAATCAATGACGTGCTGTTTTACATTCACCAGGACATTAGCAGAGATTTATCGGCTAAAGAGCTAGCAGATGTAGCAGCCTATTCTGAACAGCACTTCCATCGTATTTTTAAAGATGTGGTAGGGGAGTCTGTCCATCAATATATCCGTCGCACAAGAATGGAATACGCCGCCAATCAACTGATGTTTGATACCAGCTCGTCGGTGTTAGACATTGCTAACAAGTGCGGCTTTAGCTCGGTATCTTCTTTTAGCCGAGCGTTTAAAGCAACGTTCGCTATGTCTCCTGGCGCGTGGCGAAAGCATGATTTACAAGTCGCAGAAAAGCCGTATCTAAAAGATCCGGAAGTGGCTGCGGGTTATCATCGGGTTGCTCAACGCGAGTTGCCAGAACCTAAAATTATGGAGGTTCCACAACGCTTCGCGGCTTATGTGCGGCATGAGGGTTATAGCCGTTCCATTCGCAATGCGTGGCTGATTTTGAAGGCGTGGGCAAGCTCTGAGAATCGGGACTTTTCGGTTCAATACGGTTTGCATCACTCCAACCCCGCTTGGGTCGAGCTCGATAAGTGTCGCTATGTGGCTTGTATGGCGATTGATAAGCCGCTTAAAGTACGCGGTGTCGTAAATCAAATGACGATTCCGGGTGGTTTGCATGCTGTTTTTCGCTTAACAGGGGTATATGGAGAGCTTCTTCCTCAATTGAGTATGGTGTTAGAGAAGTGGTTGCCGAATTCAGGCTTTAAGCAGCGTTCTACTCCCGCTTATGTTCACTATCATAAAAACCATTTCCTTAGCCATGATGAGGTGTTTGAGCTGGACTTCTATCTGCCCATCAGTTTTTTCTAACTGGAGTATTTATTTACTATCCGTAAGGAAGAAAATGCTAAGCTCTATATGGTGATTTTTTACAAATAATTGAAAATTAAATGAACATCGATCATGTAAAGCTATTTGTCCGTTTGGCTTCGACACACAACATCAGCATGGCTGGTCAGGAGCTTGGACTTTCTCCTGCTGTCGCTAGCGCACACATCAATAAACTTGAGGACAGCTTAGGAGTTCGTTTAGTTCATCGCACCACACGCAAAGTTTCCTTAACTGAAGAGGGGCAGGCTTTTTTACCTCACGCGGAGGAGGTCCTTGCAACAGTGGAGGCAGCAAGGGGAGCTGTTGGCTCAGGGCAGAGTGCGCCAACGGGAGTATTACGTATAACCGCCTCTGCAACTTTTGGTCGCTTGCATATTGTGCCCGCATTAAAAGGTTTTATGGCGCGTTACCCAGGGTTAACCGTGGACTGCCGATTTTCTGATTCCATTATTGATCTGGTTGAGGGAGGTTTTGATGTCGCCATTCGTGTCGCTGAGTTGAAAGATTCTTCATTGGTTGCAAGAAAGCTTGCGCCAGATCGTCGTATTATCGTTGCATCACCAGATTATATTGAACAATTTGGGAGACCTAACAAGCCCCAAGACTTGGCGAATCATGAATGTATTAACTTAGTTGGAATGAATAATTGGTCATTCAATACAAAAGATGGAATGTTCAATGTAAGAACTTCTGGTCGTTTTAAAACCGATAATGGTGATGCGATGAGAGACGCGACGGTAAACGGGTTAGGTATTTCTATCAACTCGGTTTGGAGTGTTTATCAAGAATTACAAAGTGGTCAGCTAGTGGAAGTACTCGAAGATCACCCTTTAGCGATGGATGCTGGGATTTGGGCTGTGTACCCAAGCTCTCGTTTAATTGCGCCTAAGGTGCGTGCCTTTATTGATTACTTTGCTGAATACTATGGCACGCCACCTTATTGGGAGTTTGCGGAAAAGTGATAATAAGTTTCAATTATCGAATACATTGTTTTTAAGGTCCGAATAAAAACGAACCTCAAGATAATTCTTAATTGTTATTAATAGAGTTTGCTTAGGATTAATTCAATACTATCAATTATCTGCTGTGTTTTGCTTTGATCTAATGCATCAGGGTGTGGGGGCGCGAATGCTTCAATGTCATTATCGAAGTACATACCATGCGCTTGAGCAAACTCTTCTGATAGCGCAGCGCGAGTTAGAATATCTGCTCCTAAGCGGATATCACCACCAGCAACCCCATAAGCATCTTTAACCATCTTACTACCTAGGAATGATTTTGGGTTTACTGATACCAACATAGGGCCAGTGTTCTTAAGCTTTAGTCCGATTGCTCGTGACCACATCGTTAATGCCAATTTGCTTTGGGCATATGCTTCGCCATCTGACAATGGTTTATTACCGACTAAAGCGCTAGTGTTTACTGTTGTTTGTGCAGCTGAAGACAAATTAACCACACGACCCGTATCACCGAGCAACGGCAATAGCTCTCTAGTGAGTAAGTAGGGAGCAATGGTGTTGACTGCGAAGCGTACATCAAGACCCTCTTTAGTTCTTGGATTTGGTGTTGCGTACACACCAGCATTGTTAATGATGACGTCTAAACGATTGAACCGTTCTGTTATCTCCATCACTATCTGTTTTACCGCATTGGGAGAGGATAAATCAGCAACAAGGCTTTCAACTTTACCACTTTTCATCTCCCTCAAACTTTGCTCAACTTGTTGAATTTTCTCTATATTCCGGCCATGGATTATTACGTGTTGTTCACGGTTAATTAACATTTTCGCGGTTTCTAAACCAATACCGTCAGTAGATCCAGTAACTAGAATTGTCTTTCGCATGATCGCTCTCATTGTTGAGGGTTATTATAGAACGATCATAGTGGCATCTTTTGCATTCGACTATTGAGACTAAAAAGAAAACACTTTCTAGGAAAAATTGAAAATAACTTTGTTGTTCTTTTTGTGGACGGTGCGACGAATTAACGTCTCATTAGATGCTACGGTTATACATGTGGTGCTCAAAAATTAGGCACTGTTTTGTACTCAAATAATAGCCAAGAGGTCTCTATGTTAGGTGAAAATCACTCATTAACTCATGAATTCCCAGAACATTTGGATACCATTACTCAGCTTACCGAAAACGATGCATCATTTGCTGAAACCGTTAAAAACTACAATGCTTTAGATAAGGAAATCCGCGTACTAGAACTTCAAGGAAGCCCGATTGATGATCACGAAATGAACGTGTTAAAACATAACCGGGCTGAGCTCAAAGACTGGCTCCACTCGCGAATAATGGGTTCTTAGTGACGAAATGATCATCGGCTCGTAAATTGCGGGCCGATTTTAGTTCCAATGGACGATGCCAAGTGTGCAAACATTAGGAGTGCTGAGCAGGAGCTTGGAGCGGCAGGTGACCAGTTTTTACCCAAATGATCGTTTCTTGCTCTACAAAAGGAAAATGCTCGCTCATATGTGGGCTTCGGATCCAAGAGAGAGCGGGATAGGTACCTAGCTCGTCTCTAAACTCTCCTGACAATACGAAAATTTCTTCACCACCAAAGTGACGGGGTGGTTGAAACTTCTCACCTTTTGGCCATTTAACCAACGCGACATGTTCGTGCTCAAAATGATGCAGAGGCATGACTTGCAACCCACCGACACCACTCTGCCAGCTCGCTTGGTTTGTATTAATGCGAACTGTTTCAAGATCCTCAGATTCGAACTGATTTAGTTTAACTAAAATCACACAGCCTTCTTTGCTAAATGGTGCGTGTTGACTTCCTGGAGGGTTACGAAGGTAAGTGCCGGCAGGGTAGTCACCGTATTCGTCAGAGAATACCCCCTCGAGCACCAATATTTCTTCTCCTTGAGGGTGAGGATGAGTCGAAAACTGCGAATTTGGCTCGTACTTAACGACGCTGGTGGGCTGGTGGTATGCCCTGATTCTTTGGCTTCTCGTTCCAAAGGTTTGCGCCACACACCTATGGAAGGGCTGGCGATCCATTCCTGTTGAGCAGTATCTATCACGATTCTTTTTGAAAAATCCATATTCAACATATTGAAATTCCATTACTTATTTAATTACTAATTCTCATTAGTATACGTATAAAAAACATCAATTGATTCATTTGTTGATAGCCCAATTCATGGATTGAGTTCGAACATGAAATCGGAGCCTAATTTAAATTTCTGCTTGTGTAATGAGAATTGTTATATTATAACATCGCAAAATTAAATGTTATAACATAACAAAAAGGAAAAAGTAATGAATAAGAAATTGGTGTCTCTCGTGATCGGTAGCATTTTTGCATCCCCTGTTTTTGCCGACACACTATCGAACCCACAGGTTGGTGTTGTTGTTGATGGCTACTACCAAGATGGCCAACGTCATAATTCTGAGCGCGAAGAAGGCTTTGGTCTAGGCCATACGGAATTAAACTTCTCATCAAATATCGACGACAAGTTTTACGGCGCATTGACCGCGGTTCTTGAAAGTCACGGTGATGAGACAGAATTAGAGCTTGAAGAGGCATTCATCGAAACTTTGGCATTGCCATATGGTGTAAATGTGCGCGCTGGCCGATTCCTATCTGACTTTGGTTATCTGAATAACCAACACATGCACACCGATAGCTTTGTCGAGCGTCCAATTGCTTATCGTACTTTCCTTGGCTCGCACTACTACGATGATGGTGTACGTGCAAACATCGTGTTGCCAACCGACCTTTACGTAAAATTTGGTGTAGAAGCGCTTAGTGGTAGCAAAATGTCTTCTGTCGAAGATGGTTCTGAAGTTGGCGTGTACACCACGACGCTGAAGCTTGGGAATGACTTCTCCGAATCTTCAAGTTGGCAGTTTGGTTTAAGTTACCTGCGCAACGAAAACGGCAAGGTTAAAGAGTTCGAAGATCACGACCACGGTCATGAAGAAGAGCATGATCACGATCACCATCATGGCGCAGCAGTGACAGGTGCGAACCTTTACGGGGCTGATTTTGTTTGGAAATGGGCACCAGACGGTAATTACAAATACAGCAACTTCACGCTATCGGCTGAATACATGCTGCTAGACGGTGTGGTAGACAGTAAATATAAAAACGATGCAGAGTCACCAGACAATTTAAGCGCATACTATGTTTCGGGCGTTTATCGCTTCAACCCAAGCTGGTCAGCAGGTCTACGTTACGGCGAAGCAGAAAGCTACGATGGTCATGCACACGGCGACCACATGCATTTCACTGAGCTGAATGATAAAGAAATGGATGCGATGATCGCATGGGATTCTTCTCATTTCGGTACTATCCGTGCGCAATACACTCGCATTGATAACCAAGACAGTGAGACAGACAACGTATTCACTCTGCAATACGTGATGACATTTGGAGCGCACGGTGCTCATGCGTTCTAAGCTAACATTGAATAAATGCAGCTTGGTGATGATGGCGGCAGGAGCTGCCATCATCTCTTCGCCAGCTTTGGCTCTCAACATTTTCGTTTGTGAGCCAGAATGGAAAGCCTTTCTTGAAAGCCACGCGCCAGATGCCAGTATTTATTCAGCGACAACGGTCAAGCAAGACCCACATTACGTACAAGCTCGCCCTTCTTTGATTGCGAAGATACGCCAAGCGGACATGGCAATGTGTTCGGGCGCAGAGCTAGAGGTGGGGTGGTTACCTATGCTGCAAGTTCGTAGCAGCAATGCGGCGGTGCAAAATGGTGCGCCGAGCATGATCTACGCGACGGACTTCGTGCGCATGTTAGATACTCATGCTCACGTTGACCGTAGCTTGGGAGATATACACGCTCACGGTAACCCACATGTTCAATTTGCGGCAAATGACATGATTCCATTATCTCGTAAAGTCACGGAGCGCCTAAAAGCGATTGATCCCGACAACGCACAAAGTTACCAAGTGAATGGTATGAAGTTTCGTGCTCATTGGCGTAAAAAGCTTAAAGAATGGAATGAGAAAGGGGCTGCTTTAAAGGGTAAGCAAGTTGTCGGTTATCACGCGACGTATCGTTATTTGTACGATTGGCTCGGAATGAAGCAGATTGCCGATCTCGAACCTAAACCGGGCATTTCACCGACCACATCTCACCTGCAATCACTTACCAAGTTAGATGCTGACAGTTTTGATGCGATTGTTTACTCTTCTCATCAGGATCAGCGTCCAGCGAACTGGTTGCAAGATCATACTGACAAACCTGTGATTCAACTGCCATTGACCGTTTCTGAGGGTGAAAGCTTAGATGAGATGTACGATCAGGTCATTGATGATTTACTGGATGTGTTAGTGCCACCCGTTCCTGTGAAGCTCTAAGTCATGGCGGATTATGCATGGCTTTTACCTGCGGTTTTGTGTGGTTTAATTGCGTTGGTTGGCAACATCGTACTGGGGCAGCAAGTTCTTAATCGTCAGATCATCTTTATAGATTTGGCGGTGGCGCAAGTCGCTGCATTGGGGGCAGCACTAAGCCACTACTGGTTGAGCCAATACGCGCTGTTCTCAGGCTCATTCTTTGGCGAAATGATTGGCCCTTGGGTGATGTCTTTGATGCTTTGCGGTTTGATCGCCTTAATGGAGAAACGATACCAGCAGCATTTAGAGCCCATGATTGGCAGCTTGTTTGTCGTGTCTGCATCGCTGGCAATCCTGCTGGTGAGCAAAGACCCACACGGCGGAGACTTTATTCAAGGCATTCTTAATGGGCAACTGTTATGGGCGACTTGGGCAGACGTTTGGCCTTTGGCACTCATTACCGCTGCGATGTTGCTATTGGTTTGGTTAAAACCTGCGTTTATGCGCGGTAGTGGTTTTTATCTGATCTTTGCTATTCTGATGCCCATTACGGTCAAGTTAACTGGCATTTATTTAGAATTTGCTTTGTTGGTGATTCCAGCTTTATGTGCGGCAGCATTGAAGGGAACTCGATTCTTTGTCGCCAGTATCAGCATTGGTATTGTTGGGATCTTATCGGGTATTGCCGCATCGGCTCGCTATGACTTACCGAGTGGTGCGAGTATTGTGATCACCCTGTTTATTGCTGGCATGTTGTTTAATCTCTTGCTTCAGCCTTTTCTGGTGAAAATAACAAAACCAGCTTTTGTAAGAGATTAAGAGACAAGTAATATTGGTCTGATGAAGTAGTATTTGATTAATCAGACCAATACTTTTCTATCCAAGTCCTCCAATCGTGTAACTTTGCGCCTTCCAACACACTTTCTTACGTTGATCTTGCCATAGTCATCAAGTTGCCTTGATTAGTTCACATCCGACTCCCAGACTGTTTCTATAGTTTTTATAAGATATAAAAGACCCTGCGTATGAGAAGCGCAGCTATAACGCGACTAGGCATAAAAACAAAAACGCTAGGGATACAAGCTAATTTGTAATCTCAACATTTAAGGAAGACCAAGATGAAACCGGAAAAAGTAGCAGTAGTCACTGGTGCGGCTCGTGGTATTGGCCAAGCGATTTGTGAGCAATTACTGGAGGATGGATTCCACGTAATCGGGCTAGACATATCGCCCGTGGAATGGAGTCAGTCGGCGCAGCTAAGCAGTTATCAAGTCAACTTGTGTGATGCCGAAGCCGTCAGTGAAGTAGTAGAAAGTGTTGTAGAGCAGCACGGAAGAATCGATGCTCTGGTTAACAACGCGGGCATCACTCGAGATGCATTGTTGCCAGATATGTTAGAGCAAGAATGGGACAGCGTGATCGACGTGAACCTAAAAGCGGTGTTCTTACTCACCCAACGTGTTGCTCCTGTCATGCTAGAGCAGGGTGTAGGTAGTATTGTCAGCATTTCTTCTATAGTGGGAACGGATGGTAATATCGGCCAGAGCAACTACGGCGCAAGTAAAGGCGGCGTCATCTCAATGAGCAAAGGCTGGGCGAAAGAACTTTCAAGAAAGGGTGCACAGATACGCGTCAACTGTGTCGCGCCAGGCTTTATCGCCACCGACATGACCAAGAACCTGCCAGAGAAAGTTATTCAAATGATGGAAGGCAAAACCCCATTAGGGCGCATGGGCTCAGTTCAAGATATCGCCAATGGCGTTTCTTTCCTAACCTCAGACAAGAGCGCCTACATCACAGGCCAAGTGCTCAAGATTGACGGTGGGTTGGTATTATAGCTCGCTAATCAAAATCTAAAATAAAAATGCCTTTTACTTATGTAAAGGGCTTTTTTGTTTGAGGAATGTTATTCGGGCTTTTGACACTTTCACTTTATTCGTTTCGCACTGCCGGACTTGTATGATTAAGTATAGAGTGAGTACACATAATTCACTTTTACATCGTTCTCTGTTATTAACCTAGATATGTAGCTAATCAAAAATTTTAACTTCGAAATAGAATAGCTGTTGAGGTATTAAAGTATGATTTTGTTGCCCATGGTATTAATTTAAATGATAATGCCAAGAAATAATTAACTTTGAATACTCACTATGTACTTAAAAACTGTACTGTTTAGCGCGTCAACTCTTCTTATTTTGGGTTGTAACTCCGAATCAACTAACCCATCTACTGAAGAAAGCGGATGGATAGTTGTAAGCTCTCACTCCGAGCCAAGAAAGCATCAGGTAATTTACGAAAAACATAGCAGGAAAGGTCTAAGTCTTGCCACTAACGTTCCGGATCTTGACCTGCCTTTAACTTACCAACTGGCGAACCAAATTATTGAGGTCAAAGAAGAGCTTACATTTGGTGAAAATATTGACGGGAATCGCCTAACTTGGAAAGCTATTGGCAATTCTAAACTTAGAGAAAATCAAGTCCACTACGGAGTTAATAAAGATTACTCAGCTTCTAATGAAGGTATTGCTATCGGTTATGTTAACTTTGAGTCGAGGTTTGAGGCTGAAGGACAGCTTGGAATCGAAAAGTTAGTAATTGCGATGTATAACGATGTCAAGAGTGTCGAATTTTACTCTGGATGGGATAGTTCTAAAATATCTTGTTACCAAAATACGTTTGATGAAGACTTAGCTTGTTACGGTGAAATTTTAATTAACGACGATATAGTTCAAGTTTTTGATAAATATCTGTCGTATGAATATGTAAACATGGTTTACGACACCGTTATGTCCAAAGGTCGAGAAGATATAATTGAGGCAGATTTTCAACATCAAATTAAATACTTACTAGTCGAAGAGAATAACGTTGAGATGCATTAGCTTGATTACTTTTTGGTAATGAGTGGCTTTTCGAAGCCGAAGTGACCATGAGCAAGATTATTAGATTTTACAAAACTCATTTATGTTCAAAAAATGAGTTTTGTAGATATTAAAATGCATGGAGCCAAATGCTCTCACTGATTCTATGAAGTTTTTTGTGCGCTCTAACCACAAGACAATCTATAAAAGACGTTGAGCCAACGTCTTTGCCACAATGCCACCTGTTAATAAGGCTTTCAATGCCTCTTTCTCATTACTATTCAAATGTGCGCTGGTTAATGATTTTTCTGTAAGTAACACAATTGAACGTGATAGAAGTAACAAAATCACCTCTTTGTGGTAACGTTCCCGAAAAGTTTATATATTATCGCCCTCATTGATATAAGTAGTAGAGACGCTCTGAGTACGAGCGCTCTGAAATTCAGGCTTTAGATAGACATTTAAAGTCACCATAAGTTTGCGATTTTTCTTGGGAACGTTTGCGATATGCCTAAGTATAAATTTACGTGAGACTATGGAAATGAAACTATACACTTTGACGATGGCAGTAGCGCTTGGACTGGTTACTGCACCTGTATTCGCAGCAACAGATGTTGACGCTCTTGAAAAGCGAATTAATGAATTAGAACAGAGACTTGAGCAGACAGAAAAAGCATCCACAGAAGCAAATGAGAAAGCCTCAAGCTTTGAGTTTCATGGCTACGCTCGTTCCGGGCTGCTCATTAATGATGATCTGAATGGTGCAGTGGGTACTGGTCCTTACATGACGGCAGCTGGTGCTATTGGCGCGCCAATTGGACGATTAGGGGTTGAGGATGATCATTATGTGGAAGCAAACCTTATTCACAAACGCTTTGCAGATGATGGTTCCAGCTCATTGTTCCGAATCATGTTGGCAGATAGTACGGAAACCAATAACGAATGGACAGCGAGTGAGAGTCAATTAAACGTTCGTCAGGTATATGCTGAGCTAAACAAGTTGAGCATGTTCTCTGAATCAAGTGCGTTTGCTGACGCGACGTTTTGGGCTGGTAAACGATTTGACCGTGATAACTTTGACATTCACTTCTTTGACTCGGATATTGTTTTCTTATCTGGCACTGGTGCTGGTGTGTATGACGTCCAAATGAGCGAATCATGGAAAGCAAACTTCTCGATCTATGGTCGTGATTTTGGTGAGATTGATAGCTCGTCAACGGATGTTGAAAACTATATCGCGACAATGAACAACCGCTTCGGTAATTGGCAATTGATGCTGAGCGGCATGACGTCAGCTGATAACAATGATCGCGTAGAAGGAGCAGCGGACAAAGGTTTACATGCGATGTTTGCCTACCATGGCGATAACTTCTTTGGCATGAGTGAAGGCTTCTCTAAAACCGGTATTTTGATGGGTGATGGATTGGGTGCGGAACTTAAAGGCATCGGTTCAAACGGAGATTTGTTAGAAGACGCAAAAGCCGTACGCTTGTTTAGCTATGGTGTAACACGCATCGGCGACAACTGGCGTGTAGCACCTGCGTTGCTAGCAGAACACAGCCAAGATCGCTTTGCTAAAAATGATGAATTTACGTGGGCATCGTTCAACATCCGCTTAGCGCAAGAGTTTACGCAGAACTTTGAGATGGTTTATGAAGGCTCATACCAATACATGGACCTAGACAATGCGATTGATAAAGCAAGTGGCAGTTTTTACAAAGCGACAATTGCACCAACGCTTAAGATGTCTACCGCTGCAGGTTTCTTTGACCGTCCGGAGCTACGTTTTGCAGTTAGCTACGTTGATTGGAGCGAAGACTTGAATGGCTACTCGATTAGCCAGGATGCGGGTGCTGCAACGATGGGTGATGGTGGTGAAGTTCTGTTTGCACTGCAAATGGAAACTTGGTTCTAAAGGGACCTAACCTACAAAGAGTAATAAGAAAAGCGCCAACTGACTTCAGTTGGCGCTTTTTCATTAACAGGACTGACGCTCAATAGTTTTGAAGGTTAGTACCATCTTACTCATTTCAAAACTTCTGTTGGCAATTCTATCTAGTAACAGTTTCGCACCATTTTCCCCTGCTTTATCAAATGCATAGTTAAATGTTGATAAGGTTGGGGTGCACACTGATGCGAGCTCATCATCACCAACGCCTAGCACTAAAACGTCTTTACCCGGTGTTAACCCGAGCTTTTGAATCGCTCTCATCGCACCGATAGCAATACGGTCTGTCGCACAGAACAAGCCATCTAGCTTAGGGTTCTTTGTTAAGTGTTGTTTTGCCAATGAATAGCCAGAATCGATGGTAAAGTCACCACGAGCATGGAAGGCGAGCTCAAAACCATGATGCTGTAGCGATTGAACAAATCCTTCAGAGCGTTGCTTATCTACCGCGATATCGTCACCTTGCACACCAATAAAACCCATAGTTTGGCAACCTTTTGCAACCAGTCTATTTCCCGCTTCAAACCCTACTCGTGCGTCATCATGAATGATGCTTGGAATGTTAAACATGGAACCATCTTGACCGACGAGCACAACTGGAACGGCTGAGTTTTGAATTGCTTTTACCAGCTTGGAATCGAGGTGGGTGGCGTAAAGAATGATCCCTTCAACCCGTTTTTGGTTAAAGATCTGAATGTATTCCAGTTCTTTTTCGTGGGCTTGGTGAGTGCTAGCAAGTAAGACATGTTTCCCGGCTTTTTCAAGGACATCGGTTAATCCATCGACACCTTGGGATGTGGCATGAGAGGAAACCCGAGGAACAATGACACCAACCAGATTGGTCTTTTGAGATTTTAGATCTTTAGCGACTTGGTTCGGCACATAGCCACACTCCGCTACTGCTTGGCGGACCTTCAGTTTTGTCGCTTCTTTTACGCCATATTCATCGTTTATAACCCGTGACACTGTTGATTTTGATACGCCAGCCAGACGGGCGACATCATGCAGACTCGCCATTGTTCCTATCCATTCTGTTTTTCGTTTTTGGGATTGTTTGCAAAGAGAAGATGAAAAGCTCTTTGATAAGTAGCGATTCTAACCTCCTATACTGCTCTTAGGGAGAGAATTTGACGATCATTCTCACATTCTCTCTGCTTTATCTTTGATCATTTGGTTTTATTGAGCAAAAATCTGTTTTGCAAACGTTCCCGAAAATTTCGCAAGCTCAGATAATAATCCAATGGGGTATGAAATGAATTATCCGGCAGTAGCAAAAGAGTTGTTAACTCTATTAGGTGGTAAAAGCAACATCACCGCACTTGCGCATTGTGCGACACGCTTACGCCTTGCCGTTGCAGATGAGCAAAAAATAGATGAACAAGCGATTGATAGCCTTGAAGGAGTAAAAGGGCAGTTCAAAGTTGCGGGTCAGTACCAAATCATTTTTGGATCAGGCATCGTAAACCAAGTTTATGCAGAAATGGCGAAGTTGACGGGGATGAGTGAAATGTCCACCAACGACGTTGCGTCTGCTGGCGCAGAGAAACAAAACATTGTTCAGCGCGCGGTGAAAGGGCTGTCTGATATTTTCGTCCCAATCATTCCCGCAATCGTCGCTGGTGGTTTGTTGATGGGTATCTATAACCTATTGACTGCTCAAGGCTTGTTCATTGATGGCAAATCTTTGATTGATGCCAACCCAGGACTGACAGACTTGGCGAACATGATCAACACGTTTGCGAACGCGCCGTTTGTTTACCTGCCTATTCTGCTGGCATTTTCAGCCAGTAAGAAGTTTGGCGGTAACCCATATTTAGGGGCGGCGCTAGGTATGTTGATGGTTCACCCTGACTTGCTGAATGGTTGGGGATTCGGCGGCGCATCTGTGTCTGGCAACATTCCGGTTTGGAATATTCTTGGCTTTGAAATCCAAAAAGTGGGTTACCAAGGTTCAGTGTTACCAGTTTTGGTATCGGCATTCATTCTTGCGAAGGTTGAGCTAGGCTTACGTAAAGTCATACCTTCTGTTTTAGACAACCTTTTAACGCCATTACTGGCGATTTTCATAGCGGGTTTGCTAACGTTTACTGTCGTCGGTCCGTTCACGCGTGATATCGGTTTCCTATTAGGTGATGGTCTGAACTGGCTATACAACACAGCTGGCTTTGTTGGTGGTGCGGTATTTGGTCTTATCTATGCTCCATTTGTTATTACTGGTATGCACCACAGCTTCATTGCGATTGAAACGCAACTTCTTGCGGATATTGCGACGACGGGCGGCACCTTTATCTTTCCTATTGCGGCGATGTCTAACGTTTCTCAAGGTGCAGCAGCGTTGGCGGTGGGCGTGATGAGCAAAGATAAGAAGATGAAAGGTATCGCGATTCCATCTGGTGTTACGGGTTTGCTGGGTATTACAGAGCCAGCCATGTTTGGTGTTAACTTAAAGCTACGTTACCCATTTATTGCGGCAGTTTGCGCCGCGGCGTTATCGAGCGCGTTCATTACAATGTTTAATGTAAAAGCTCAGGCATTGGGTGCAGCAGGACTTCCAGGCATCATTTCTATTACGCCAGAGAAGATTGGATACTACATCGCGGGTATGGTGATCGCGTTCTTGACCGCATTTGTTCTCACCATTGTTCTTGGTATGCGTGACCGCGCTAAAGTCGGTAGAAAAGCAGCGGCTTAATCTGAACTCCTTAAGGGTGGAGTCCCCCAAAATCCACTTCTTTTCCTAAATGTTTGGGGTGCTAGCCAAGCACTAATGGCTTGGCTAGCCTTTTTCAATTTTTACTTGGTAGTGAAGGTGTTCAACACGTTGGACTATCAGGGCTTTAATTTCAAGGTAAGCAAGATGAATCAAGTGTGGGTAACTGGTGATGCTGTTGTCGATCTAATACCGGAATCTGAGACTTCTTTACTCAAATGTCCCGGAGGTGCACCAGCGAATGTCGCCGTAGCAATTGCTCGTCTATCTGGTAAGAGTGCGTTTTTTGGACGTGTAGGTGATGACCCATTTGGTCGCTTCATGCAATCAACGCTCGATCAAGAGGGCGTGAGCACGGAGTTTCTCGTTAAAGATCCTGAGCAAAGAACATCAACAGTGGTGGTGGATTTAGACGAGCAAGGTGAGCGCAGCTTTACGTTTATGGTAAAACCGAGCGCTGATCAGTTTATGTCTGTTGAAGACATCCCAAACTTTAAGCAAGGTGACTGGCTACACGTTTGCTCAATTTCACTGGCAAATGAGCCAAGTAGAAGCAGCACATTTGAGGCGATCAAAAGAGCAAAAGCCGCTGGTGGTTTCATTAGCTTTGACCCTAACTTGCGTGATGAAGTGTGGCAAGATCAATCAGAAATCCAAGCTGTCGTGATGAAGGCTGTAGCGATGGCCGATGTGGTTAAGTTCTCTGAAGAAGAGCTTTTGTTCTTAACTGACTCAACGTCGATGGCGCAAGGTTTAAAACAAATAGCCTCTTTGAATATTGCTTTGGTCTTGGTGACACAAGGTGCGAAAGGTGTTTGGCGCGTCTTTGAAAGTCAGAGTGAACTGATCACAGGTCAAGTCGTTAGTCCGATTGATACCACAGGTGCGGGTGATGCTTTTGTCGGAGGGCTACTGGCATGCCTGTCTCGGTATGACGATTGGAAAAATCATCCTGTTGTTAGCTCTGCGATTCAATGGGCAAATGGCTGTGGTGCATTAGCGACGACGCAAAAAGGCGCAATGACCGCACTTCCGACCCAGACAGAATTGCTGCAATTTATTGGGCAATGAT
This sequence comes from Vibrio sp. YT-19(2023), assembly GCF_033337395.1. NCBI lineage: Bacteria > Pseudomonadati > Pseudomonadota > Gammaproteobacteria > Vibrionales > Vibrionaceae > Vibrio > Vibrio sp. YT-19(2023). The sequence goes on along the minus strand of NZ_JAWOQN010000008.1, from coordinate 2,946 downwards.
CTCCAGATCCAATTTCAGTTGAGAAAAATTATGAGCTTAAACAACCGTTGGACTGTAGAGCAAAGATATCGCCGACTTGAGCAAATCCCTCAGTGTGATATCGAAGAAATGACACTTTCACGTCAGCAAGATAAAGGCTTTCCTAGTTTTCATATCGCCCCTAGATTTGGGCTGTTAAATGACCCAAATGGGTTGTGCTATTTCAATGGTGAGCACCACATCTTTTACCAGTGGACGCCTGTGGGGCCAGTCCATGGAATGAAGTATTGGTACCACCTTTCTACTAAAGACTTCATCCATTTTACTGATCATGGTGTTGGTCTTCATCCAGACCAAGACTACGATTCACATGGTGTTTATTCTGGTGGTGCTTTGGTGGAAAACAACAAGGCTTTGCTGTTTTTTACTGGCAACAAGCGTGACCAAAACTGGAATCGAATCCCAACACAGTGTTTTGCCACCATGGATTCAAACGGCAACATTGAAAAGCATGGTGTGGTCATTGAGAACGAACATTACACGGAGCACTTTCGTGATCCAAAAGTTTGGAAGAAAGGCGACGACTATTTGATGGTGGTGGGTGCTCAAACCAAAACCGAGCATGGTTCAATGGCGCTCTATCAAAGCAAAGATTTGAAAACGTGGCAGCATAAAGGTCCTATCAAGACCAAGTTTTCTGACCTTGGGTACATGTGGGAGTGTCCTGATTTCTTTGAGATTAATGGTCAATCGGTGATGCTGTTTTCTCCACAGGGCGTGAGCAGTAATAATCCTTATGATTTCAAAAACATCTATTCTGTTGCGTATATCGTGGGTGATCAGTTGAACCTAGAGTCGATGATTTTAGAAAACCACCAAGATATTTTGCAGCCAGATTATGGGTTTGATTTCTACGCCCCACAAACCTATTTAGATGAGAATGGGCGTCGCATTCTTATTGCATGGATAGGGTTGCCAGAAATCGACACACCATCGGTCACACACCAGTGGGCAGGAATGTTGTCTCTTCCTAGAGAACTAACATTGAAAAATGGTTTTCTTGTTCAAACTCCACTCCCTGAATTGGAGAGTTTAAGAAAAGAAGAGGTGGTCTTTGCACAATCCCATACACTGGAAAGCACAAGTTGTTTGATCCAATTAGACCTTGAGGGCGATGGCTTTGAACTTGAGCTGAGTAACCTCAAAGGTGACAACATCGTCTTCAGTGCGACAGAGCACGAGTTTATGCTGGACCGTCGTCACATGTCTCATTTGTATGCAGAAGAATTTGGTAGCATTCGAAAAGCACCAAGATTGGACGCTAAGCAGACGATTGATATATATATCGACAATTCTGTCATCGAGATTTTCATTAATGGTGGCAAACACACGATGACCAGTCGTTTCTTTATTGATGACCTTAGTAAAGTAACGTTGATAGGTTTGGAAGAAGCAAGGCTTTTCCCTTTGAAAGGTATAACGGGTTTGTTTGAATCAGCTAAGTAACGGTTTCGAATACATTAAAACGCCCTTCATTGGTTTAGTGAAGGGCGTTTTTCTTTCTGACTATCTAACTTAACTGCCTATCACGCACGTAAGTTGTTTGAACTAAGGTATCCAAAACAACGTCACTCTTGGTGACTTTGAAGTTCAACGGTTGCTCCAAATCCCCAAACAGAGGTGTGCAGCCGAGTGTCGCTTACTCATCGTTGGCATCTCGAACCTAGTTCACATTACCGTGACGTTTTTACTTATAGCGTGAAAGAAAATCCCATAACCAAAGGTTCTAACTAAAAGAGATTGCAGGACTTTTATTTAGCGAATTCGACCTAATATCTTGAGTATGCCTAATCGCAGTTGGCGAAGAGGTGATGTTAATAATGCTTGCTGGCGCGTAAGACCCGTCAGTTTGAAGATGCATTCAAACACAATAAGGGAAAACAATGGCTAACGAATACATTCCACCAAAAGTTTGGACAAACGATAATGAAAACGGCGGTCAGTGGGCGAGCATCAACCGTCCGGATTCTGGCGCACGTCATGAGCAAGAGCTTCCAGTTGGTGAGCACCCATTCCAACTTTACTCAATGGGTACCCCAAATGGTCAGAAAGTGACGATCATGTTTGAAGAGCTTTTAGCGGCAGGCGTAACGGCAGCAGAATACGATGCGTACCTGATTAAGATTGGAGATGGTGACCAGTTTGGCTCTGGCTTTGTAGCTGTTAACCCAAACTCAAAAATTCCGGCATTGGTTGACCGTTCGGGTTCTGAGCCAGTGAACGTGTTTGAATCTGGCAACATCTTGTTTTATCTAGCAGAGAAATTTGATCATTTCTTACCAAAAGAAGGCGCTAAGCGTGCTGAGGTAATGAACTGGTTATTCTGGCTGCAAGGTTCTGCGCCATACCTAGGAGGTGGTTTTGGTCACTTCTACGCGTACGCACCAGAGAAGTTCGAGTACCCAATCAACCGCTTTACAATGGAAGCAAAACGTCAGTTAGATGTATTAGACAAGCGTCTTGCGAACAATGAATTCCTAGGTGGCGATGAGTACAGCATCGCTGATATCGCAACATGGCCATGGTACGGCAACCTTGTGTTGGGTCGTGCTTACGATGCGGCTGAATTCTTAGACGTAGAAAGCTACAAAAACGTTGTGCGTTGGGCAAAAGTAATTGATGAGCGTGAAGCGGTAAAACGTGGTCGAATTGTGAACCGTTCATGGGGTGAAGAATGGGAGCAGTTACCTGAGCGCCACAGCGCAGAAGATATTGATAAAGTATTGAAACTTAAACCATAAGCAATCTTGGCCTAGCTACGTCAAATGAGTTTAGTTTTATCTATGCTTATACAGTGACCTTAATCAAATCTATAGCGCACCATATACGGTGGGCTTTGTTGCGTAATTCAGACGAGAAACCAAACCTCCTAAAGTTGACCGACTTTTATACAATATACTGAGTTTC
>NZ_JAWOQN010000089.1:0-1669 GCF_033337395.1 Vibrio sp. YT-19(2023) | reverse complement strand
TTCAAAGATTTAAGCAAAAAAATGTCGAGAAATATATTAATATTTCATATTTTTTAGTTGTTCACACCGTCCCGAAGGGGACAGGTGTGATGTTTTATAAGGGGGCCCGCAGGTTTAAAAATACAGGGTTCTTATGAAGGTGGTGTGAGCGTATATTTTGAAAGTTGTCGACATAAGCCATGTGACCTAATGAAACTTTGACATGTGTGATGATCAAACAACACATCCATATTCATTTGAAATCATGTGACCTAGTGAAAGCTTGACTGATATGTACTAACTGCTTTGAGGATCTAAGTGCAGCAATCACACACAAATATATACTAGTTAATGTCAGTGGAGAAAGTGAGCAGGACTGCATGTATTCCAGTTCTTCATAAGGTGAAAGAGTTTCACCAGGATATCTTGTATTTACAGGTTTTTGGTATCAGGCATTTCTTTCAAAGTTTTAGGAATGGGTTAGGTAAATGTTATACTGTCATGTCTGTGTGACCACACACACTTCACTTTGACACACAGACTGTCAGTGAAGCCTTTGTTATGCTAATGAATGACAGTTGCAACTCTCACAGACAGCAGAATGGCTTGAAACTTTCTCAAACAAATCCTTCCAGATGCCAAACCGTGGGTCCCATCTTCAATCTGAAAGCATCACCAGATAGATACATTTGTTCTGAACGCAAACATATAAAGCTTGTATGTCTATGGACTGAAAAATGTCACCTTAATCACAAGTTTACAGTGTGTTGGCCCTCATCTTTTCTTCCAGAGATCATCATGAGGAGTTGTGTCCTGCACCTTCTAACGCTTCTTAAATCCAAACCGTTCAAGTTATGACAAAGTCCTTCACAAGTAATGTTCAGCAGGGGTAGAGCTGTAATTTGTGCAAGTTTGAAGCAGTTATGATAAACGGTGTAGGAGCAAATAATTTTTGTTTGACAGAATTTGTCCAAAACGTCACCTTACATTCAAATAACAACTGCGCACTTCCTGTTGGAGTTAGGTCAGGGGTTGCAGCACGACATTTGTAGGTCTTGATGAGACGAACGAGACAGTTTTGGTTTGGTCTTTCTAAGTGGTTCCTACCCGTCACTGCGGGCATTTTTGTGTGTCCAGGTGGCACAACAAATCCTCAGGAGGGTTGGGAGCACATCACCTGTGACGCGCCATTACATCCAAACCATTTGAGGATTGAAAAAGTTACGCACAATAATTGATAAGGACACAATGAAGAATAATGTGTGCGAGTTTGAAGCCGATACGATAAACGGTGTCGGACCCTTTGATTTTTAAAGGAATTTTTTTTTTTTCGGAAAAATCTTACTTTGAAAGGAATTATCTCACTTCCTGTTGAAGTTAGGGCATGGGTGTGAGTGCGTGATTTGTAGGTCTTGATGAGACGAACACGGCTGTTTTGGTTCGATCTTCCTACGACGTTCCTACTGGCTGCAGCGGCCATTTTAGTGGTCTAGACTGATAGGTGGCGCTAGAGAGCCCATTTTGGCACTTTTCAGATTAATTTTTTCATTCTATAAAATTTTTCGCCAGTCCTGACATGCGTGCCAATTTTGGTGAGTTTTTGAGCATGTTTAGGGGGTCAAATTCCAGTTCAAAGAGGCGGCGGAAGAAAGAATAATAAAGAATAATAAACACAGCAAAAACAATAGTG
>NZ_JAWOQN010000898.1:0-565 GCF_033337395.1 Vibrio sp. YT-19(2023) | reverse complement strand
ATCCGTAAAGTAGAGTCGGGATATGGCGGTTAGAGTTGAACACCTTGTCAGAGATGATGCCTGATAGGATTGCACCTGCTAGACCCGCGATAGGGTATGTAGACATTGCGAAGCCAGCGTCAATCAGTGAGTAACCTTTTGCTTCTTGTAGGTAAAGCACTGCCCAAGAAGACATCGCGTAGCGAGAGATGTACATCGCTGCACACGCTGCTGCAATTAGCCAAACGGTTGGTTGCTTCAGGATGAACATTTGAGCGCGACGAGTTGCTTGCGGATCGTTCTTTTTCTTGATCTCAGGTTCTTCGTCGAATGCTGTTGCTGAATCTGGCAAACCGTAAGTTTGTGGACGGTCTTTTAGGATGAAGAACATACAAATCGCTGCTGCAATCGCTGCAATACCCGCACCGATGAAACCTGCGCGCCAACCGAAGTAGCTCACTAGAGACGCCGTTAGGATCCAAGTGATACCTTCACCGATGTTACGTGAGCCACCCCAGATAGAGTAACGGCTACCACGTTGTTTTGGTGAGAACCATTGGAACAGAGACACACAAGACGGTGCTGA
>NZ_JAWOQN010000897.1:0-565 GCF_033337395.1 Vibrio sp. YT-19(2023) | reverse complement strand
TTGGATTTCGTCTGCAATCTGCGTTGGTCGTTTGTGGCTTAACAACGAGAAATCGTTGCTGCCCGCATTGTTAATCAGTGCGTCCACTTTTTGATGTTGGCGCGCTCGATCTTTAATCGCTGTTAATCCTTCTGATGAGGTGATGTCTGCAACGACTACATCATGATGTTCTGGATTTGACAGTTCACGCTGTAGTGTTTGCAAGCTCTCTTCGTTTCGCCCAACAAGAATGAGGCTGGCTCCGCGTTTTGCTAACTCGCGCGCGATGGCTTGCCCAATTCCGCCCGTTGCGCCTGTCAGGAGAATGGTGCTGTTGTGAATGTTCATGCTTCACCTCACGCCGCTTGTTGGGTTGAGAAGGAAGGCAAAGAGCGCAGCATTTGTCCGTACAATGCGAACACCATTTTTGCGGAGTCGATGATGACTTGTTGATCTTCCACTTTGGTGATTTTGTTCATCAGTGATTCAAAAAATTGCAGATGATCTTGGTCTAACACGCTGTGTGAAACTAGGTAAGTCATTGCTGAAGGCGGTAGGCTTAGCGTTGACCGGATTTTTTCTGCCA
>NZ_JAWOQN010000896.1:0-565 GCF_033337395.1 Vibrio sp. YT-19(2023) | reverse complement strand
GTACATTTTAGAAACTTAAACCGTGAACAAATTGAACGTTACGTCGACAGAGAAGAACCGTTTTACTGTGCTGGCAGCTTCAAAAGCGAAGGGATGGGAATTTGTTTGTTCGAAAAGTTAGTCGGCAAAGATCCAAACACTCTCGTTGGCCTGCCTCTGATTGATTTGATTGATATGCTGCAAAAGCAAGGTTTCGAGATCTTGTAAGTTTAATCAACGCCTCTACTCATCATTTGAAACCTAATATATATAAGTCAAATGTAAAAAGGGAGCTCTAGCTCCCTTTGTTTATAGTAAATGCGTTCAGTTTGCCTTTCTTAATCCAACAAGCACTTTCTCTAGTTTGGATTCCATCGGAGCATTAATTTCCATCCATTCATCATTAGACGGATGTTGAAACTTAATGTTCGCGGCATGCAAAAACAAACGGTCCAATCCAAGTTGACCAGTGTAGGCATCAAAACGTCTATCTCCGTAACGATCATCCCATGCGATAGGATGTCCGGCGTACTGAGTATGCACACGAATTTGGTGAGTACGCCCCGTAATCGGGCTGGCTTGAATC
>NZ_JAWOQN010000895.1:0-565 GCF_033337395.1 Vibrio sp. YT-19(2023) | reverse complement strand
AAAATGGAGCAATGTCTCACCCAGAGTAAGGAAAGTTCAAGGGGTTCCACGAGGTAATGAGCTTCACCATTGGGCTATTCAGAGAAATGGCAAGTTTGGCAAATATGTTCCTGACTCAATAAAAAACCATCCTTGGAACTTGAAGTCCATTCCAAGAGATATTCACCAAAACATTCACGGCAATGGACCTACCCCATATAGCGCATTTGGTCGTTGGTGGCACGGGACGCCTGAATGGGCAAAAGTAGCTCAAGCCTCTCCTGTTAGTGGTGGTTTAGCTGATTCAATAAATGATGAGGGATGCGGTTGTGCAAATTGAATTTCCAGCGCTGCTTGTGAGCAGCAAGAAAAGGTCGCTCTTCGTAGTGGCATCAGAATCCGAGTTCGGGAAATGTACTATTCAGTCTTTGAGGAACGGTTATTTTGAGCTGATGGACATTTATGATTCGGAAGGTCGTCACTACAAAATAGACGAGGTTGCGAGCTACAAGCCGCTAAGTCCATTCTGGTACTGGCCTGTAGAAATTGTGATGTATGGTTCTCGACTGTTTAAGGCTAATTTCAA
>NZ_JAWOQN010000894.1:0-566 GCF_033337395.1 Vibrio sp. YT-19(2023) | reverse complement strand
GATCCAACCAAAGCCAATTGAACCCAACGCATCCATCGTCATGTACCCTTGCGTCAAACCTTCTGCAGACGGACCACTCACGTATGGGCCACTGGCTTGTGTCAACTCACCCGCTGGGTAAATCAAGGCAGTGGCAGACATGATGATCAAAATCGCCATTAACGCCGGTGTTAGGATTTTGCCTAAGTTATCAACCAACTTACCTGGGTAAAGCGCAAACCAAATGGTTGCTACACAAAAGGCAATCGTAAACGGCACTAATGCCGCCTCACCAAAGATTGGGGCGAAGCTAAATTGATAGGCGACGGTAATGGCTCGCGGAATCACAAATGCTGGCCCGATGACGATGAAGACCATCACCCAAACACTGGTTGCTAGCGGTTTTGGTAGCGCAGCGGTTAGCTTGTCTGAGCCATTAACGATCGCCACCATTACCAGTGCTAAAGCAGGTAGGCCCACGCCAGTTAAAAGGAATCCAGACATTCCACTCAAAAAGTTTTCACCTGCTTGGTAACCCAAAAATGGAGGGAAGATAAGGTTACCTGCGCCTAAATACATGGCGAAAG
>NZ_JAWOQN010000893.1:0-566 GCF_033337395.1 Vibrio sp. YT-19(2023) | reverse complement strand
TTTGCTTTTTATGATGGCCATGATGACTTCCTTTTCCTAGCGAGTGAATCAGGAGCTAGCGTGATTCCTCAAACAATTCGCGCCCGATGAGCATTCGGCGAATTTCGGAGGTTCCTGCGCCAATTTCATACAGTTTTGCGTCACGCAGAAGGCGTCCGGTTGCGTATTCATTGATGTAGCCATTACCGCCGAGTAGCTGAATGGCGTCGAGCGCCATTTGTGTTGCCAATTCTGCGCTGTACAAAATCACCCCAGCGGCATCTTTGCGCGTGCATTCACCACGATCACAAGCCGCTGCGACGGTGTAGACGTACGCTTTGGCAGCGTTCATACGTGAGTACATGTCGGCCAATTTGCCCTGCACAAGCTGAAACTCGCCGATGGATTTGCCGAACTGTTTGCGCTCATGCACGTAGGGGACGACGATATCCATACACGCTTGCATAATGCCGAGTGGGCCAGCAGCTAAAACAACGCGCTCGTAATCAAGCCCACTCATCAATACTTCGACGCCACAATTGAGTGCTCCGAGAATGTTTTCTTTAGGTACTTTGCAATTGTTGAAG
>NZ_JAWOQN010000892.1:0-566 GCF_033337395.1 Vibrio sp. YT-19(2023) | reverse complement strand
CATGAACAAACGAAGTAAAATTCTCCACGTTGTCGTCAAACATGAAATCGAAATCATCATGCAAGCGGACGATAGTGCGACTTACGCGATATTTAATACACGGTTTCGATAAGTGCTCTGGCTGAGCTTCTGCAATCAAATTACGCAGAGCCAAGTCAAATGCCGTTAATCTGTCCAGAGCGTTTTCACCAATTCTAGCGACGCGGCCAAGCTCCATCGTTAGCGCTTGTGCACCGTAATTCTCTGCACTGTACCAACTGAACGTACTTGATGGTGAATTGGATAACAACACAGCTTCAATATGCGCACTATCGAGAAAATCCACCAACGCTTTGCTGCGAACTGGGTGGCGCGTTTTTGGGCTTACCGCAAACGTATAATGTTTCGAACCACGAATAGCACAATGCAAATCCAGGTGCCAACGCGTTTTTGGTTCTGTATCTTGATAGAAATCTCGCACCAACAGTTTCAGCGTATCAGCAATCGCCAGTTCTTTCGTTGGTTCGTGCTCTTTTTCATCGAATAGACGATTGAGGTTTTCTTCTAGGAATCGTGTATGCGCCAGA
>NZ_JAWOQN010000891.1:0-567 GCF_033337395.1 Vibrio sp. YT-19(2023) | reverse complement strand
TTGAAGCGTTGTCCGCTGACAAATTAATACGGTAGATTTTTCCGTCTTGATTGCAGGAAACGTAGTAATTGCCGTTGACGTCAAAATAGCCTGCACCAAAGGTGCCGGTTTCGCCCGTATCTCCAATCATAGTGGCTTGGCCGTTTGCAGTATTGAATTTGTAGAGAATGCCGGAGTTGTTGTCGATTCCGTAAAGCGAACCGTCGCCAGGATGAAAGGCAAAATCCGTCAAGTTGACGTTTGCGGTCGCGGTAATTTGCGTAAGTGTTAGCGTCGCATTTGGATCGGTATCTAACGGTGATAAATCAATGGAAAATAATCCTTTTCCTTTGCGATATAAGTAGTAAACGTGATTATAAACATCGCCAACAAAAAACGTATGGCTGGGCAAACCAGCCACATTCAATGTTTCTGCTTGAAAGTCTTTCCCTAAGCGGACGATTTTCAAATTGGTGGTGTCGTAGCCGTAAATGTATCGGTCGGTAAAATCGAACCCGACGGCGTTGATCCCAGAAGCCAAACCCACATCGTCAGCGAGTAAAGTGGTGGAACCCGTAACCAGATTGA
>NZ_JAWOQN010000890.1:0-567 GCF_033337395.1 Vibrio sp. YT-19(2023) | reverse complement strand
GAAGCTTGATATTGAGAGAAGGATACAAACGCTGAAATTCCATCATACGCGGCAGTAGCCAACTCTGTGCAAACGTGGGGGCCACGCCGATGTAAAGCTCGCCACGCAGCTCGTTGAATTTGATGTCTTCAAGTTCAGAGAAAATCACCTCAAACGATTGGTTAAGCGCGTGCAGTAATCGCTCTCCTTCCTTAGTCAGCTCTAACCGCCGAGTCATACGCACAAATAAGCTGAAACCCAGTTGTTCTTCCAGTGACTTAATACGTTGGCTCACTGCCCCTTGGGTAATAAACAACTCTTCAGCGGCTTTGGTAAAACTGAGACACTTACCAGCAACGGCGAAAGTGTACATGTTAGAGAGCATCTGCTGTTTTCTGTCCATCTTGGCACTCGACATAAATTAGAAAGGCTAATGCATAGCAAGTTTAAATTGGTTTGTATAGCGAATCACGATGCTTTTTAATCAAACTGTCTTATCCATAACGAGAAACAGCACGATGAAAAAGAATCTAAAAATTACCATTATTGGCGCAGGATCCAGTTACACGCCAGAGCTTATCGAAGGTC
>NZ_JAWOQN010000889.1:0-567 GCF_033337395.1 Vibrio sp. YT-19(2023) | reverse complement strand
GGGCTTTTTGCTGTGGCGGTAAACCTACGCCAGTTCGCTGGTTGTGCAGTATTGCTGCACCTGCGCATCCAATTGTTTTTTGCATTGCTGGCTAAGTTGAAAATGCACTTGCATCAATAAGTCATGCGCATAAAAAAGCTCAAACGCATCGCCGCCGTTTTGCAGACAAATGGCTTCACATCGTTCAGCATGCACTTTGGCTTCTTTAGGTGCATCGGCTTTCAGCAAGCTCATCGCCAAACGATATTCTGCGCGCTCTTCCTGCATCCAACCGCCCGCTATTTTCCAATAATCCAGTGCTAGCCTTGCAAACTCTAACATCCTCGCTTTCTGCTCGTCAGTACGCTCTGAGAGCTCTTCATACTGACAAGCCAAGTTGTTTGCGGTGATTGCGATCGAACGCGCTAGCACCTCTTCTGCATCGTGTGGTGTCATTCCTAATGCGGCTTTCGCGAACCATTGACTCGCTGGTTCAAGCTGAGTAAGAGCAGAAAGTTCGTTCGCAATAAGAGAGAACACGCGACGCTGATCTTGCTCCTCTAGCAATGCCACATCCTCAGTGCCATC
>NZ_JAWOQN010000088.1:0-1707 GCF_033337395.1 Vibrio sp. YT-19(2023) | reverse complement strand
GCTTTGGACCGCAGTTGACTCTTTCGACACCCCTGCGATGCAACCCAATCCGGCAGACGGGGAACCAGCAACGCTGAAAATTTACCCTCCTCTTTCCCACTAGCGGCTCCTTTTCCGACAACCAGCACGGCGGATCCCTGCCGCGGCGCTGTGAACGCAGCATTTTGATTGGTATCGTTGGCCTTCAGGCTCGTCAGTCAAACAGACCCAGGAGCAGCTCAGCCGGTGGCGCCCGGCTTTCGGGTAACGCCCTGGTCCCGCTGGTTTCGGCTTTGTGCTTCAGGTGAGCAAGGATCCGCTTGATCACTATAGGGTCTTCAATGCAGGCGATGACTTTCATGGCGCCGCCGCAGCCGCTGCAGGTCTCGATGTCGATATTGAAAACACGCTTGAGCCGTAGCGCCCATGTCATCGACGCTCGCCGTTGTGCTGGTGTTGCCGGTTCATCAGCCACCCTGACCTTGTTGCCCCTGCCCCGTTTTGCCGGCGTGACCAACGCCCGGTGCCGACTGTTGGGTGCGAACACCCCGTGGAAGCGGGTTAGGTTGACTCTGGGCTTCGGTACCAGGGCGGCCAGCCTTGCAATGAAATCCAATGGTTCGAAAATGACGTGCGTGGTGCCGTCCCGGTACGGCGTCTTGAGCTGGTAGCGCACGTTGCCGCCTCGTGTTAACGACAGCCGCTTCTCGGATACCGCCGGGCGGCTGATGTACCGGCACAGCCGTTCGAGCTTCTTGCGTTCATCGGCCCTGGCCGCCACGCCGGCGTGCAGGCTGGACCCGGCTACCTTGCCAATCCCGTCACCGAACGGATCACCACTGGTCGGCAGAGTTTGCAAAGTGAACACCTTTCGCCCCGCCTGTGAACCGACAGCGATACGGTAAGTGATCGAGTGCCCCAGCAGGGGTGTCATCGGGTCGTCATCCACCGCATCCGAGGCCAGATAGCTGTTTTCGACATCCCGTTCCAGCAGGCCTTGCCGTTCCAGATAGCGACCCACCCGGTGGGCGATGGTGTGCGTCAGCTGGGTGAGCTCTGGGCTGGTCGGCGCCTTGACCCAGCGGAAACGCGCTGAGCCGTGGGATTGCTCGACATACACACCGTCGAGAAACAGCATGTGGAAGTGAACATTCAGATTGAGCGCCGATCCAAAACGCTGGATCAGGGTGACCGCGCCCGTCTTGGCCACTTGGTGGGTATGGCCCGCTTTCTTGACCAGGTGCGTGGCAATGACGCGGTAAACGATGCCCAGCACCCACCCCATGATCTCGGGCCGGCTGGCAAACAGGAAACGCAGCTGAAACGGGAAGCTCAACACCCACTGACGCATGGGTTGTTCAGGCAGTACTTCATCAACCAGCAAGGCGGCACTTTCGGCCATCCGCCGCGCCCCACAGCTCGGGCAGAAACCGCGACGCTTACAGCTGAAAGCGACCAGGTGCTCGGCGTGGCAAGACTCGCAGCGAACCCGTAGAAAGCCATGCTCCAGCCGCCCGCATTGGAGAAATTCTTCAAATTCCCGTTGCACATAGCCCGGCAATTCCTTTCCCTGCTCTGCCATAAGCGCAGCGAATGCCGGGTAATACTCGTCAACGATCTGATAGAGAAGGGTTTGCTCGGGTCGGTGGCTCTGGTAACGACCAGTATCCCGATCCCGGCTGGCCGTCCTGGCCGCCACATGAGGCATGTTCCGCGTCCTTGCAATAC
>NZ_JAWOQN010000888.1:0-568 GCF_033337395.1 Vibrio sp. YT-19(2023) | reverse complement strand
GATCTTCCTCGCAGCGAATTACTTTCCAAGAGTCAATATAATCGCCGACTTTGAGCTCCGGCCCCGGAGGAGAAACGCGAATCGGTTTTCCGCCACCAAAAAAGATGTCGAGCCATTCGCGTGTGCGCCACAAAATGTTGGCAAAGTAATAGCCTTTTTCACGACTCCCGATTTTTTGAGCCACTTTCCATAATGCCGCAGCGGAGGCTTGAGTTTTTATGCTCGCACCGGCTTGTTTAGGGTAGTAGCCATACCCCGGTTGCCATCGACGAAGTGCCGCTGGCTCAAAGCCCCAAACATTACTGCGCACAAACGTGCCTTCATCTTGGATGGTATCGGATACCGCTTGCTCGTAGCTGATCAGCGTTTGCGGAAATCGTGCTTCAATCGCTTTGGAATCGGCAATGTAGTCATGCTCTAACCCCGCGAGTAATGCTTTGCCGATGTTTGCTGGCACAGAGGTGACCAAGCCGAGCCAGTACGATGCCATTTTGGGGGTAAGCAACGGTGTCGACCACAGCCGATAAGGCTTGTTGGTGATTCGGCAAATGATTTTAAATTGCTCGCG
>NZ_JAWOQN010000887.1:0-569 GCF_033337395.1 Vibrio sp. YT-19(2023) | reverse complement strand
CTCGCACGGGTGTGTCTTTTGTCTCGACGGCTAACGATTGCGAATACGAAGGCCAAAAAGTGCGTGCTTTGGTTGCGTTTGCGGCTTGTAACAACGCTCACCAATCAATTCTGAACAACTTGTCTAAAATCGTTTTCAACAACGAACACAATAAACTGTTAGATGCCTCTGCAGAACAGATTCTTGCGCTATTCAAAGGCGAAGAAGTGGCAGCGCCAGCCGAAGATGGCAACGTAGCAGTCTTTAAGATCAAAAACGCACATGGCCTTCACGCTCGCCCGGGTGCGATGCTGGTTGCAGAAGCGAAGAAATTCGAATCAAACATTCGCGTGGCAAACCTAGATGGTGATGGTAAAGCAGTAAATGCGAAAAGCCTGATGAAAGTGATTGCCCTTGGTGTGAAACACGGTCACCAATTGCAGTTCTCTGCTGAAGGCCCAGACGCGGCTCAAGCACTGGAATCTATTGGCAACGCGATTGCTACTGGCCTAGGTGAAGGTTAAGGGGCACGCAAATGACAGCATTAAAAACAAACAAAGTTGTGACCATCACGCTAAACCCTGCGCTTG
>NZ_JAWOQN010000886.1:0-569 GCF_033337395.1 Vibrio sp. YT-19(2023) | reverse complement strand
AGCTTCTGAGCGTTAGCCACTCGGCGATCAGCCAAGCGATTAAATCTCTCGAAAGCCAAGTAAACAAACCGCTTTTTGACCGTATTGGACGCCATGTGTACCTCAATACGGAAGGCAAAAAATACTACCGCAAAGTCGCGCCAGCGTTAGAACAAATCGTCGATGCAACCGAAGCACTGATGCACGATCAAAACTCTCAACGCATTACGCTAAACATGGTGAATGCCTTGGCACTGCATTGGTGGATCCCACGTATGCCACGCCTTCAAGCCTATGCGCCCCAACTTGATGTGCGCCTATCTAACCTTTCTGGACGGTTCAATTTGGAACAAGAAGGCGTTGATGCTGCGTTGGTGCATGGCAACCCTGAAGAGTGGCAAGACTACTATTGCGAAAAGCTCAGTGAAGACGAACTGGTATTAGTGTGCAGCCCTGATCTCATCGACCACAGCAATCCAGTTAACCTTTCTGACATCTTAAAGACGTATCCGCTCATTGAGGTCACGAATGAGCGCAGAAAACACGATTGGCAAGTCTGGTCAGACGCGATAGGAGTCGCTCGTCCAAAA
>NZ_JAWOQN010000885.1:0-569 GCF_033337395.1 Vibrio sp. YT-19(2023) | reverse complement strand
TTTTTGAAGACCCTTTAACCAATCCTCGTTGTTCTGTGAGTTTTTCTCGCGGAGAGCTTTACCCTATTCAAAAGTACCCTGAGATTTTCTGGGACTGGGCCTGCCAATTTGATACATCCGAAAGCATTATTCCTCTGGCGATCAACACTTGTAACTGGAATCACACCCAAGATTTAGGTGGCGACAGCTACATAATGATGCTCGACAACACGCCAATAAAACGCACCTATTTACTTATCCAATCTGTCCAAGCTCGCACCGCACACAATATTTACGAAGAAAGCTACGACGCAATGCAGCTCGCGGCTGCGCGTTGGCAATGCATTCGAGCCGAGAAAAATGCATCACAAGAGATGCGACATCGAGACATCCGTGAAGCTCAATACGTTGATGAAATTAGCCAGCGCGAACGCTTTATCGAAAACATGAAGTTAGTTCAGCAAGTCGCACTCGAGATCTCCAACCCTGATTCCTTAAAAGATTTGTATTACAAAGCCGTCGAAGCCCTGCGTGAACGATTGGGGTTTGACCGCACCACACTGATGCTACTGGACATGAAAAAGCGCAGT
>NZ_JAWOQN010000884.1:0-569 GCF_033337395.1 Vibrio sp. YT-19(2023) | reverse complement strand
AAAATGCCATTCTGACTAACGAAGCAGCAAGTCGCTTGGCGGGCACGGTCTACAACTTCGCAAATTGCTACTCATCAGTGAACGCTACTAACGCCGAAGCGAAAGCGCTTTCTGGTCGTATGATGCGTATTTTCTCTGAATTGTCTCAAGCGTTTAGTGCTTTCGAACTTACCTTAACGCATGCAGATGATGAGTTCATTGCTCGCGTTCTCGATCACGAAAATCCAGACATCAACGGTCAAGTTTTCTCTATTATGGAGTCGAGAAAACTGGCAGATACACGCTTGAGTACGGAAGAAGAGAAGCTTTTAGCTGCGATGAGTGTCGATGGCAAATCTGCGTGGGGCAATTTGTACGACAACTTGACGGGTTCGTTAAAGGTTACGTTAGACCATGCTGATGGCACTACTGAAGAGCTCGGTTTCTCTCAAGCTGCAAGTATCCTTTACGGTTCAGAGTTTGACCGCCAAGAAGCGGCATGGCGTGGCGTCCAAAAAGCAATGGAAACGCACCAAGAGTCTTTCGCCGCGATTTTAAATGCACTTGCAGGCTGGCGTTTAACTGAAAAC
>NZ_JAWOQN010000883.1:0-569 GCF_033337395.1 Vibrio sp. YT-19(2023) | reverse complement strand
CCTAAAGTGGTCTTTCTCGACCGCGCCACCATTCCCAATCACATTCAAGTCCCGCGCCCTGAGTTTCCTCATCATTGGATGGAGTATGAACTGACACCGCCTGAGTTCGTGCTTGAGCGCTTAGCTGATGCCGATATCGTCATCAGCAATAAAGTGCTGCTGGATCAATCGGTACTTTCGCAGCTGCCTCAGCTCAAGATGATTGCCGTTGCGGCGACAGGGTTTAACAATGTCGACGTGAACTATTGTGCTGAACATGGCATTGCAGTCGCGAACGTACGTGGTTATGCCACTCGATCTGTGCCAGAGCATGTGATAGCGATGTTGTTTGCTTTGCGTCGCAACCTGTTTGGGTACCATCAAGACATTGCGGCTGGTGAATGGCAGCGTAATAAGCAGTTCTGCTTTTTTACTCATTCCATCGGGGATGTTGGCGGCAGTACACTAGGTGTCGTCGGTAGTGGTGCATTGGGACAAGCCACGGCGAATCTGGCTCAAGCGCTAGGAATGACCGTTTTATTTGCGGAGCGTAAAGGCGCGGCAGAGTGTCGACCAGGTTATGTGCCATT
>NZ_JAWOQN010000882.1:0-569 GCF_033337395.1 Vibrio sp. YT-19(2023) | reverse complement strand
CTATGCTATTAGCCTGCTTTGCTATCAATATACTCAGAGCAAAATTAAAGGATTAAAAACGTTCGCCATTTCTCTGTTGTTTATTGGCTTAGGCCCTTTTTTATTGGGATTTCGTGACTCAGCCCCAGATTGGCTGACGATCATTCTTTCCAATACCATCATTATCATCGGCTTTTTGCTCACGTTATATGGTGTAAGCATTTTCCGTAAATTCCCTCTCAAGTGCGCTCATGTACTCACGTTTCTGGTACCGGTATTCAGTGGCCTTTTTTATTACTTCACATTTTATTCGCCATCTATTCGTATCCGAATCATTTTTCTTAGTATCTACTTGAGCTTAGTCACCTTCTGCAGTGGCGTTGCGATGATCAAGGGAAAAAGAGACGATCTAAAGCTGCCCGTTCAAGTGATGGCGTACGCCTTCTTTGGGTTTAGTGCTTTTATGGCGGGCAGAACCGTTTGGAGCATTTGGGCACCAGAAGTCACCAGTTTTATGAATGCAGGTATCATCCACCAGCTGACGTTTCTATTTAGTATCTGCCTCATTGTTGCTTTAAGCTTTAGTATGT
>NZ_JAWOQN010000881.1:0-570 GCF_033337395.1 Vibrio sp. YT-19(2023) | reverse complement strand
AACCGGGTTATGTGGAAGGTTTGAAAGTCGATAAATACGACGAGCTCGTGAACGAGTCGGTGTCTTACGGTCTTGAGAACGCATACTACGACTGGTGTATCGCTCAGATCGCTAAACTTGCGGGCAACGACCAGCAGTACGGCCGCTACATGGCACGCTCTGAATCGTTCAAGAACTACTTCGATTACAACCCAGAGCAATACGGCAAACTGCAAGACACCAAAGGCAACGCATTGGGTGCAACGGGCTTTATGCGTCCGGCTTACATGAACAGTGGCAGCAAGGTTTGGGCAAACAACCTGAAAGCCGAATGTTTGGACGAGAACATGGCGCTATCTATCCCAGACGGTATGGACTACAACGCGTGTAAAGACCGCAAAGCGCTCAACGAAAACGATGTTTTCTGGCCTTACCGCGCCGAGCACCGTGGTGAAGACTTTACCGAAGGCAACACATGGCAATGGACATGGTTTGCACCGCACAACTTGAACGGTCTGGCTAACGTGATGGGCGGCGAGCACATCGACCGCACTGACTTCTCTCTTCCAGAAGACGTAACAGAACAAGGCA
>NZ_JAWOQN010000880.1:0-570 GCF_033337395.1 Vibrio sp. YT-19(2023) | reverse complement strand
CCACAATTTTGTCAACGCCCAACATCGCGATCGCGCGGCTAAAATATGGCGCTAACATTGCACCGCGTTCATTCGCGACGAGGCCGATAGACAACTGCGAACTGTAAAACTCCCCTATCGCGGTATCTTGTTCGATGGGCACAAGCTCGCTCAAACGAAGGAAATGGTTGAGCATTGCCGTATCCATCGGGATGTAATCCACCTCCCCTTTAAGCAATGCTTCAATAAGATCGTGCTGCGTGTTAAAACGCTCAAGCTCTTTCAACGGTAAAAGCTGAGTCATCATTTGATCGAAGAAATCGTCTTTGACTACACCGATTCTTTCAGAGATCAATTGTGACACATGGGAATAGGTGTTTGGCTTGTAACCCAATCGCTTGACCATCACTGAAGCTGGTGAATAGTGCGGTCTTGGGAAATAGCTGAATTCATGCCGTTCTCTGCTCACCGTTAATGGTGCCAAAATATCAAATTCACCTTTCATAAACTGGCGATACATCGACTCCCAACTTTCGTTAGGCTCACTGATGATCACACAGTTTAAATCCAGAATTTCACAGCTTTGTAGAA
>NZ_JAWOQN010000879.1:0-570 GCF_033337395.1 Vibrio sp. YT-19(2023) | reverse complement strand
CTGAAGCAATACAGTGGTCGCGCAGCAGAATCTGACGATCATGTTGCGGAAACCGAAGATTCGTTATCAGCCCTATTGCAACGCCAAAATAAGCACCGCGAAAGCTACAACCAAGAAAAGCCCGTGCCATACCAGCCGGACTCTCCTTTGGCGAAATTGATTGCTCAAGATAACCGTTTTGAGCGACCAACGCCGAAGTTAGATCCTACGCGCTATGACCGTCGTCGCCCATCCTCTGAAGAGCGTGACGAGTCAGCAAAAGAGCTGGAGAACATGCGCGAAGAGATGACCTCGATTCGTCGTCTGCTGGAACATCAAGTCTCCGGCTTAATGTGGCAAGAAGTGGAACGTCGTGAGCCATTAAGAGCCATGCTTATCAAACGCTTAGAGCGTATGGGCGTGTCTCCTGAGCTTGCAGACCAAATGGCATGTTACATCCCAGAAGACACCAAGCCTGCACGTGCGTGGAAGGCGTTGCTGTCACTCGTTGCGGATCAAATTAACATACCAAAACAAGATATTTTAAAACGTGGTGGTGTGGTTGCATTGCTTGGCCCTACAGGCGTCGGA
>NZ_JAWOQN010000087.1:0-1713 GCF_033337395.1 Vibrio sp. YT-19(2023) | reverse complement strand
GGGCTTGCTGGAGAACCCAAGAAACAGGTAACCCCATGATCAAGCTAACAGAAAAACAAACGATAAAGATTACAACGTAAAGTACTGCTCGCTTCACCTTAACCTCGCTTAAATTGCAGACGGTTCACATCAATCATGCCCGCTTGGTCTGTACGATCGATGTCTAAAAATTCAACTTCAATGCCTTGCTGCTCTTTCAAGTAGCGTAGCCAATCCACCAACTGGTTGAATGCGAGCGGTTTAATCCACACTTGCACACTGTCGTTGCGTGGTTGCACACGAATCAGTTCCACCTTAAAACGGCGCGCTGATGAAGAGACAAGTTGGTTAAGTGGCTGATTGGAAAAACTGACACCCCCGCTTTTTCTCAATGCGGTAATGTCATCAGCTTTGTCTTGTACCCATGTAAGCAATTGCTTTTCACTTTGGATACGAGATTGCGCCAACTCTGCACGTTGGCTCATCGGCTGCAGCAGCCCCCAGTAAAGAATGCCAAGGATGGCGAATGCACCACAGCCCAGCACAAGTCGTTGTTCGCGCTGAGAGATGCCACTCCACCAAGCTTGCGCTTGAGAAATTAAATTCTTCATCATCACCTCACTGACGCTTCAACACAAAGCTACCCATCACAACGTTATCGCTGCGATTAAGCTGACCTTGCTCAACATTAAACTTCTCAGCCAACTTCACACGTGCCTGCTCAAAAGGCTGGAAGTCTGAGCTACGTGCGTGAATGCGCACTTCACCACGTTGGCCGTCATACTTAAAGCTGGTGATTTCTAGATCTTTCACCTGACCAAGCGTTGCTGGCAAGGCAGCAAGCCAAGACAACATCGCAACATCTGTCGAGCCACCAGACAAACGGCGCTCTTCATCTGTCATTTGACGCTTTAAGTAACTTACGGACGGAATTCGATTCTTGTTTGGGAAAACCTGACGGAAAATACGTTCGCTTTCTTCACGATAGGCTTGTGCTTGCGCATCATACTTGTGGACGAGGAGAAGTTGCTGAGCCACGACCACCACTAACAAAACGCCCGCAGCGATAGCCGCCTTTTGCCAAACTTTCCAGTACTTACCCCAAGAAGACTTCGGCTTAAACTCGCCAGTTAACAGGTTCGTTTTACTACTCGCGACGCCTTTTGCGAGCAACGCCATCGTCATTTCTTCTGGCTTAGGAACCCATACGCTCTCAACCGTCGATTCTGGCACGGAACTGTAGCAATCGAGTTGCCAACCTTCATGGTTTTGCAGGTAAGAAGAGAGGTAAAGATCCAGCCACGCCGAATCCACTACCGCGCCTTCCGTCTCTGAGTGACGAATTAGCCATTGCTCACCAATCAGTGCTGCACTGCTGTTGTCATCACTGACAGGCAATGCCAATACATCTGGCAAGATGCGTTTGATGGTCAACCCTTGGCTAGCAAAACGCTGTAGCACGGTTTGTACCCATGCACGTTCGACCGCACACACTTGTGCTTTATCCGCTTGCTTACCCAATACGGTGAAGTGCAAGCTATCCACATCTTGCGCGACTTCATCTTCAATCAAATAAGGCAACATGCTGTCGAACTGACGTGTTGCACCAGGCGGAATGTCCACCTGAGTTAACACCACATCATTACTCGCTAGTAAAGCGATGATTTGGCGCTGGCCGGCATACGATACCAACTCGTCCAAGTGTTCCCATCCGGCAAGTTCACCGCTGGCAAT
>NZ_JAWOQN010000878.1:0-571 GCF_033337395.1 Vibrio sp. YT-19(2023) | reverse complement strand
TTGACATGCAGTGGTTTAAAACACGTAACTATGTTGAATGTTTTGTACACTAATTAATATATCGAATATACTGTGATTAGAATGTACTTTGGATTTGGAAACTAGCACCTTTAGTTTGCACTCGTCCATCCATCCATTTTCATCCACTTATCTGGGGCCGGGTTGCGGGGGCAGCAGGCCAAGCAAAGCACCTCAGCTGTCCTTCTTTCCAGCAACACTTTCCAGCTCCTCCTGGGGGACCCCAAGTTGCTCCCAAGCCAGACAAGATATGTAATCCCTCCAGTGTGTTCTGGGTCTGCCCCGGGGCCTCCTACCAGTGGGACGATCCCAAAACACCTCTAACGGGAGGCGCTCAGGAGGATCCTGATCAGATGCCCGAACCACCTCAACTGACTCCTTTCGAAGTAAAGAAGCAGCAGCTCTACTCCAAGCTTCCTCCGGATGTCCGAGCTCCTCACCCTATCTCTAAGGCTGAGCCCAGCCACCCTGCGGAGGAAACTCATTTCGGCCGCTTGTATTCGCGATCTCATTCTTTCGGTCACTACCCAGAGCTTGTGACCATAGGTGAGGG
>NZ_JAWOQN010000877.1:0-571 GCF_033337395.1 Vibrio sp. YT-19(2023) | reverse complement strand
CCCGGGGAAAGAGGAATTCAGAGAAACGATTCGATACTTTGCCAACCGAATTGCTGAAACGGGTGTAAATCTGCATTTTTCTACGGAAGCGAACTACGATTTGCTGACAGAGTACGATGAGGTTGTGATGGCTTCTGGTGTTGAACCGCGGAAGGTCAATATCGAAGGTATTGATAATGCAGAAAAAGTGGTGGATTACCAAACGCGGATTCGTGACAAAACGCCTGTCGGTGAAAAAGTCGCCATTGTTGGTGCTGGTGGTATTGGTGTTGATGTTGCAACAATGATTACCGAGCCAGCAGGGCAAACGTTGGATGATTGGCTGCATGAATGGGGCATTGATAAAGAAATGTCGCAACCAGGTGGACTGTACCCTTACCCAGACGCGGTGAGTGACAAAGAAGTGTGGGTGCTTCAACGTCGCAAAGGTCGTGTTGGTAAAGGACCGGGTAAAACGACAGGTTGGATCCATAAACGCACATTAGAAAAACGCGGAGTGCATCTACTTGGGGGCGTGTCTTATGACAAAATTGATGACAACGGTTTACACATTCATGTAGATGGTAAGGCG
>NZ_JAWOQN010000876.1:0-571 GCF_033337395.1 Vibrio sp. YT-19(2023) | reverse complement strand
TGCCTGCTCATCCCCAAGCGTATCTGCCAAGACCTTTTGCATTTGCTGTGTCGAATGAGCGTGTTGTTCATACAACGCACTTGCTTCGATATGGGATTTCGTCAGGAGCCCGAGTAGGTGAAGTACTGGATTCGTTGCTGGCTTGTTTTCACATACGCGTGCAAACAGCGGAGCTTGTTCTTTCAACCAACGCTTCTTGGCTGCTTTATGCTCATCAACGAAGGGAATCTTTTTGATTCCCATTTGTTTAATCAGTTCACTAAGGGGCGTCATGACTTTGCAGTTCCTTCACTGTTACTTCGACGTGTTGATCGTTCACATCAACAAAAATAGAGGTGCCGGTAATCATAACAGAAAGGTTTGTACCACGGTCAAGGTGCTGACAAATCATATCGATAGCGTCGTAGTCAAAGCTTTCTACGCTTACTGGAAGCATTGAAAACTTACCTGACATTTTCTCCCACCACACCGGTGCTTTAGTATTGTACGTATAGACCTTGACCTGCTTGGCAAGGCGAGAGGCTTTTTTGATTCGATCTGGTTCGGGTTCGCCGATCTCAATCCAATGCGT
>NZ_JAWOQN010000875.1:0-572 GCF_033337395.1 Vibrio sp. YT-19(2023) | reverse complement strand
CAAAGCTTGTGACATCACACAGCCCAGAGGTAAGGGAAAGGCTAAGTTAGCATGCTATTTACAGAGATAACACTGGCGATCTGAACCGGTCAGTGGCGAAAAAAACACACACTTCATACACACATACTCACTTGCAGTACCCAGCGGGGCAGCCCTCCCCCTCTCTGCTCCAACACTGACTGACAGCTGACTCCACTCATAGCACGGATAGCACTGGCAAGCTGAACCGGTCAGTGGCAAAAAAAAGCACTTTTAATGCGCAAACTTATACGGGATGCATTTGCCTCCGTTACCGTTTTAGCTCATTTCGCGGCTGCCGGCTGCATCCGCCTCCCTCAATACTGAACCAATTTTAGAATGAGTGGTACCCATGAATCATACGCACACATACACATGGGGAAATAGGGCCCAGGTTGAAAAATACCAAAGTTATCCTTTAAAGTGATCTGACTGAACCCAGAGGACAGTTTGGGGACGTCTGAGTGTAACTGTGCACTGACCCCTGATGGCTGGTTGACAGAGGTGTACATGGAGGTCGTGATGGTCAAATGACACCTCATGAACCATTTTCT
>NZ_JAWOQN010000874.1:0-572 GCF_033337395.1 Vibrio sp. YT-19(2023) | reverse complement strand
GCATCGAGTGAACACGTTGTTGGAGATAGGGAACGACTTCCGACTCAAACCATGGATTCTTCTTTAACCACAGCGTATTGCGTGGGGAAGGGTGTGGTAGAGGAATAAACTCAGGTTCCCAATCTTGCCATTGCTGAACGGTTTGCGTGAGAGTTTTGGGCTTGTTGGTGAGGTAGTACTGCTGAGAGTACTGACCAATAAGCAGAGTCAACTCTATATTGGGGAGCTGTTCGAGAATCTTTTTGTGCCATGTAGGAGCGCACTCTTTTCTCGGTGGCAGATCTCCCGAGTTACCTTTACCCGGATAGCAGAATCCCATCGGTACAATGGCAATTTTATTCGGGTCGTAGAACTCGTCTTTGTCGATATCAAGCCATTGGCGCAGTCGGTCACCACTTGGATCATTCCAAGGTATCGAAGTGCTGTGGACTTTTGTTCCTGGCGCTTGGCCAATAATCAGAATGCGTGCGTTTTTACCGGCTTGAACCACAGGGTTGGCTCCGAGAGGTAAACTCTCAGCGCAGATCTGGCACGCGCGCACTTGTTGGAGTAGATTCTCTAGAGACATCGGT
>NZ_JAWOQN010000873.1:0-572 GCF_033337395.1 Vibrio sp. YT-19(2023) | reverse complement strand
CTGTCCGTTTCGGTATCAAAGGCAAACAGCTCTGCCGCTTTGAGTTTTTCTAGCCACGCATTGAAAGAAGCTTCGTCCAAAATGGTTTCGTACTGACTGCGATCAATCGTTACCGCTGAGGTTTCCATTTCAGCATGCGAAGAAGATGATGATGCTTGCGCAGAGCCTGCAAGTTCAACCGCTTCGACAGTGCCTGAGCCGCCTTCAAGCAGTTCGTTCAACCAAGACTTAAACGTCAACTGACCATACAGTTTGATCAATTCGTCTTTGTTTGGCTCTGCTTTCAGTAGCGACTCTGGTGTTTCTTCCAGTTCCACATCCAGCTTGATGGTAGCCAGCTCATAAGACAGCATAGCATTGTCTTTGTTGTCGACCAGCTTCTTCGCCATGGTTTTCGAACCGCGGAAACCAAGTGCCGCGATATCATCCAGATTTTCGTACAACTTAGTCAGGCCACCAATGCCTTGCAGCAAAGCGGTCGCCGTTTTGTCGCCCACACCCGGTACACCAGGGATGTTATCGACTTTATCGCCCATCAACGCTAGATAGTCGATGATCAACTCTGGCGGAAT
>NZ_JAWOQN010000872.1:0-572 GCF_033337395.1 Vibrio sp. YT-19(2023) | reverse complement strand
GTAGCGGTATTTGGCAACAAACTGCTGCCAAAAGCCGGCGGTTGGATGGACCGCGTGAAGACACTATTTGGTTTCATTCTGCTGGCAGCACCAATCTTCTTGCTTGAGCGCATCTTGCCAGAAATGTGGTCGACGGCGTTGTGGTCTGCGCTCGGTATCGCGGCATTTGGTTGGTTGTATCACATCAAAAACAGCTTGGAGTTTGGTGGCTGGAAGCAAAGTGCAATTGGCATTATTGCCGTCCTCGGTTTGTTCGCCTCCGCGCAACCAGCACTGAATTATTGGTTTGGCAATAACGAAACCCAAGCACAGCAAACAACGGTTAGCTTTACTCGCATTGCTAATGTGGCCGAGCTTGAAGAGCAACTGGCGCTGGCGAAAGCAGCAGGTAAACCTGTCATGCTCGACTTCTACGCCGACTGGTGTGTAGCGTGTAAAGAGTTTGAGAAGTACACCTTCCACGATCCAAAAGTCGAAGCCAAGCTGCAAGACTTCGTGTTGCTGCAAGCGGATGTCACCAAAAACCAAGTGCAAGATATTGAGCTACTCAAACACATGAACGTGCTGGGTTT
>NZ_JAWOQN010000871.1:0-572 GCF_033337395.1 Vibrio sp. YT-19(2023) | reverse complement strand
TGATTCCATCGCAACCTACCGCTGACGGAGATGGTGTTAAAATTCATCGAGTTGCAGGTTTTAACAACACGAGCTTTTCACCATTTTTAATGATGGATGAGCTGAAATCCGATCAACGTTCTGACTACATTGGTGGCTTTCCTCCTCATCCTCATCGTGGGATTGAAACGCTGACTTATATGCTGAAAGGTCATTTTCAACATCGTGATCACATGAACAATGTCGGCGAATTGCGTTCAGGTGGTGCACAATGGATGGCGGCAGGTCGCGGAGTAATACACAGTGAAATGCCAATTATGCAAGACGGTGAACTGCATGGTTTTCAGATATGGATTAATCAACCTGCCAACGACAAAATGAAACCCGCTCAATACCACGATTTTCAACCAGAGACGATCACGGAATTTGACACTGCAAAGACAGGGCTTGTTCGTGTCATTGCTGGTGAGTTGATGATTGCGGGAGAACGAATTGTTGGGCCGTTGACTCAAACTGGTGTTGTGGCAACTGTTGCTGACTGGCGGCCTCGTAGAGGAGCCACGCTTGAGCTAGCTTTGGACGCTGACCATAAC
>NZ_JAWOQN010000870.1:0-572 GCF_033337395.1 Vibrio sp. YT-19(2023) | reverse complement strand
AAGAAAGACACCGTGTTGCTGTCGATACAAGTTTAGATTGGAACCAAGTGTATGACTGCTTTCAAGCTCTGAGCTTATTTTCTAGTCGACAACTCATTGAGCTTGAGATCCCAGAAAGCGGTGTCACCACAGCCATCAGCAAAGAGCTACAGACTCTGTGTGACATGCTGCATGATGACATCATGCTAGTGATCATCGGAACGAAGCTGACTAAAGCGCAAGAAAATGCCAAATGGTTTAAAGCACTGAATGCCAAAGGCGACTGGGTCAGCTGCTTAACGCCGGATCTTCAGCGTTTGCCTATGTTTGTGCAAACGCGCTGCCGCGCATTGGGTTTAAAGCCCGATCAGCAATCCTTACAGATGTTGGCACAGTGGCATGAAGGCAACTTATTTGCACTTTCTCAGAGTCTAGAGAAACTGGCTTTGCTCTATCCTGATGGCGAACTGACTGTTGTACGCTTAGAGGAAGCCTTAAGTCGACACAACCACTTTACGACGTTTAACTGGATTGATGCGTTACTTGCAGGTAAAGCTAATCGTGCTCAACGCATCCTGCGTCAATTAGAAGCC
>NZ_JAWOQN010000869.1:0-573 GCF_033337395.1 Vibrio sp. YT-19(2023) | reverse complement strand
CAAGCTAGCGAAGCGTCGCTTAACGTTATCAGCCAAGGTTTTTACGACGCCTTTTTGCCTATGGGTGGTTCAGGAAACAGTGTCTGTTTGCTTTTGTGTATCCTGATTTTTGCCAGAGAGCGCAACCACATCATGTTGGCGTTGGCGGCTGCACCATTGGTGATGTTCAACATTAATGAAGTGTTACTGTTTGGTTTGCCGATCATCTTTAACCCTATTCTCATCATCCCATTTGTGCTGGTGCCTTTGGTGAGCTTCGTGATCACTTATGCGAGCATTGCGTCGGGTATTATTGATCCTGTCGAGAAGATCGTGAACTGGATGACGCCGCCGTTGATCAGTGGATATGTCGCAATGGGAAATCATATCCAAGGCACAATACTTCAACTGATAGTGATCGCGGCAGGGGTATTGATCTATCGACCTTTTTATCTTGCTTATGCAGGCAAACACGCGAGTCAGTTCGGGCTGAATAATGCGCTGAATGGTATTGAACAATCGCTGTTTAAGTCTCTGCTTAATAGCGTGAAAGATTCAAACATATACAGTATCAACAAATCATCAGCTCAGAAG
>NZ_JAWOQN010000086.1:482-1719 GCF_033337395.1 Vibrio sp. YT-19(2023) | reverse complement strand
CAAACTCACTTTCTTCTAAATTGGAAAACTGTGGGGCACTGAGGGTACTTACGATAACGGTTTGTTCGCTATCAAGGTGTGTGTATTTATCTGCAACACCCGATTCTGCCAAATCGACATTAACCGTGACTCTTGTTCTTGGTAACGCTTTGTAATCTCGCGATTCACTCTCAGAAATATCCAACGCAATAGAGTGATATTGAGAGTAATTAGTTAGCGTCAACTCAGCTTTCGCATTGTCTAACGTGGCAAGCTCTTCGCTCACGGTATCAGCAAATGCGTAAGTGCGAGTGCCTACCGTTTTACCAAAATCCAAACTAATCGTCTTAAATGGCGTAAATTCCACAGTTTGAAGCTTCGTCGTAAGACCTGGATGATCCGCTTTATTAATGGTGCCGTTAACCAATACTGTTTTAGTTGTATAGTTACGTGCAGTTAACGTCACTTCCACTTGGTAGTCGCCAGCATGCAGCACTTTCAAACGACCAGAATCTGAAGATAACAACTCAACCACCGGCTCAGCTTGGTTAATCAGACGGTAGCTTGCTTTGGCTTCTCCCCCACTCATCACAGGTGTGATAACCGCACCAGCAGAAAAGTCCAGAGTTGGATAAGTAATAGAAACCGGGTTGCTACCTTGTTTAATCGTTACAGCAAAACTACTTTCACCTGGAGTAAACTTATCGTTGCCTGCGTCCGACACAATAACTCTGGTGCTGCCCGCATTCAGAATGCGCATATCACCCGTTTTGCGATCTAAGGAAACCACATCGGTTGCAGAATCCGTCGCAAATCGGTAGCTCACTTCGCCAACCGTACCGAGAATCGATGGTTTTTGGACATAAGGTTGGTTGATGTTCCACGTACCTTCTACTACGCCTGACTGGATAGCAATTCGGCTTGGCGCACTCAGAATGTTGAAGCGAACTTTTTGATCTGGACCGGCCGTGTAATTTGCACTCTCTTTCCTGCGAACCGTTAACGTCGTTTGACCCGCTTTGTAGACACGAATAAGACCGTCACCAATAACATCTGCAACGCCTGGAGAAGTATTGTCAACGACTTCCAAATGATCATTGCTGGCCGTTAAACCAAAATCACGCTGCAAGTTAAAATCGTAGTCTTTGCTGTATACCATTTCATAATCTTGCGTCGTCATCGCTTGGCCTTGCGCTTTCGCAACTTTGATCACAACATTGAATTGAATTGGTTGGTAAAAGTCACCGCCATCATCTTC
>NZ_JAWOQN010000086.1:0-472 GCF_033337395.1 Vibrio sp. YT-19(2023) | reverse complement strand
CGATATTCGCCCGCGGTATCCACTTCTAAGTTGCCATCCTTCATTCGAAGACCTTCAGGCAACCCACCAATCAGACTGACTTTGCCTTTCTGACCAGCAAACGCCATTGGAATAGCCAGTTTAGGCTGATAAGTGAGAGACATTTCCACGTCTTTCATTACCGGATGAGGTGCGCGTTCGATTTCAATGTTGAAGCGGGTTTTACTTGCTGGATAATTACGCAAGTCGTATTCGTAGGCTTCAACTTCTGCGCTACCAACACCTTTGATCAACAACGCTTCACCATCCGTAGTTTTAGCGACAACATCTTCACCATTGATGATGCGATATCCATAGTCGCCGCGAGCGTGTGCAACTTGAGGGAAAATGCGTCCACCGTCTTCATACGTCTTAGCAATATTCGCAACACTGATGGCTTGACGTTGACCCTGTTTCACATCGACCACAAACTGAGCGACTTGCTGCTTGTTTA
>NZ_JAWOQN010000868.1:0-573 GCF_033337395.1 Vibrio sp. YT-19(2023) | reverse complement strand
CACTTATCCATCCTGGAATGCCGAGCTCGTAGCTTTTGGCAAAAATTTCAGAAACATGCCCATTTGTTTTGTTGGCAATATGTTCGGACAGAGTAGCGGTATTTCCTGAGCGAGAGAAAACGACGATTGCGGTTTTAGACTGAGTGCTGCAGATGTTCCTGCTTTTGTTTGTACTTGCGGTATTGCGAGTTTTCGATTTGAGTAACGACGAGAGCAACCACCATCAAAAATACGAACAATATAAATAGAACGATGAGCGTCCATCGAAACATAGTCACTGACCTATGGCTATTAACTGAGAAATAGGAATAACAGAGAAGTAAGAGTGCGACCGGTTTGGTGGCACTCTTGATTTCAGATTACTTCAAATGCTTATCCAAGAAGGGCGAGACTTTCTCCATTGCCATTCCAACTGCTTGTGGATGGTCATACAACTCATAGTGAGACCAGTTTTCTAAATCAACTAGTTGGCGATCCTTTGACGCGACAGCTCGACCATAAACCTCCTGCCCATCGCGATAAGCGCCAAACGCTCCCACTTTTTGACCAATCACGGTCATCACTGGTTGAGTT
>NZ_JAWOQN010000867.1:0-573 GCF_033337395.1 Vibrio sp. YT-19(2023) | reverse complement strand
TAACGTGGCTTGCTGCGCGGAATGTTGTGCTGCACTGAGCATCTGATCAACCATTTGGTTACGCAACTGGTTCATGAGACCGATGCGCTCGGTTGCCATAGGAAACCATTCCGTTGCTTGAGGCCCCTGAATGCTGTCTAGGTTGGCACTCTGGTTAAGGAAGGATTGCTGTACTTGCTCAACCTTCTTCCACGCAGGACTACTTTGGTGCGATTGCAATGACTGTCGATATTGTTCAGGGAACGCGATTTGAGCTTTTCTAGATGCGTAATCCCCCGATTGGATGTATCCCTCAATGTTGGAGAACAAAACAGATGTGGCGCTTCCTTTCGCAAATACCCCATTAAGTGCGCCGCGTGCTTGGCCTGCACGCTCTTTCATCACGATCACAGAGATCAACGCATCGCCAAGCGTACCTAGCTCTCGGCTTTGAGTCTGTGCAATCAAAATGTCGATGTTGTCGATGATGAGCTGATTCAGGTTGGAGTAATAACCAAAAGGTGCGATTTGAGGCGAAAGGCGATCAACCCCTTGTCGAACCTGATTGAGTCGATTGAGCTGCACTTGGACATC
>NZ_JAWOQN010000866.1:0-573 GCF_033337395.1 Vibrio sp. YT-19(2023) | reverse complement strand
CTTTACCACCGATGTTCGTTTTGCCGTAAATTTCCGAAGAGCGTTTTACTTCTGGCATCATTGACGCCGGAATGCCCATCTCATCCAACAGCTTTTGGTCCCAACATAGGTCGTTGATGTTAAATAGCATGGTACGTGATGCGTTGGTGTAGTCAGTAACGTGAACGCGGCCTTGAGTCATCTTCCATACTAACCACGTATCGACGGTACCAAACAGCAGTTTACCTGCTTCTGCATCTTCGCGTGCGCCTTCTACGTTATCCAGAATCCACTTAACTTTAGTGCCAGAGAAGTAAGGGTCAAGCACCAAGCCGGTGTTGTCGCGAACGTAATCTTCTAAGCCGCGGCTTTTTAGGTCTTCACAAATGTCTGCGGTACGACGACATTGCCATACGATCGCGTTGTAAACGGGTTTGCCTGTTTCTTTGTTCCAGACGATGGTGGTTTCACGTTGGTTCGTAATACCAATGGCAGCTAATTGGTCGCTTCGGATGCCTGACTTAGCCAAAGCTTCAACTAATGTAGAGCTTTGTGTTGCCCAGATTTCCATTGGATCGTGCTCAACCCAACCTG
>NZ_JAWOQN010000865.1:0-573 GCF_033337395.1 Vibrio sp. YT-19(2023) | reverse complement strand
CCCATTGGTAATCTGAGCAACCCGTTAACAACAGCAGCGAAATCAGCCATAGAGTTCGAAAGGTCACATTTACTCCCTGAATTAACTAAAAAACTTCCATTGTTACTGCTATGTTATCAATGGGGTTGTAATAAAGGTTAATAATTAAACCGTATAAGGTCATTATTTTTAAGGGAATAAAAATGAAAAAGATTTTGTTTGCGCTAGGAATATGTCTGCTTATGGTCACTCAAGTTGTTCATGCTCAGAGCCGTCTTCAAGAAATTCTGGATAAAGGCGTGTTGAGAGTAGGGACGACTGGGGACTGGAATCCGATGACAATGAAAGATCCAGCCACGAACAGTTATCGTGGTTTTGATATTGATGTCACAACCGAGCTTGCTAAAGATTTGGGTGTCAAAGTGGAGTACGTTGCCACCGATTGGAAAACGCTGGTTAATGGCATTACGGCCAACAAGTACGACATCACTGGCAGTGCGTCTTTAAACATGTCGCGTGCGAAGGTGGCTGGTTATAGCCAACCCTATTTCTACTTGGCGTTTGTGCCAGTGGTGCAGAAAAAAGACCTCGCCA
>NZ_JAWOQN010000864.1:0-573 GCF_033337395.1 Vibrio sp. YT-19(2023) | reverse complement strand
AGACTTACGGTAACGACACCAGCCCTGCGCCTTCGGTTTCTATCAAGCTTTCAGCATTGCACCCTCGCTACGAAGTGGCGAACGAAGAGCGTGTTATGACTGAGCTGTACGAAACGCTCATGCAACTACTAAAACGCGCGATTGAAGTCGACGTTGCGATCACGATTGATGCAGAAGAAGCTGATCGCCTTGAGCTGTCTCTAAAGCTGTTCGAGAAGATTTACCGCAGTGACCTCGTGAAAGGTTGGGGCAAGTTTGGTCTTGTTGTGCAAGCGTACTCGAAGCGTGCTCTACCAGTATTGGTTTGGCTCAATGCCCTTGCGAAAGAGCAAGGTGACTTGATCCCACTTCGCTTGGTAAAAGGCGCGTACTGGGATAGCGAAATCAAATGGTCACAACAAGCGGGCTACGACAACTACCCAGTGTACACACGCAAAGAAGCGACCGATGTTGCTTACCTTGCATGTGCGCGTTTCCTATTAAGCGAAGGCGTACGTGGCAATATCTTCCCGCAGTTTGCCAGCCACAATGCGCACACAGTTACTGCGATTGCAGTGATGGCGCAGCATAAGG
>NZ_JAWOQN010000863.1:0-574 GCF_033337395.1 Vibrio sp. YT-19(2023) | reverse complement strand
AATTTCAGCCAGACATGGCGAAGCGCTTCACCTGCGCCCAAAGGCCGCTAATGCCAAAGCACTAACTGAAGCCTATAGCTCCAACGGGAAACCAATGAAGACGCTACCACGAGGCTTTTACCTACGAACACAATTCACCGAACAGATCTTACTGAAGCACTATATCAATGTGCAATCTGAGTAACTCATCTGTTCACTCTAATGGGTAACCAACGATAATTCGATATCGCAGTAAGAGGCAGTACCCTCACTACCGCACTCATCGTAAGCGTTGTGTAACCGCAAATAAGCTTTGTCGATACCTAACCTGAGCAGCTCTTCTTTCACCAAATCTAAGGAACCAAAATGAAGCGGTTCCTCTCCATCTTTAATCGGCTCTAGCTGGTGCTTATATTCCACAGCTAGCAAATAGTCAGAGACATCGGAACACCCAATGACAAATACTTTGGGTAACGTATAGGTGTCTTTATGTTGACCATGTAGCCACATGTCCAGTTGATGCTTCTGCATAGTGCACCTCCTTCACAAGATCTTTTTAGTGTAGTTGGGGGATGAATACCTTTCGAGCCACACT
>NZ_JAWOQN010000862.1:0-574 GCF_033337395.1 Vibrio sp. YT-19(2023) | reverse complement strand
TGCCGTTGTTTTGCGGGAACGGGTAGTTCTCGAACATGTCCGCCACATTGGTGTGGTAAACAGCAATGAGGTTGGCTTGGCAACTGTCTTGGTAGTTTTCTTCTGGGCCGCGACCGTAGTAGCTCACTTGGTCAAAGCTGCCGTTGATGCCCAAATCCAAGCCGATGACCGGAATCACGTGAGGGTAGTCGCCGTAGCGCTCGCCACTCAGTTCCACGTTCAAATGGCCTTGCGCGTTGATTTGATAGCGATAGGTACAACGCATGCCAAAATCAAAGACCGGCGGCGCAATGATGCTGGTGGTTGTAATCAAGACGGAATCATCAGTTGCTTCCACAGCAAGTGTGCGGAAGTGCTCCTGCATGATTTGCAGATGCGCTGGGTGCCACAAACCTTCATACTCTTGTTTGTGGTTATCAATCATCGGTTTGAAGAAGTTCAGTCTCGGCTCAGATTGAATGATCTCTTCGCCATTTACGCGCCAAGAAGTCAGCTTGCCGTTTACTTTCGAGAAAGTAAGCGTGAAGTTATGGCCTTCAATTACGTGTTCCAAACGGCTTTCGTTAATCACCAA
>NZ_JAWOQN010000861.1:0-574 GCF_033337395.1 Vibrio sp. YT-19(2023) | reverse complement strand
ACATTGCTGCTGCATCGGCTCGCGTAGCCCGAGCGGAAGCGCAGCTCACCGAAGCGCAGAAAAACTATCAACGCAAAGCAGAACTGGTGCGTAAAAAGCTCATCAGCCAATCCGAAAAAGATTCCGCTCTTGCGGCAAGGGACTCGGCGAGAGCCGAATTAGACTCAGCAAAAGAAGAGTTCAGTAAGCTCACCGCAGGTTCTCGCCTCGAAGACATCGAACAAGCTAAAGCCGCTTTAATGGCGGCAAAAGCCGAAGTAGCGTTGCAAGAGCAAAAACTGGCAGAACTCACCATCACGGCTACGCGTGACGGTACGCTCGATAATTTGCCTTACAATCTTGGCGAACGCGTACCAGTGAACGGTGTGGTTGCCGTGATTCAAGCCAACCGCGTGCCGTATGCGCGAGTGTATGTTCCTGCCGATTATCGAATCGGGTTTATTCCTGGGAAAACCGTGACGGTGAATGTCGATGGTCCTCAGAGTCCATTCCAAGGCACCGTTCGTTGGGTGGCTAGTGAGCCTTCATTCACGCCCTACTTCGCACTAACCGAAGAAGAACGTTCACGATTGAT
>NZ_JAWOQN010000860.1:0-574 GCF_033337395.1 Vibrio sp. YT-19(2023) | reverse complement strand
CTGTTAAGTGATTGTTTTTTATGAATTAATGCTTTGATGGCATTGGCCTGGCATTGATTAGTTTTTATCTTTTTTGAGGTTTTTTGTGTAATGAACAGTGTTGTTTTTCAATAAATTGCGATAATGATTGGATCTAAAATTGATTCGGTTCGTTATGCTGCAAAGGCATAGCAATGTTGAATTTCGAATTAAGATGATTTCGCTCAGGAGTTTGTTTACACTAGTTGAAAATACATCTTTAACCGCACTACCTAGTCCTACGACTGGGTGGGCTTTTTATTGTCCAAAGACCCATTTGGGCTTGAGGTTACATAATGGAAAAAGTTCCAATGACACTACGTGGCGAACAAATGCTACGTACAGAACTAGAACGTCTACTTAAGCTACGTCCTCAAATTTCAGAAGCGATTGCTGAAGCACGAGAACTAGGTGATTTGAAGGAAAATGCTGAATATCATGCCGCTCGAGAAGAGCAGGGTATTTGTGAAGCACAAATCCGTGACATTGAATATAAGCTATCTGTTGCGCAAGTAATTGATGTAACTAAAATGGAAAACACTGGCAAGGTTATCTT
>NZ_JAWOQN010000859.1:0-575 GCF_033337395.1 Vibrio sp. YT-19(2023) | reverse complement strand
GTCGCCACCAGCACCATCTGACGCTTAAACATTTCTTGCAACAATGTGGCAAGAATCATGGCATCAGTTATGTCAGAGACAAAGAACTCGTCAAAACAAACAATATCCGCTTCTTGTTTAAATAAGTCGGCAACTTTGGAGAGAGGATTTTCTACCTCCCCCAAACGCTTTAACTCGTCATGTACCCGATACATAAAGCGGTGAAAGTGCACGCGCATTTTTCTGTCAGTAGGTAAGGCATCAAAAAAGGCGTCCATTAAATAGGTTTTACCTCGGCCTACCCCGCCCCAAAAGTACAAACCTTTTGGGGGTTGAGGCATCTCGACCTTTTTACCCATGAGCTTTTGCCATTTAGAAAGTTGGGGGATCGGCGCAGACTGAAACTCAACAATATCATGGTAGAGTTTGTCTAAAGCGACAACGGCTTGCTGCTGGGCTTCATCGCGCTGGAATCCATGTTCTGCTATATCTTTTTGATATCGTTTTAGTGGTGTCATCAGATTAAGTCGTGTTAGAGGTACAGAGAAAATGGTCACCTCGGGGTCAACTTTGAGAATAGAGAGAAGTAGTTATCA
>NZ_JAWOQN010000085.1:0-1723 GCF_033337395.1 Vibrio sp. YT-19(2023) | reverse complement strand
CGTGGGGCATTTGGTAGTACGCAGTGCGATGCTCCGGAGGCACTGGCAACATATCGAAAATCGCACCACCATCATTGTTTGTGACCACAAGTACTGACGGCAGATCATTACGAGAAAACAGCGCGAGCGAGTTGAGGTCATAAAGCGCCGATGTATCTCCGATGTACATCAATAGCGGCTTGCCTCGTGAGCGCTGCACACCCGAAGCTGTGGCAAATAGACCATCAATACCCGACGCTCCGCGATTGGTAAACACCTCAGTATTTAATCGGCCAAACATATCGACTAATCGAACAAACAAGCTGTTACCGAGAAAGACATCGACGCTCTGCGTTCGCTCTTCAATGTCAGCCGCTAACGCGATTTCATTAAGCGTTGAAGCTGATGAAGACAGAAACTCATCGCGAATGTGAGCGCGAACATGGGCTATATCGGTCAGCAATCCATCAGCCCACCCTTGAGTACTTGAGCTCTTAACATCAACACGCTCGACCCAACTTTTAGGTGATGCAGCCCAATGCAATTGCGGAAGGTGTGTTTGGTTATCTCGGCTTAAACTTGGCGAGATAAACCAGTACTGAACATCTCGGCCTTGTTGGCTTTGCGACACCTGTTTATTAATCCATTGGTTCAATCGCTTAGATATGATGCGGCTACCAAACTGGAGCACCAAATCACATTCGTCGAGTTGGCTAGCAAACTTAGGCTGTTGTAACCACAAATCATAATGTGACCAACCGGAGCTAACTCCACTTTGCGGATCCGCCAATACAGGCCACCCCATTTGCTGTGCAAACGCTTTTGCCGCTTGCGCGTGTTCAGCAGATAAGCTGCCAATAACAACCACGCCTTTTCTATCAGCACAAAATGGAATGTCACGGAATGATGGGCTGACGAATCGTTGAGTATATGTTTGACCGCCTTTGCGCCACGCTTCGACACTGTTCAGGTAGCTTTGGTAAGCGCTTTTTTCCCCGTCAGAATACAGCGGCTCAGGAAAGGCGCAGTTAATGTGAACCGCGCTGCCATGTAACTGCTGGTTAAACATCACCTCATCAACCGAAGTGAGTAACCAGTTGAGCGGCGTATTTAAACTCGGACTTGGCAAGTTCAAATTTGCCGATACATGATGAGAAAAAATCCCAAGCTGATTAATTGCTTGGTTTGCGCCACAACCGACGAGTTCAACAGGGCGATCAGCGGTAAGCAAAACCAGTTTTTCGCCCGTTAATTTAGCTTCTGCTACCGCAGGCAACAAGTTTGCGACCGCAGTGCCAGAAGTCACGATAACGGCTACCGGCTCTTGGCTCGCTTTCGCCAAACCAAGCGCCATAAAACCTAATCCACGCTCATCAAAATGAGTATGAATGGAAAAATTTGGCCGTTCAGCCGCTTCTAAAGTCAAAGGAGTCGAACGCGATCCCGGCGCGATACAAACATGCTTCACACCAAATCGGTGAAGCTCAGTCAAAATGGTCTCTGACCAAATTCGATTGAGAACCGCTTGATCGTAACTCATGATGCCACTCCAAGCGGCGGATGATCGGAAATCAACGTTAACAGCGTCGACATCTTTTTATCTAACTCAGCCCATTCGTGTTCAGCAACTGATCCAGGAACAATACCCGCTCCAGCAAACAGCTGAACTTGATCGCCAAGCACCAATGCACTTCTTATTGCCACACAAAACTCTGCGCGTTCATGGCTGATGTAACCCATAGAG
>NZ_JAWOQN010000858.1:0-575 GCF_033337395.1 Vibrio sp. YT-19(2023) | reverse complement strand
TTGGTATTTATCTCAAGCAGGCTATCAAGTCACGGTCATCGATCGCCAACCAAGCAGCGCGATGGAAACAAGCTTTGCCAATGCAGGACAAATTTCTTATGGCTACTCATCCCCATGGGCGGCTCCGGGTATCCCGCTCAAGGCGATCAAATGGCTGATGGAAGAACACGCTCCACTAAAAATAAAGCCGTCGCTCAGCACAGACATGATCAGTTGGGCAAGCAAGATGGTTGCGAACTGCACCTTGCCTCGCTATCAAATCAACAAAGCTCGCATGCTGTCTATCGCCAACCACAGCCGAGCTTGCTTAGAACAATTACGTAATGAGCACGCGATTGAATACCAAGGACGCCAGTTTGGTACCTTGCAAGTGTTCCGCACAACTCAACAGTTAACCGCAATCGAAAAAGACCTCAAGCTGCTTGAGCAAAGTGGTACTCGATTTGAGTTGATGGACGTTGAACAGTGCCTTCGACAAGAACCCGGTTTAGCGCTGATCAAAGATAAAATCGTAGGCGGGTTGTATTTGCCTGATGATGAAACAGGTGACTGCTTTCAGTTTTGCCAACAGCTGA
>NZ_JAWOQN010000857.1:0-575 GCF_033337395.1 Vibrio sp. YT-19(2023) | reverse complement strand
ACGTTTGTGATCATCGATGACAAACGTAAGCCGAATATATTTACTAACGTTAGCGCCCAAAAAATCACATTAATCATGATTAACATGAAAATATTATTCTGCGCCAGTTCTGGGAAAAATGGGTAGGCACCTGTAGCGACAATGAAAGAGATCAGCGGCGGGTAATAAACGATATTTTCCGCATATTGATACCAAACGGTCGCAAAGCCGAAGTTAGGTCCAATCGTTTCTTTTCCCCAAAGATAGACGCCACCCTGTTGAGGGTAAGTCGTGCTTAGCTCGGCACACACTAAAGCCGTGGGAACGAAAAAGCATAAACCAGCAAGTAAAAAGAAAGAGATGGCATGACTACCAAATAAGGCGGCACCCGGTATGTTTCTGATGCTATCAACGGATGTAACCGTAATCATGATCACAGAGAAAACACTGAGTTTAACAGCGGACTTGGCGATATTGCTCATTCGATACCTTTAATAAACGAGCCACGAATTCATGGTTGGAAAACCCGCGTGCTACAAGTAAGACGCGCGTATTGTAGGGTTGTTATAAACGGCGGGTATATAGCGAAAAATGGT
>NZ_JAWOQN010000856.1:0-576 GCF_033337395.1 Vibrio sp. YT-19(2023) | reverse complement strand
TGCTGCCGGGATACAGCTGAGGAGACTGCTAATGCTATGTCCTGGGACACTGCTAATGCTGCTTGCCGTGCTGCTGTAACTCAGTCGTAACTGTAACTGATGCTGAGACTCTACTGACTGCGTAACTGGTAGACGGCGGTGGGTGGCGCAACAGGCCAAAACACAAATTCAAAACATAAACATGATTTGCAGACTGTAAAAATGTTTTTTAGATGCAAATATTCTGGCTGTACTATTGTTGTCGGTGAGATCAGTATGTTATATGAACATTATTCCTTAGTCTCTGTGACATATTAGGAGGATTTTACAACTATTTGCTTTAGATTTCTTACATATAGCTCCTTTAATTTTACATGATAAATAAATGTATTTTTATCATTGTTTTTTTTAGTATTATTTTATCATTATCACTAATTAGCATTATTTTATCATTATCATTAATTACATTTTAACATGCCATCTGATACTGTCATCCCCTGCAACTATTGTGAAATGGTTCAGTCCGTCTGACAGCAGGGGTCTGACTGCAGCCTGATGAGCTAAGTCAAAATGCCTTACCAAAAATCAGGAGCTCCA
>NZ_JAWOQN010000855.1:0-576 GCF_033337395.1 Vibrio sp. YT-19(2023) | reverse complement strand
AACGGCGGGTATTTGATTTTACCAGCGAACCTCATCTTGGCGAATCCCGGCGATTGGCCGAGCATTAAGTCTGCCATTCAAGGAAAGCCAGTAAAACCCTTGAATGTAAGCCCTACTCGACTACCTATTTGAACGGCCGATGAAAAAGAATTTGACGTTAAGATGATTGTTACTGGCGATCGTAATCAATTGGCCGACCTTGAGTATGTTGACGAAGATTTTTCAACCGGCCTAACGATGTATACCGAAGTTGAAGAAGATATCCACTTATCTGCAAGTAACTTAGAGTTGTATGTAGGTTTGGTGAATTGGATTTGTTCGGAGTACGGTTTCCCATCGTTGGATGAAGGTGCTTTTCAACGGTTACTATTAGCAGGCATGCGTTTAACTGAGGACCAACATTATTTGCCTTTAGGTGTGATGTGGCATTGCCAACTACTTAGCTTAGCAGCTCAGTTTAGCGATCAAAATATCATTGATTATGTGGCGATAGATAAAGCCATCGACGATAAATATTATCGAGAGTCTTACCTTCCTCAACGTGCAGTTTATGACATTCTTGATGGTCAGGTCATC
>NZ_JAWOQN010000854.1:0-576 GCF_033337395.1 Vibrio sp. YT-19(2023) | reverse complement strand
CTGCAGTTGAGCGTTTAGGTCTTCTACAACCACAAAACGCAACAGTAACGGCGATGGAGCAAGCTGTTGAGAAATCTCGTGAAATCGGCTTCCCACTCGTTGTTCGTCCATCTTACGTTTTGGGTGGTCGTGCGATGGAAATCGTCTACGATGAACAAGACTTGCGTCGTTACTTCAACGAAGCAGTAAGCGTATCGAATGAATCTCCAGTTCTACTAGACCGATTCCTAGATGATGCAACAGAAGTGGATATCGACGCTATCTGTGACGGTGAGCGCGTGGTTATCGGCGGCATCATGGAGCACATTGAGCAAGCGGGCGTTCACTCTGGTGACTCTGCATGTTCGCTTCCTGCTTATACACTAAGCCAAGAAATCCAAGACAAGATGCGTGAGCAAGTTGAGAAGCTGGCGTTCGAACTTGGTGTACGTGGCCTGATGAACACTCAGTTCGCAGTAAAAGACAACGAAGTTTACCTAATTGAAGTAAACCCTCGTGCTGCGCGTACGGTACCATTCGTATCGAAAGCGACAGGCGCACCACTAGCGAAAATCGCGGCACGTGTAATGGCGGGTC
>NZ_JAWOQN010000853.1:0-576 GCF_033337395.1 Vibrio sp. YT-19(2023) | reverse complement strand
ACCAACGTGTTTGTGAGACAGTTTGCGCTGTTTACGCCAAACCCATTCTGATAAGGCGAGTTGAACAAGGAATATCAGCGGCATCACAACAAACAGGTGTTGTAGATCCGAGCTTAACGCACTTTTATCATCGCTGAATAACAGCTCCCAAACCACAGGGGTTAGGTGCAGGTTAATGGATTGGTATGCCTGGGTATCAATCAATAAGATTGTTTGTCCAACAGTGGCAAAGATCACTGCCACCAAACGGAATAACTTCCGTGATGGCAGGACAAACGTCAACGGGAACAGAACCAATAAGTAGAGAGCGAAAACAAGGAAGCCAAAATGGCCAACCCACGAAACCGCAAGATAGAACTGACCCAGCAACGTCTCGGGCCAAGGCGACTGAACAATGTAGCGTGTGCCTATCAACATCGAAGCTACGATGTTGAAGAATGCAAACCAATGACCCCAACCAACCAGTCGAGATACACGTTCGCCGTATGAGTTTCCGCTGTCTACCATGTATGTGTTCTATTTATCCGTTATTAATGTGTTTTTGGTGTTTCTAATGAAGACATCAGCGCCTGAGCA
>NZ_JAWOQN010000852.1:0-578 GCF_033337395.1 Vibrio sp. YT-19(2023) | reverse complement strand
ACTCTTAGTTGCCTTATTTACCTCCGCAAACGCTCTAGCAGCAGGAGAGGTGGAAATTTCATTTAGTCCTGCTTCTGGGAGTCATTATGAAAATGGTGAAGAAATTTCGTATTCGATTGAGGTAAAAAATACAACGGCGGACACAATTGCAGATGTCTCAGTGATAAACGCGGTTTGGGATGTCATGTCGGGCGACCAAAAAGCCTTTCAGAGCGTATCGATATCAGACACTCACAGTCTAGGTTCAATCGCTGGTAGTTACGCATCTAGCAATGCGAACTTAGAAGTGACTGGCGCGACATTGCTGCCATTTGGTCGAGTTACTTATCATGTTAGCGCGACAGTGTCTCATGAGAGTGCTGAAAACATCGTATTAGGTGGAGCACAAGTAAAAGCGATGATTGCTGGGGCAGAGAATACATTCGTTGATACAACCAGCGTCACGTTTGAACCTGCCGAATACAAATACACGCTAGATGCAGCGGTAACGCCAGTTGAATATCAAGTCGCAAACGTTTTGACGTACACGCTCACCGCAAAAAATACTGGCCTGTTTGCAGTAAAAGGCTTAGACATAA
>NZ_JAWOQN010000851.1:0-579 GCF_033337395.1 Vibrio sp. YT-19(2023) | reverse complement strand
AACTCTCTCCCTCTCAATCTCTTGAAATTGTAAAATCAGAAAGAGAAACCATCGAAAAATCCCGAGCCTATTCTAATGAACAAGTTCAAAGAATCATCTCTCATCAATCTGACAAACACGCCTTAACGACACAGATTTGTCATCAAGCCGGTTTACGTGCTCATGAGATGTTTACGCTTCGACCGGTAGACGAACAAAAGGCATCACCTAGAGAAGCTCACCCCCAAAAGTTCTCACACCTAGCTGAATCCAAAACCTACACAGTAAACGGGAAAGGTGGGTTAATACGAGAAGTAAAAATCCCCATTGAACTGGCTGAAAAATTAGAAGCCCGCAGGTTCCAAGAGCCTCAGAAAGTAACAGACCGAGGTGTAATTTATACCAGTCATTACGATGTGGCAGGCGGTCTTAATTTTTCATCTGCGTTTAGCAAAGCTAGTCAGCGTGGACTCGGATTTTCCCATGGAGCCCACGGCTTACGGCACAGCTATGCCCAAGATCGATTTGAAAAACTCTCTTGGAATATCAAAGAGCGAGATGATGTTCTGAAAATTGTGTCTCAGGAACTTGGTCATTTCC
>NZ_JAWOQN010000850.1:0-579 GCF_033337395.1 Vibrio sp. YT-19(2023) | reverse complement strand
ATTGGGCCTTCCAACGTGAAGTTGTAAGAGCCATCCACATTCACTATCAACGTAAATACTGGATTGCCATCTGCCGTCGCAGTGTAAGTGAAGCTGCCGTCAGCATTTGCCGTTTCTACGAGTACAACCGCTCCGCCGTGCGACGTTAATCCTGCTACAGGGTTCGTCGAACCATCGAGTTGATAGCTCACCACTCGGTCAGAACCTTCCGTTGTGGTGAACTTGCCATCAATAGAAACTGCGTCGTTTTGGTCTGAGCCTGTGTTTGACAGATCGTCTTCATCCACTGTAATGGCATCGACGTTTGTGATGGTCGGTTGGTCATCGACGATAGTCACTGGGAGCACCGCAGAGCTGGTGTCACCATCAAAGTCCGTTGCGATGATTGGGAAGTTCAGCGTTAGCTCGTCGCTATTAATAGCGTGATCGATTGGGCCTTCCAACGTGAAGTTGTAAGAGCCATCAGCGTTCACTATCAACGTAAATACTGGATTGCCATCTGCCGTCGCACTGTAAGTGAAGCTGCCGTCAGCATTTGCCGTTTCTACGAGTACAACCGCTTCGCCGTGCGATGTTAAT
>NZ_JAWOQN010000849.1:0-579 GCF_033337395.1 Vibrio sp. YT-19(2023) | reverse complement strand
AAACGGCGCCTCTCGTTGGATTCCGCTTGGTCTGTTCAACTTACAGCCTGCCGAAGTTGCGAAGTTATCGCTGTTCATCTTCAGGTCTGGTTATTTAGTCCGTAAGCAAGATGAAGTGCGCCAGACCTTCTTTGGCGGCTTTATGAAGCCAATCATGGTGTTTGCTTTCTTCGCCGTCTTGTTACTTGGTCAGCCGGATTTGGGTACCGTCGTTGTAATGCTGGTTACTCTGTTTGGTATGTTATTTATCGCGGGCGCGAAGCTAACCCAGTTTCTGGCTCTGATGATTGCTGGCATTGGCGCTGTCGTCGGTTTGATCTTGGTAGAACCGTACCGTATGCGCCGTGTTACTTCGTTTCTTGACCCATGGGAAGATCCGTTCGGTAGCGGCTATCAGTTGACTCAATCTTTGATGGCGTTTGGTCGCGGAGAATGGTTTGGTCAAGGGTTAGGGAACTCAATTCAAAAACTGGAATACCTACCAGAAGCGCACACCGACTTTGTATTTGCGGTATTGGCTGAAGAGCTTGGTTTCGTCGGTGTTGTTTTAGTGCTGATGTTGATTTTTAGCTTGGTACT
>NZ_JAWOQN010000084.1:0-1843 GCF_033337395.1 Vibrio sp. YT-19(2023) | reverse complement strand
TATGCCGGCGTATTTAACCCTCATTGAAGGCGGCCAAATTGTTTCCGTATGCGGCTTTCGCATCGCCGAAGATGAGCCCTTGTTCCTTGAACAGTATTTAGAAGACGACGCCCAAAAGCTGGTTTCTAACGTATTTAACTGCGACGTAAAACGTTCGAACTTAGTGGAATTCGGTCACTTGGCCTCTTTCGCTAAGGGCATGTCATCTCTTCACTTCTACCTCATCGCAGAAATGCTGGTCAACCTCGGTTTTGAATGGTGCATCTTCACCGCGACAGACCCACTTCACGCCATGATGGCGCGTCTAGGGTTGGAGCCTCATATCATCGCGCAGGCCGATCAAAACAAAGTCCCCGATGCCGAGTCCACTTGGGGGTCGTACTACGAACATCAACCGCGTGTGTTAGCTGGCAATTTGCAAAAAGGACTAGAGCGTCTTCGATTAGTCCAAGAAAGAAAACGCAAACAAGCCTAGATAGAAAAGTAAACGTCGTTAAAAACGCAAACACAAACACAACAACTTGGTTAAACACAACGCAGAATATAGGTGATGTATGAATATTCTCCTCGATGCCATTACAAAATGGGCAAAAACGACACCAGATCGAGTAGCACTTGTCGGCTACGAAGCGAATCAAACGGTTGAACTGACTTACTCTGAACTGTTAAACAAGATCGAACTCGTTGCCGCCGAGCTTATTGCACAGAACATCAAAGCACTCGCGCTACGCGCAGAAAACAGCATCGATTGGGCCATTGTTGATTTGGCGGCGATGGCGGCAGACATAGTCGTCGTACCTATTCCGACTTTTTTCTCTGATGCACAAGTTGAACACACATTAGAGCAATCAGGCGTCGATGCTTTAGTCGGCGATTGGCAAGCATGGTTGGCTTCTCATTCTAAGCAAAGCTTTAACCAGCAAGACCATTCGTTTTCCATTGCAAATTTGCCTTTGCTGCGTCGTAACCAGTTGGGAGATGAAGATACACAGGTAGCTTATCTACCAGAAACCGGAAAAATCACATTTACGTCGGGCTCGACTGGTCAGCCTAAAGGCGTCTGTTTAAGCACTGATCATTTGTGTTTGGTGGCGAAATCGCTCGCCGACGCAGTAAACGGCACCGCGCACTCACACTTAGTGCTGCTTCCGTTATCGACGCTTCTCGAGAACATAACCGGCGTTTATGTTCCACTCATGTTGGGCGTGACGTCATCTATTTTCCCCGGAGAGCAAACCGGCCTACTCGGTTCAAGCCAATTCGAACCGCGTCTGTTTGCACAAGCATTAGCGACCATCAAACCAGAAAGCTTAGTGCTCACACCGGCTTTATTGCTTGCGCTCATTCAGATCGCGAAACAGCAGCCCTCTCTTGTGGATTCTCTAAAATTTGTCGCCGTTGGCGGCGCAAGAGTGTCGTCGCAACTGATTAACACCGCGCATGCGCTGAACATCCCTGCGTTTGAAGGTTATGGTCTGTCTGAATGTGGCTCTGTTGTTTGTTTGAATACACCAGGCGCATTTAAAGCAGGAACGTGTGGCAAACCGCTCCCGCACACTCAGATTCGTATCGCGGAAGATGGTGAACTGCTCGTCAAAGGCAACGTTGCTCTTGGTTATTTGAATGAGCCGTTTACTCAAGAATGGTTAGCAACTGGCGACTTAGCCCAAATTGACGCGCAAGGTTTTGTCACTCTCTCAGGACGCAAGAAGAACCTTATCGTCACCGCATACGGCAGAAATGTCTCACCGGAATGGATTGAATCAGAAGCGTTGGCGTTTTTGCCGATGACGCCACTGATCGTTACAGGTGATAGCCAACAAACATTATGTGCTGTCATTGC
>NZ_JAWOQN010000848.1:0-579 GCF_033337395.1 Vibrio sp. YT-19(2023) | reverse complement strand
CGAGTACCGGGCTCTGTCGGGCAACCGATTCAAGGTGTTGAGGTGAAAGTCGTTGATCTTGACGGTCATGCTCTCCCTGTCGGTGAGGAAGGCGAAATTATTGTGCGCGGGCACAACGTCATGAAAGGTTATCTTGATCGCCCAGAAGTGACGGAATCGGTGTTGCAAAGTGGTTGGTTCCATACCGGTGACGTCGGGCGATTTGATGAGTCGGGTAATCTGTTTATTGTCGACAGGATGAAAGACTTGATCATTCGAGGTGGCTTCAATGTGGATCCTCGTGAGATTGAAGAAGTATTCATGACGCACCCTGCGGTAGCGATGGTGGCCGTGATAGGTATTCCGCATCAAGAATATGGCGAAGAGATCAAAGCCTACGTGGTATTAAAACCGAATCAATTTGTCGAAGCCGATGAGCTGCAATTGTGGGGGCGAGAGCAGTTAGCCAATTTCAAATACCCAAGGTTTGTCGAAATTCGTGAACAGTTACCGATGAGTGCTACGGGTAAAATCTTAAAGAGAGAGCTAAAATCGGAACTCGAAGTCGCATAAGTATGATGTCAAAGCCAGCGAAGCTCT
>NZ_JAWOQN010000847.1:0-580 GCF_033337395.1 Vibrio sp. YT-19(2023) | reverse complement strand
TTACCATCTGGCCACCATTTTGTTTCCTATGTCGAAACAGCCTAGTTCACATTACATCACCCACCAGCAGGAGCGTTTATTAGTCAGGTGCAACACAGTGCATTTACGTCTTACCTAAAAAGTCACCAGCAGTCGGCCCAGTGCATAAATTATTTTGTCTCCGACTACAGCTGCTGCAAGAGGCAGCAAAACATCCTTTCATTTTATAGTTACAGTTTACTAATAAAACTCTCCACAGTATGAACAGTGGTTACATGAGCCTCAAAACCAGACACAACTCAGCCCTGAGCAGAGTGAGCGTCCTCTACTGACCAATCAGACTGCAGTGTTCACAGCTCCACCTTTTAGTACCAGATCTGTGTGCTAGGTACCCCAACAGAGGGGGGACCAAAAATGGGGACAGTACGGAACGGTTCCATTGGTACCATCCACAACTTTTCACAGTGGAAACGGAAATAAAGCATACCGAACTGTACTGTACCGTACTGCTCAGTGGAAATGGGGCTAAAGGTCATTGGTTGAGGTCACTGTAACCTTATCCTTCTCATTCTCATGAGCAAGACATCTCAAGAGCACCTTG
>NZ_JAWOQN010000846.1:0-580 GCF_033337395.1 Vibrio sp. YT-19(2023) | reverse complement strand
TAGGTCGGATCTTAACCACGCAAACCGATCAACCAGTGACCAGTTTTGAATATCAACAAGCGTTATGCGACTCCGGCCAACAAGCCGCGAATGAACATCATTGGAAAATGACCTTTATCCAAGGTGACGCGTTTGATCCTCAAACCAAGGCAGTATTCAAACCGACGCAACATGCTGTCGCACTGCATGCTTGTGGTGACCTTCATGTTCGGTTGATGGAATATGGAAGTGAAGCCGGCATCGCGGCGATGACGATTTCACCTTGCTGTTATCATTTGATTCAAAGCGAGACGTACCAAGCGTTATCCCAATCAGTACGAGCGTCTGAACTCATTTTGTCTAAGCATGAACTGCGCATTCCATTGCAACAGACGGTGACAGGCGGTGAACGTGTGCGTCGCCATCGTCACCAAGAGATGGTATTCAGGCTTGGTTTTGATTTACTGACACGTGATATTTTGGGAGTTGATGAGTATCAACCCGTGCCAAGCATTCGAAAATCACAGTTAAGTGATGGTTTTGAGGCATTGTGTCTCTGGGCTGCGAAAGAAAAAGGTATCGAGATTAACCAAGCGATTGA
>NZ_JAWOQN010000845.1:0-580 GCF_033337395.1 Vibrio sp. YT-19(2023) | reverse complement strand
GGAGACCACCATGCTATCGAATACAAAAAGAACAGAAATCAAAAAAGGCGCTCATAAAGCGGTGACTGAAGTTGAAAAACTGCACACGATTATTGATGAAAGCCTAATTGCCCATATTGCAATCACCAACGAGTCAGGGCCAGTGGTTATCCCTATGTTAGCTTGGCGCGTCGATGATTTTGTATACATCCACGGCGCAAATAACAGCCGACTGTTACGCTCCCTCAAACAAGGCCAACCGACATGTCTCACCTTCACCTTGTTTGATGGTTGGGTATTGGCGCGTTCCGCATTTCACCACAGCGCGCATTATCGCAGTGCGGTTGTGTTTGGTCAGTTTGAAACTGTTGAAGACAATCAGGAAAAAGATCGTTTACTGAATCACTTTCTCGAACAAATCGCGCCGGGAAGAACAGAGCATGTCCGTTTGAGTAACGAGAAAGAGCTCAGCGCCACCATGCTTCTGCGTATTTCTTTAGAGGAGGCATCGGTAAAAATCAGTCGTTTTGGTGTCAACGACGACGCGCAAGATATGGATATTCCGGTTTGGGCGGGGGTACTGCCATATCGAACCGTCGTG
>NZ_JAWOQN010000844.1:0-581 GCF_033337395.1 Vibrio sp. YT-19(2023) | reverse complement strand
GATCAAAAAGTTCGCCAAGTAATCCAAGGCCAACTAAATAAGCTAGATGTAGTAAGCCGCGAAGAATTTGATGTTCAAACTCAAGTTTTACTACGCACGCGTCAAAAGCTGACGGAAATGGAAAAGAAATTAGCTGAGCTTGAAGAAAAGCTAGCTGATAAATAAGCCCCTAAACGCTCCTTCGACAGGAGCGTTTTTCTTATCAGCACATGGAAAAATCGACTAAAAACGAAAAGGCTTGGTCAACGGAGACCAAGCCTTTTAATTAGATGTCGTGTTTTTTGTATTTATCGA
Source organism: Vibrio sp. YT-19(2023) (assembly GCF_033337395.1). Taxonomy (NCBI): domain Bacteria; kingdom Pseudomonadati; phylum Pseudomonadota; class Gammaproteobacteria; order Vibrionales; family Vibrionaceae; genus Vibrio; species Vibrio sp. YT-19(2023). The sequence goes on along the minus strand of NZ_JAWOQN010000844.1, from coordinate 287 downwards.
CTCCAATCTGTCTGGAGTTCATTTAATATCTTCAATGCTGTGCAGCGCAGAGAATTAGCCACCAACCGCGATGCGCTTCATATCCGTCATGTAGCCACGTAGTTCTTCGCCAATGTATTCCACTGGGTGGTTACGGATAGTCTCGTTCACTGCGATAAGAGTCGCGTTATCCACTTGGTTAGACGTTTCGCCTAGGCCTTTACCAATAACATCTGTACCAACAGAAGGCATGAATTTCTCACGTAATAAAGGCGTTGCTACGTTAGCAAATAGGTAGTTACCGTATT
>NZ_JAWOQN010000843.1:0-581 GCF_033337395.1 Vibrio sp. YT-19(2023) | reverse complement strand
CGTATTCGAATACTTCCTAGCAGAATACAAAGCCGGTCGTACTCCAAACCCAGACATCCTTTGTAACAAAGAAATCAAGTTCAAAGCATTCCTTGAATTCGCTGATGAAGTGCTTGAGGCAGACTACATTGCCATGGGTCATTATGTGCGTCGTTCTTTCCCTGAAAACGGCGAAAAGCCACAAATGCTGCGTGGCCTAGATAGCAACAAAGACCAAAGCTACTTCTTGTACACACTAAGCCACGAACAAGTTGCTCGTAGCCTATTCCCTGTGGGTGATTTGGAAAAACCAGAAGTTCGCCGTATCGCGGAAGAACAAGGTCTAATCACAGCGAAGAAGAAAGATTCAACAGGCATCTGTTTCATCGGTGAGCGTAAGTTTACTGAGTTCCTAGGCCGTTACCTTCCTGCTCAGCCAGGCAACATCGAAACGCCAGAAGGCGAAGTTATCGGTCAGCACCAAGGCTTGATGTACCACACACTAGGCCAACGTAAAGGCCTTCATATCGGTGGTCGTAAAGGCGGCGGCGGTAATGAAGATCCATGGTTCGTAGGTGAGAAAGATCTCGACCGCAACGTGC
>NZ_JAWOQN010000842.1:0-581 GCF_033337395.1 Vibrio sp. YT-19(2023) | reverse complement strand
ATAGGCAAAGACTGCACTTGCGATAATCTCACCGCGCAACCCTGAAGGCCCTCTGATTGCGTTTACAGTGTTCCTAACCCAATCCTGTTGTATTTGTGGCGCGTCTTTCAATGCATCATTTAAATCCAGTGCATCCAACTCTTTAATTACTTTTTGCTTCTCCTCCTCCGTTCCGCGCTCTACTTCATAGAGCAATTTGATTAGTTGCCAGTTCAGACCTTTACCCGGAGATCTCCCGTATAGGTCTGTGGCGGTTTCAGTAATCAGCGGAGCTAGAGACCGAGCCACCATAACCGTAACTGCTTTTGATTGGTTAAGTTCTTTTGATGTGTCCACGCCTTGGCTACTGCTAGAGCTAGACCCCGTTTCGCTGCCTCCTGACACGCCCACAGGACTATTGTCACATCCCGACAAAGCCAACACAGACCCCATAACTAACGCCAATACACTTTTATTCATTCTGTTGTTTCTCCACTGCTTGGATTTCTTTTCTTAGGTTCGCTAGGTCTTCGCTAATATCGCCGTTCTCTAGCTGGCCCTGTAGCTGTTGAGCCAGCCTCTCTAGGTCTTGTCTCTGGCTC
>NZ_JAWOQN010000841.1:0-581 GCF_033337395.1 Vibrio sp. YT-19(2023) | reverse complement strand
AGAGAAGTTTTAATTGTTTTCATGGGTACGTCATACCTTATAATTGATTCGGGCAAATATTAATAACATCAGTAATATTTGTAAGCGATATGAGTCACACAAACGTTTGCATAATTACATATACAATCAATTTTTGTGTGATTTGTGCAATAAATGCGACAGTTTCAACATCAAAAGGTTATATGCAAATTGTTAAAGGCATGTGTCGAGAGCGTTGAATTGCCATAAACTCATCCATAAGGTCTATAAATTCCTGTGCTAGACTCAATGAACAGAATGAGATCAATAAGCCTAACGTCCTGTTAAGGGATTATTCGGCGCATAAAGTCTGTCAGTTTGGCTTTGCTATTTGTGCAAAATAGGGGACTTACCGATGGATCTAGGATCAAAATATCAGCGCAAGCTCGCAGTTGGCTTGGTGTTGGTGTCACCACTTCTTGTTTCACCTTCTCTCTCTGCCGCTCAGTTGGAGCGATTAGAGCCAAATCATGGACGTGTGGTTTCTCTCGAAAAGCAAAACCTTGCCGCGACCCAAAATGTCGCCAAAGCGCTTGGATTAAAGCCGGGCAATAATGTGCAAA
>NZ_JAWOQN010000840.1:0-581 GCF_033337395.1 Vibrio sp. YT-19(2023) | reverse complement strand
TATATAATTTTGCCAAATAACCCGGAGAAAAGAGAGCCTCATGTCATCTCATCCAACAAAAATTACCTTTTTCGAATTTCTCACGCCATTGATCACTTCTGGCCAAAAGACCATCACTATTCGTGACGAATCAGAAAGTCACTATGTACCGAACACAGAAGTAGAAGTATTCACTTTGGAAACTGACCGCAAGGTTTGTAATATCAAGATCTTGTCTGTTGAGCCATTAAACTTTGATGAAATCAACGAGTTTCACGCAGAACAAGAAGCCATCGAATTGCCAAAACTCAAACAGTTGATTCGAGAAATCTATCCGAATATCGATAAGCTGTTTGTTATCGAATACGAATTGATCAAAAAGTAGACCACAAAAAACTAGACGACTGGTCTAATTCATCTTATAGTACCGCCCATGAACGCAAAAACAAATGACACACGCCAACACATTCTCGACGTCGGGTACGAATTGATTGTTACCCGAGGGTTTACGAGTGTTGGACTTTCAGAGCTACTAAAAACGGCCGAAGTGCCAAAAGGCTCGTTTTATCATTACTTCAAATCTAAAGAACAGTTTGGTGAGG
>NZ_JAWOQN010000839.1:0-581 GCF_033337395.1 Vibrio sp. YT-19(2023) | reverse complement strand
TCGCAGACAGAGTAAACATGCCATCCATTTGGCTAAACACTTCGCCAAACTGTGCATCAGGATTGATGTTCAGATCGAACAGTTGCATGCTCAACCCTTTCAACCCATTCAGCATGCCAGAGCCCATGCTCACCGCTGCCGCCGGGTTTTGTCCGCCCATGTCTTTTTGCATTTGGCTCAGCAGCGCACATTGGTATTGTGGCTGAGTTATCTCTGTCCAAATTTGACCAATCGATGGCGCAAGCGTATTGATGTCGATGCCTAGCGCCAAGCTAAAGAAGCTCTTATCGCTGTTAGACTCGGTTAACACACCACGAATCGATTTAAGCGCATCGACGATCACTTTGTTCTTCGACTCAACAACAAAGCCGCCTTTGATTGACGCTTGCTCACCGTTTAGCTTGTACTCCGCAAACGCCACCGATTGAGGCCAGTTTTCTGCAATTTGGGTAAACTCGTTATGACAAACTGGTGTGCGCATTTCCGTAATGTTTGGATCGACGTTAAGACGAGTTAATTGACGAGCAAACATGTTGCCATCAACAGTGGTTAAACCTTTGATGATTTCACGATGGTCGATG
>NZ_JAWOQN010000083.1:0-1927 GCF_033337395.1 Vibrio sp. YT-19(2023) | reverse complement strand
TTGATATGGAAACTCTTGGTTGTTTGGTGCTTTGATTCGTCCCCCTTGATCAAGTTCAACATTGAACGGAGTCAGCCAGTCCATTTGATGAGGTTGGAAACCAAATGCCATGATGACAGCATCGGCAGGCAGTACGTGTTCACTTCCTTCTACAGGTTCTGGGCGACGGCGACCTGCGTCATCAGGCTCGCCTAAAGCAGTTTTGACCACTTTCACGCCTGAAACTTTGCCATACGCATCAACCTCAATACCTAAAGGCTGAAGGTTAAACATGAACTTCACGCCCTCTTCTTTGGCATTTTTCACTTCTCGACGGGAGCCTGGCATGTTTTCTTCATCACGACGGTAGGCACAAATCACGTTAGATGCGCCTTGACGGATCGAAGTTCGCACGCAGTCCATCGCGGTATCACCACCACCAAGCACTACGACTTTTTTGCCAGCCATATCGATAAACGGTTGGTTATGTTCTAGCTCCATAACCTTATAGGTATTGGAAATCAAAAATGGTAGGGCGTCATAAACGCCCGGCGCGTCTTCATTTTCCAAACCGGCGCGCATGTATTTGTATGTGCCCACACCTAAGAAAACCGCATCGTATTCATCAAGCAGTTCTTGCATCTGCACATCTTGGCCGACTTCCACATTCATGCGGAACTCAACGCCCATTTCGGTAAATACCCGACGACGATTTTCCATGACTCCTTTTTCCAATTTGAAAGAAGGAATACCAAAGGTAAGTAGGCCACCAATCTCTGGGTAACGGTCAAACACCACCGGTTTTACACCGTTGCGAACTAAGATGTCTGCTGCTGCCAGACCAGCAGGGCCAGCGCCGATGACTGCCACCTTTTTATCCGTCCACTCCACTTTGGACATGCCAGGTTTCCAGCCCATTTCAAAGGCTTTGTCGGTGATGTACTTTTCAATGTTTCCGATCGTGACTGCACCAAAATCATCATTTAGTGTGCACGAACCCTCACACAAACGGTCTTGCGGACACACACGGCCACACACTTCAGGCAAGCTGTTGGTTTGGTGTGAAAGTTCCACGGCTTCTAAAATTCGGCCTTCATTCGCCAGTTTTAGCCACTGGGGAATGTAGTTATGGACGGGGCACTTCCATTCACAATATGGGTTACCGCAATCCAAACAGCGATCGGCCTGCGCTGTTGCTTGTTGTTTCGTGAACGGCTCGTAAATTTCAACAAACTCAATCTTACGAATCTTAATTGGTTTTTTCGCCGGATCTACGCGTTGAACATCGATAAATTGGTAAACGTTCTGACTCATGATTCAAACATCCTCCATGATTTATTGGGCTTGAACGCGCAGTTCAGCAGCGCTGCGGCTTTGGTGACCAAGTAGCGTGTTTAAGTCAGCCGCTTGAGGTTTCACCAAGTAGAACTTCGGAATCCATTCGTCAAAGTTCGCCAAAATATGTTCTGCATGGCTAGAGCCAGTCTCTTCGAGATGCTCCGCAATTAGGCCGCGCAAGTGCTCTTGGTGGATGTATAGATCCGACAGTGAAATGGCTTCCACCGATTCGTTGTTTACACGACCTTGGAAGTCTTGATTTTCATCCAACACGTAAGCAAAACCGCCCGTCATACCAGCGCCGAAGTTCACTCCTGTGGCGCCAAGAATAGCCACAATGCCGCCAGTCATGTATTCACAAGCGTTATCACCCGCGCCTTCGATTACTGCGATGGTGCCAGAGTTACGAACACCAAAACGCTCTCCCGCTTTACCCGCAGCAAACAGTTTACCTCCTGTCGCGCCGTACAAACATGTGTTACCAATAATGGTAGCTTCGTTACATTTAAATGCAGTGCCTAGGTGAGGTTTAATCACGATCTTACCACCAGCCATGCCTTTGCCTACGTAGTCGTTCGCATCACCAGTGAGGTAAAGCTCTACGCCGCCC
>NZ_JAWOQN010000838.1:0-582 GCF_033337395.1 Vibrio sp. YT-19(2023) | reverse complement strand
GTCTTGCTAAACTAGCCAATGCACCATTTATCAAAGTCGAAGCAACAAAGTTCACCGAAGTGGGCTACGTTGGTAAAGAAGTTGAAACCATCATTCGTGACCTGACTGATGTCGCTGTGAAGATGACCCACCAGCAAGCGATGGAAAAAGTAAAATTCCGCGCGGAAGAGCAAGCTGAAGAGCGCATTCTCGATGCACTACTGCCACCAGCACGCGATAGCTGGGGTCAAGTCGAGCAAAAAGAAGACACCTCAAACACTCGCCAAATCTTCCGTAAAAAACTGCGTGAAGGTCAGCTAGACGATAAAGAGATTGAAATCGATGTAGCAGCGCCTCAAATGGGTGTGGAGATCATGGCACCTCCTGGTATGGAAGAAATGACCAACCAGCTACAAGGTATGTTCCAAAACGTTACCGCCGACACCAAGAAAAAGCGTAAGCTGAAAATCAAAGACGCGATGAAAGCGCTGGCAGAAGAAGAAGCAGCAAAACTTGTAAACCAAGAAGAGCTAAAAGAAGCCGCGATTTTCAACGTAGAAAACAACGGTATTGTTTTCATTGATGAAATCGACAAGATTTGTA
>NZ_JAWOQN010000837.1:0-582 GCF_033337395.1 Vibrio sp. YT-19(2023) | reverse complement strand
TTTTTAATAAGCTCTGCATCGTGTGCGCGGTTTTCATCTAGCCAAAATACAGCTGGAACGCCTGTCGCACGTGCGCGAGTCACTGCAAGTTTCACCCAATCTTGAATTGGCGCGTCTTTTACCTGACACATACGGAAGATGTCACCCTCTTCTACCGCCTGTTCAAGCAGCACTGCGCCAGAAGCATCAACCACACGTACTGTACCTGCTGCATCTAGGATAAACGTCTTATCGTGAGAACCGTACTCTTCTGCTTTTTGAGCCATCAAACCCACGTTTGGTACGCTGCCCATTGTTGTCGGGTCAAATGCGCCGTGCTCTTTACAGAAATCGATAACTGCTTGGTAGATACCTGCATAGCAGCGATCTGGGATCATCGCTTTAGTATCTTTTTGCTTGCCGTCAGGACCCCACATTTGGCCAGAAGAACGCAACATTGCTGGCATAGATGCATCGACAATGATGTCGCTTGGGACATGCAGGTTCGTGATGCCACGATCCGAATCAACCATCGCAAGTTCAGGCTGAGTTTGGTAAACCGCCTGAATTGCCGCTTCAATCTCTTCTTTTTGTGCTGCTGGT
>NZ_JAWOQN010000836.1:0-582 GCF_033337395.1 Vibrio sp. YT-19(2023) | reverse complement strand
AACCACGATCCACAACCAACCGTCATTAGACGAGATCGATAACCAAGGGACTTGGCTTGTGATCACCTCCACCCACGGTGCGGGGGAATATCCAGACAATATTCAACCTTTCATCGCAGCATTGCAAAATACGCCACCTAAGATGGCAGACGTGAAGTTTGCAGTCATTGCGATTGGTGATTCGAGCTACGATACGTTCTGCGCTGCCGGTAAGCACGCTTACGACTTGTTAGAAGATATTGGCGCAACGCCGATTGCAGATTGCTTGTTGATTGATGTACTGGCTCATGACGTCCCAGAAGATGCTGCAGAAGCATGGTTAAAAGAGAATATCGAGCGCTTTTAACCCCATACTCATCTCCTACAGAGTCGCGATGCGGCTCTGATTTCCCCTCTGTGAATAACCTTCCGTAGAAAAAATCTTTTCAACTGAACAAAAAACACCCAAACCGTCTGTGGATAAGTCAGGTAAGATCCAGTGGTTTTCCTTTAGTTATCCAAATAACAACTTTGATCTATTTTAGCCCCTGTGTATAAACCCCATTTTTGATCCCAGGTAATCCTCGATCAGATCCAACCATG
>NZ_JAWOQN010000835.1:0-582 GCF_033337395.1 Vibrio sp. YT-19(2023) | reverse complement strand
GATTGCCATGGCTTGATCATCGGTTTCTTCAAACGGGAATGTTGCTTTGAAGGTCGCGTATTGTCCACGATCTAAGGCAAATTTAAAGCCCGGTTTTAGCTCACGCTTCGCGTATACATCAAGTAGCTCTGCTGCAACATCGCGTACTTTCTCAGCTGCTTTTCGACGTGCTTTCGACCACGCTTCTCCGCCAAGTTTGTGCAGAGGAGCCGTTTCTTCAGCGCCGCCAGAGTAACGGCTGATCAAGTTTAGCGAGGAAACGGGAACATAAAGTTTGGCGTCGTTTTGATATTCAAGCGTCACATACTCGGTTTTCATTCCCCCCGCTTCAAGGGTTTGCAGACCGATGTAGCGGCCGATGCCGTGGTCAATATGAACAACAGGTTGGCCTGGTTTCAGCTCGGCAAGGTGGCGAATAACAGTGTCACTGTTGACGGCTTTTTTGTCTTTGCGACGGCGTTGAATTACGCGATCGCCAAGCAAGTCACTTTCGCATATCAGCGCGAAATTCAGCTCGTCATGAATAAAGCCGTGTTCTGCTGAACCAAGAATCAACGTGAAACGGTGGTCTGACTCCAAAGC
>NZ_JAWOQN010000834.1:0-582 GCF_033337395.1 Vibrio sp. YT-19(2023) | reverse complement strand
TTGAGGATTCTGCTGGTTACACCTTGTTTGGCTTCACGACGTGCCGTCGATTTGCTGGTTACTTTGATATACAACAGCGAAATGGGCAGTGGATACTGACCGCAGCAATTGATGGTGAACACACGCAAGTGGCGGATTGGGAACACAATCAACTTGAGTCCATTACGATTTTAACTGGCAACTCACTATCCGATCTGTATCAAGAGTTCAGCGAGATGATTGCCGCGCATCATCCTATTCGCAACGGTGTTACGCAGGATGCACCGATAGGCTGGTGTTCTTGGTATGCGTACTATGCCGATGTGACCGAGCAAAATGTTTTAGAAAATGTTGATTGCATGCAAGACAAGCTCGAAGACCTAGAATGGGTACTTCTGGATGATGGCTATCAAGCGTTCATGGGGGATTGGCTTACGCCGTCGGATAAATTCTCTGGCGGTGTGAAGGAGCTAATTCAAAACATTCGCACAAAAGGCAAAAAGCCGGCGATTTGGATGGCTCCTTTCATAGCGCAGCCAGAATCTGAGGTCTTTAAGCAACATCCTGAATGGTTTGTTCGTCATCCTGACGGTCAGTTCCTTA
>NZ_JAWOQN010000833.1:0-582 GCF_033337395.1 Vibrio sp. YT-19(2023) | reverse complement strand
TTTTCAAAGGAGAGAAGGATGAAAACAACGATGGCATGCCGGATAACTTTGTACGTAAATTTAACTTCAAAGCTGAACCAACGGCAGCACCATACTACCTAGATAAGGTTAAAAAAGGGAAAAGTGTTACCTTTAAGCATGTTGGTGAAGATTGGTGGGGCTACAACAATCGTTACTATAAGAACCGTTATAACGTAGAGAAAGTCCGTATCACAGTTATTCGCGATCCTGACATTGCGATGAAGCACTTCGAAAAAGGTAATCTCGATTACTTTGAAATGGTGCTACCAAGCTTTTGGCACGATAAAACGAACACTGATGTTTACAAAAAAGGTTATATCCAAAAGTATTGGGGATTCAACCAATCACCACAAGGCGCTGGTGGCGTATGGATGAATACGGCAATGCCTTTGTTGGATAATCTTGAAGTGCGCAAAGGCATCATGGCTGCAACAGATTTTGATGGCATGATAGAGAACATCATGCGTGGTGACTACTCACGTAAGCCGCATGGTTTGGGCTTTGGTCATGGTGAGTATGACGATCCAAACAACACACCGCCCAAGTTTGATGTCGATGCTG
>NZ_JAWOQN010000832.1:0-582 GCF_033337395.1 Vibrio sp. YT-19(2023) | reverse complement strand
GCTGGCTTAGACTCGCTTAACGCCGCGCTTAACGACGCGACAGTGAAGCCAGAATCGATGCCTTACCGCCAGCAAATCATCAATGAATCAGAAGCGTTGGCTCGACGCTTCAACACACTAACTCAGTCTTTGCACAACCAACATAAAGACATGAATGATCAGCGCACCGCTGCGCTGACTCATGCAAACAGTCTGATGTCGAACATCGCTCACGTGAACAAGCAAATCGTTGAAATGCAAGGTACAGGCGGTAACCCTGCTCAATTGATGGACACGCGTGAAAAGCTGATCGGTGAGCTGTCACAAGTGATCGAAGTGAAAACAACCGATCAACCGGATGGCAGCATGCAGGTGACGTTGGTTTCTGGTCAGCCGTTAGTCATGGGCTCGGACTTTGGTCAACTGTCTGCGATTCCTGATCCAAGCGATCCGTATCTTGCGGATCTGCACGTGAATTTTGCTAATCAAAGCTTTGCTATTGGCGATTCGGTCGGGGGTAAGTTGGGTGCCATCAACGATTACCAAACCGACGTTCTAAAGCCAAACCAAGTGGCGCTTGATGACATGGCAAAAGCTCTGGCA
>NZ_JAWOQN010000831.1:0-583 GCF_033337395.1 Vibrio sp. YT-19(2023) | reverse complement strand
GGGTTCAAACGTCAATGGTTCACACACGGTTTTTAGTGTGACGCCTTTTTCAAGCAAGGCTCGAATGGCGTTGAGAGCCTGACTAAAATCGCGACCAAATGCTGTCAGCCACCACATCACGATGGTATCGCCAGATTGAATCGTATTGCTAAGTTTTTGAAACGCTTCTCTTTCTGAAGGGGGAACGCAGCCACGAATTTTATCTTCAAAATGCAGTGCATCAGGAGCGGCCTCGCGCAACGCAGCAAGGTGCTCACTGTGGGCTTTGTTTTTTGGAGAGTAGCGCGTGTAGATATAAGTCGTCATGACCGCATTCCTCATTGGGTTGGTTCATATACTGTAATGGTCCATAAATATACAAGGGTTCATTAATTCTTACAACACTAAATGAACCGTTTGGGTTTTCTTAGAGCCATATCCCCGTGATCTAGGTGATGAGTTTTATGGCTGATTGGTGTTCAAAGATGTATGTTGGGGTATCTGTCTGCAAGCAATGAAAAAAGCCGATACAGATGTTTGTATCGGCTTTTTGTTTTAGGTGTTGTATTGGCTAGCTTTGCAATTGCTCACCTTGTGGCGAGTT
>NZ_JAWOQN010000830.1:0-583 GCF_033337395.1 Vibrio sp. YT-19(2023) | reverse complement strand
TGGTGTATCAGACTCAAAGTCTCTTCGCAGTAAATTGTCGGCAACATTCGTCATAGCAGCCACATCCTTGCTGTATTTAAACCCTTTACCATTACGTGCCCTGATACCTTTTTCCTTCATGATATCAGCCACATAATTCACGCAGCAGGCATAGCCTGCTTCGTTGAGCTCTTCGGCTATTCGCACTGAGCCGTAACGTGCCCGATATTGGGCAAAGGTACACATGACGAGCTGTTCAAAGCGCTCTCGCCGCTTTGAACGCTCACTCGGCGTATGATGACACCACTTGTAGTAACCACCTCGACTCACTTCTAAAGTACGACACATTAAGCTAATCGAGTACTCGCCGGTATAGCTTTCAATGAACTCGTACTTCACTCTTGCTGCTTCGCGAAGTACGCCGAGACCTTTTTTAGGAATTCCATTTCATCTTTGAGTCGCTTGTTCTCGCGCCTTAGCGCTCGAAGCTCTTCGGACTCTTTCTTCGAATAATCGACACCATCTAAGGTGTTAAACTGTTTATCAGATAGGCGTGTGAACTGGCGCTTCCAGTTCCGGATCTGCTGGGCACTGATGCCCAGCT
>NZ_JAWOQN010000829.1:0-583 GCF_033337395.1 Vibrio sp. YT-19(2023) | reverse complement strand
AAACCGTTTAACAGGCCAAAGGCAACGCCAGAAAGCAGACCTGCGCCCACACCAAGTACCACGCTGCTAGTTGCGTTGATCGCGACGGCGGTAACCACACCTGAGCAAGCAATGATGGACGCGACCGACAAATCCAGATCACCGCACGCCAAGCAAAACAGCATGGCACACGCCACCATGCCACTCATAGAGATCGCCAAACCCAGACCTTTCATATTGATGAACGTCGCGAAGTAAGGCACAAAGAAAGCACACAATAAAAACAGACCAGCGAACACCATCAGCATGCCGAATCGGTCCCAAATCCCAGCAAAATTCCATGAACGCTTCGCGTCCTGTTGTTCTAGTATTTTCGTAGAGCTTGTTACAGACATAGGATATTCCTTTATTATGCAGCAGCTTGGTTGTTGCCTAGCATGGCTAAACTCAAAGCAGTTTGTTCTTTAAACTCATGGCGCTGTAGTTCACCTGTTACCGCACCTTCTTTCATCACCATAACGCGATCGGATATACCAAGAACTTCTGGCAAATCACTCGACACCACCAGCACAGTGACACCACGCTCAGCGAGATTGAAAATCAG
>NZ_JAWOQN010000082.1:0-2090 GCF_033337395.1 Vibrio sp. YT-19(2023) | reverse complement strand
AGTTGGTTAGAATACCGGCCTGTCACGCCGGGGGTCGCGGGTTCGAGTCCCGTCCACTCCGCCACTTATATTAAGCCCCAGTCGAAAGACTGGGGCTTTTTCGTTTGGTCGTGTCCCCTAGAAATGCATTTACACATTGAAGGCGAGACAATACGACTTTCTTTACCCTTTTGGCACATGAGTTTCTCAGGAAGATGAGCCTGCTGCCTGCACTTCCAATTACTCCGAGTTTGTATCATGTCCTCGTTGAAAGATTGGTCATTTGAACAATGAGTCTTTATAACACTCGCCCTCAACCGTAGTAGAATGAATAGTCTTCCTCACTGCGCGTTTTGTTAGCGTCTCTCTTAAACAATAATTTTCTACATCTTATTTCTCAAACATTCATTGCTTCCATGTTTAGAGAGGGACCGTCGTTGCGTGGATTACGCAATTTCCCGAAATATAGTGAGGAAGAGAGTTAAGTCTTCCGAAAATTAATGCCTTTTAGAAAACTTTGTTTTCTTTGCTGAACTTGCTAGTAGCGATTAACCTAAGAGGAGTTCTTGAGGAGTATGTTTGATGATGCAACAAATAAAAAATGAAACGCTGAAATCTGTATTTAAGCAATGGTCTTACGAAGAGGGAATTGTGGTCATCAACCCTGCAACTGAGCAAGAGTTAATTCGGTTAAAGCCTAGTGCTCTTGATGAGTTAGATGATCTCATTGGTCAGTGCAAAACGGAGCAAGTCCGTTGGGCTAAGTTAAGTGCCAAAGAGCGCTCTCGTCGTTTGAGGGGGTGGTATCAACTACTTCTTGATAATGCAGAAGACATAGCCACGATTATTACCTTAGAGCAGGGTAAGCCTTTAGCTGAGAGCAAAGGGGAAGTGATGTATGGTGCCTCTTTTGTCGAGTGGTTCTCAGAAGAAGCAAAACGTGCTTATGGCGAAGTTATTCCTGCCCCCACGACAGATAGACGTCTATCTGCAATTCGCCAGCCTGTGGGAGTATGCGCTGCAATTACACCTTGGAACTTCCCTATTGCGATGATTACAAGAAAAGCAGCACCAGCCCTAGCGGCAGGTTGTGGCATGTTGATCAAGCCATCAGAGCTTACCCCTCTCACTGCAATTGCTGTTGTTGAATTAGCTTATCAGGCTGGTATCCCTAAAGAACTGCTTTCTGTCGTGGTATCAGAACAGGCTGCTGAGTTTGGTCAAGTACTAAGTACTGATCCTAGGATTCAGAAGATCTCTTTTACGGGGTCTACGCGCGTTGGGAAAATTTTGATGAAGCAAGCCAGTGATTCAGTCAAGGCGGTGTCGATGGAGTTGGGTGGTAATGCGCCTTTCATCGTGTTTGAAGATGCAGACTTAGATGAGGCTGCGGAAGGGCTTGTCGCGTCGAAGTTCCGTAATGCAGGGCAAACATGTGTTTGTACCAATCGGCTATATGTTCATAAAAATGTAAAACAAGCTTTTATTGATAAAGTATTGTCGAAGTTAAGCAAATTAAAGCTTGGAAATGGTTTAGAGAAAGGTGTCACATTAGGTCCTGTTATTACGATGGCCTCTAAGCATCGACTAGAGGCGGTGATCGATCAAGCTGTACAAGAAGGAGCCTCTATTGCTAACTCTCCACAGAGACGGCCTGGTCGCTTTATGGAGCCCGTTCTTTTGGATAGTGTGACGCAGAATATGTCGATTGTTCAGCAAGAGCTATTCGGGCCTGTGTTGCCTATTGTTACCTTTGAAAATGATGATCAAGTTCTCGAAATGGCGAACGATACAGAATATGGTTTGGCTTGCTATTTCTATACGAATAGCTTGAAGCGTATTGTGACTTTTAGTGAAGGTTTAGAGTACGGCATGGTTGGAGTTAATGAAGGGATCATCTCTACTGAAGTGGCTCCATTTGGTGGAGTTAAAGAGTCGGGTGTTGGACGGGAAGGTGCTAAGCAAGGACTCGATGAATATCTGGAGACAAAGTATATTTGTCTTGGTGGTTTAAGCTGATTTCAGAGATGGCCGTGACCCGTCCTGATATGGGTTGACACTTTTTAACTAAAACGCTCGATGTACTTCATCGGGCGTTTTGTATTTTAAAG
>NZ_JAWOQN010000828.1:0-583 GCF_033337395.1 Vibrio sp. YT-19(2023) | reverse complement strand
GGCGGGTAGCGATTTATCAGTAACACCACTTCTTTGTCGACCTCTCCTGCAGATTTGTTTTTCAGCGACGCTGCGACATCGTATTGCTCGTTGCCGATTGCTAAGCTTCGCATCACCAAACCATCTTTTCTTAGATTAAAAATGAGCTCACTCAGCGTTTGTCTCTGATACTCGGTTAAAAAGGAGAATTGCGCTTTCTTTTCTTCGAATACCGCCTCGCCGTATAGCGTCTGCTGATAGTAGGAAAACTCATCTAAACAGAAAGAACGGCCGAGATTGTCTGTCTCGCCAATCTGCACATCACACGGATACCAGTTCCCATCATGCTGAACCTGTTCACTCAGTTTCTGGTACGGCGTAGAAGACAAGACTTCTTGCCACCAGCGTTGCGAAGCCAATGAAGAAAAGGATGCTGAGACACAGCAAAAAAATAGCAAAGTTCGAGAAGCAAATCGCATGGTGTGTTTGAAGTTAAAAACGTAAAACAACGACCTTAACGCTAGGCTTAGATTTATCAAAGAGAATATTTTAGAGGCGAGTACGAAAATGTTATCTAGCAGACATTAAGAAGGCGCACTCTTGC
>NZ_JAWOQN010000827.1:0-583 GCF_033337395.1 Vibrio sp. YT-19(2023) | reverse complement strand
TGCGACTGACTTTGATGGCGATACAACTTCTGCCACCATCCCAGTGACTATCGTCGACGATAAACCAGTCATCACGAATGTGGATGCAATCCAAGTTGATGAAGATGACTTGACGGGGATTGGTTCAGACCAAAATGATGCACTTTCCATCAACGGCCAATTTGCAACAACGCAAGGTTCTGATGGTGTCGTTAGTTATCAATTGGATGCTTCTGCCGACCCTGTCGCAGGGCTGACGTCTCAAGGCGTCGCGGTAACGATGACTGAAACGGCCAACCCAGACGGCAGTTTTACTTATCAAGCCACCGCGGGTGGTAACGCCGTCTTTACCTTGATTGTTAACGCAGATGGTTCTTATAACTTTACGCTAGAAGGCCCTATCGACCATGCCAATGGTAGTGACGAGCTAACGCTGAACTTCCCGATTATTGCGACCGATTTTGATGGTGATACCAGTTCAGCGGTGATCCCAGTGACCATCGTCGATGACCAACCAACTATCACAAACGTCGATTCTATTACGGTTGATGAAGACGATTTATCGGGCGTTGGTTCTGCTCAAGATGGTGTCGTTTCTATTGAC
>NZ_JAWOQN010000826.1:0-584 GCF_033337395.1 Vibrio sp. YT-19(2023) | reverse complement strand
GTCGTCAGGCTATTCATCGTCATTGTCTTCGCATCCATGTTTGCACCTATGCCGCCAACGCTTTTGTAAACGCATTCCCCTGAGAAGGGATTACATAGCCGTGCAAGCCACTTTCCAAGAACTGGATGTAACGCACATCACCAATGCGAACATTGAGGTTTTGCACCGTCTCGACTGGCACATCAACAACGATTGGTTTCGCTTGGCTGTCGTTTTGTAGCTCACAATCCACGCGGAAAAATGAGCCCAAAAACTCGGTAGCGGTAATGCGTACAGGCAACGAGTTGCGGTAGTTTTCGACAAACTTGATGTTCTCGGGACGCACCGCCAAATCAAAGCGGTCACCACGTTGAATCTTACGATTGGTTAAACGTGGTGCTGGCAGTAGAGTCTCAGCAATACGCACCTGAGATTCGGTCACAACAGATGTCTCGATAAAATTCATGCTGCCGACAAACTCGGCCACAAAGCGCGTTGCCGGTTGTTGGTAGATTTCTTGAGGCGTGCCGACTTGCTCAATTACGCCATGGTTCATCACCACAATTCGATCTGCCATCGAAAGCGCTTCATCTTGATCGTGCGTA
>NZ_JAWOQN010000825.1:0-584 GCF_033337395.1 Vibrio sp. YT-19(2023) | reverse complement strand
CGCTGCCGAAAGTATTGTCGAGTTTCTTGAACTAGAGGTCGATCAAGTGAAAGATGGAACTCAATCTCTTGAACAGAACACGCCAATTCAAATCGAAGCTCAAGATTTGGTTGTTTTCAGCCCTGAAGGCAAACAATTGGCTGGCCCTCTGTCATTTTCATTGGAAGCCAATCAAAGCACTGCGCTTGTTGGCCCAAGTGGCGCAGGTAAAACCAGTTTGGTTAATACCATTCTTGGCTTTATGCCATACAAGGGCAGTTTAAAAATTAACGGCTGCGAGTTGTCTCAACTTGATCTATCGACTTGGCGCGAAGCTGTCAGCTGGATTGGTCAAAACGCAATGTTATTGCACGGCAGCATTGGGGATAACGTCACGCTTGGTAAAGACGATATTCCAGACGCACAAGTGAATACAGTGCTCAACGATTCTTACGCGGCTGAGTTTGTTGAAATGCATGGCCTGGATTACGCAATCTCTGACCGTTCAGGCGGTTTATCTGGAGGACAGGCTCAACGTCTTGAACTTGCGCGAGCAATGCTACAAAACGGCCGTTTCTGGTTGCTTGACGAACCGTCGGCAGGCT
>NZ_JAWOQN010000824.1:0-584 GCF_033337395.1 Vibrio sp. YT-19(2023) | reverse complement strand
TGGCACCGCTGAACTTGCAGGTTTCGACCCATCCTTGCCACAAAAGCGCAAAAACACGATTGAGATGGTGGTTCGCGATTTGTTCCCTCGCGGCGGTGATTTCAGCCAAGCAGAATTCTGGACCGGATTTCGCCCAATGACGCCAGATGGCACACCAATCATAGGTGCAACGCCATACGACAACCTCTTTACTAATACCGGGCATGGGACGTTAGGGTGGACAATGGCATGTGGTTCTGGGCACTTATTGGCCAATATCATGACAGGTGAAAAAGCGAAAATCATGGAGAACTCAGAGCTCAACTTACTTCGTTACGCGTAAATAATCGCACAAAAATCAAACAGACCTTTATTCCACATACTGCATAGTAGTTAGCATTTTTAACTCATCGAATATGCAGCACATTAAAATGACAACGTGCTGCATATTTAATCAAACCAATTAATTCCCCATCTAATTGCGCACAATAATCAACTAGAACCAAATTTTAACAACATCAAACCATTCTGTGCCCACCATCACGCTATAAACGATTTATAGACAAAAAAGTTAACAATTGCATTACATAAAGGGTAATGTATTG
>NZ_JAWOQN010000823.1:0-584 GCF_033337395.1 Vibrio sp. YT-19(2023) | reverse complement strand
GCGGAGGAATGGACGACGTTTGCCTTGCGCTTTACAAACTTTGTCGAACACAGGCTCAGCTTGAAGAATCACAGACAGTGCTAACTCAATCTTACCTGCTGGGTTGTGCTCTGTTGGCTCTAGGTACTGGCCACGGCCAATGCGCGAACGTGTTGCACTTGGGGTTTGTAGAATACGTGCCACTTTGCTGTCTAGCTTGTCACTTGGTGCTTTGCGTACACGACCGAATGGCATAATCAGAACGCGAAGTGTGCGGCCAATGACTTTGTTCGGGAAGTTTGCTAGGAACTCATCAACGGCGATTTCTGCTTGTTTTAAGCTATCTTGTAGACCCCAGTGAACCAAAGCCAAATCTTCAGCTGGACGACCATCTTGTTCAAAACGTTTTAGCGTCGCGGAGCTTAGGTATAGCTGACTGAGAATGTCACCTAAACGCGCAGATAAACGCTCTTTACGTTTCAACGAACCACCAAGCACAGCCATTGAGATATCAGACAGAAGCGCTAGGTTGGCACTGTAACGGTTTAGCTGTTGGTAGTAGCGTTTCGTTGCATCTTTAGTCGGTGCCGATGAACCGAGACCAT
>NZ_JAWOQN010000822.1:0-585 GCF_033337395.1 Vibrio sp. YT-19(2023) | reverse complement strand
TTTTGCCTTTGTAGCGTACTTCCAGTGTTTCGCGGTTATAGCGCTTCCCTTTACACACATCACATGGCACGTACACGTCTGGTAAGAAGTGCATCTCGACTTTGATAACACCATCCCCCTGACAAGCTTCACAGCGACCACCACGAACGTTAAAACTAAAGCGGCCAGGTTTGTAACCACGTGAACGTGATTCCTGCGTACCAGCAAACAGCTCGCGAAGAGGGGTAAAGATTGCCGTGTACGTCGTAGGGTTCGAGCGTGGTGTTCGGCCAATTGGGCTTTGATCGATGTCGATAACCTTATCGAAATGTTCTAGACCTTTAATCGACTTATAAGGCGATGGGTGTGCAGTAGTAGCGCCATTGAGTTGGGTGTGTGCAATTTTGAAGAACGTATCGTTGATCAAGGTTGATTTACCGGAGCCAGACACGCCAGTAATACAGCTAAACAATCCGACAGGAATAGACAAGTCGACGTTCTTCAGGTTGTTACCTGTTGCGCCTAGTAGCTCGACGGTTTTCTTTGGATCGCGAGGGGTACGCTCTTTAGGGACTGCTATCTCTTTTGCGCCACTTAGATATTGAC
>NZ_JAWOQN010000821.1:0-586 GCF_033337395.1 Vibrio sp. YT-19(2023) | reverse complement strand
TGTGTTACACGGTCAACAACCCGAATAAGCTCAAGCACCTTCCGCAATTAGATGGCATTTTTAGTGACCATCCAAAACGTTTTATGCAATAACCTTTCAAAGCTCCCGTGGGATAACGAGTCCTACCACTCGATCGTGATCGATGTTCCCATGGTGACAAGCTGGATGAATTCATCCATTTCTTCATTGGTGAGCGCAATACACCCGTTGGTCCAATCAAAACTCTGAATAAAACTAGGCTCTTGCGTCTCACCATTCTTTAAACCATGAATTTTAATGTTCCCACCCGGGGAGACACCTCTCCGGTGCGCCTCTAACGTGTCAATAGCATCGGGATAGCTAATGTGCACCGAGCGATAAAACGCAGAATCCTCAATCACGTAATCGAGCGTGTAACTGCCTTCTGGCGTTCGGTTGTCGCCTTCTTCTTGCTTATGGCCTTTAGGACTGGCACCCAATGCAATACGATATTCTTTTAGTATGATGCCATCTTCTATCAAGTACATTCTGCGTTTCGATTTATCAACTTTAACCAGATCGACAGCCGCGTGCGTACTGAACGTAACCAATCCACACAGAATTAAAG
>NZ_JAWOQN010000820.1:0-586 GCF_033337395.1 Vibrio sp. YT-19(2023) | reverse complement strand
GCCTTCTCTTTACGCGCCGATGGGTTGATTGTCTCCACACCAACAGGCTCGACAGCATACTCACTTTCTGGTGGTGGCCCTATTCTGTCACCAAGCCTGAATGCCATTTCACTGGTGCCTATGTTCCCTCATACCTTATCTAGCCGACCGTTGGTGGTTGATGGCAAACGCAGAATCAAACTGATTGTGTCACCAGAAAATCGCGGTACACAAGAAGTAAGTTGTGATGGACAAGTGTCGCTGCCAGTTTCTCCCGGCGATGAGATCCACATTTATCAAAGCCCAAATGTACTCAAACTCATCCATCCGAAAGACTACAGCTACTATCACGTATTAAGGAACAAACTCGGTTGGTCTAGTAAGTTATTCTAGCTTTCATGAACACGAATTTAAGCCAGTTGCTGATTGCTGCTGGCTTTTTTCTTTTTTGGGATAACACGTAAAGACTTACTAATAAGGCGACGCGATATATCCTGCCGTTAAAACGAAATTTATAAACTTTGATCCTGTGTGCAAAGTTTAACTTATTCCAGAAAAGCAAATTGAATGGAGTATGTCGGGTGATATTCTCACCATGAATAGAGTA
>NZ_JAWOQN010000819.1:0-587 GCF_033337395.1 Vibrio sp. YT-19(2023) | reverse complement strand
CATCCACCAACTGCTTACACTTGCTAAAGTAGACAGTTTATCTGAACGTGTCTTTGACAACGTCGAACTAACCCCATTGCTGCAAACCGTCGTCGCCGATTTAGCGCCACTTGCTTTAAGACAAGATCAAGACATCAGCCTCTCACCAGCGGAAGTCGCGCTTTCTGGCGACAAAATGTTGTTAGAGGTATTGTTCCGTAACCTTGTAGACAACGCCATTCGCTATTCAGGCGCACACAGCGAAATCCAAGTTAATGTGCAAGAAAATAGAAATGCCATCAAAATCTTGGTTTCCGACACTGGCCCGGAGATTCCACAAGAAACGCGAGAAAGGATCTTTGAACAATTCTACCGAGGTCACTCAGAAAAAGGCGATGGTGCGGGGTTGGGCATGTCTATTTGCAAAGATATCGCCACGCTACACAGCGCAACGATAGAGCTGATTACGAGAGAAAATAGCAAGAACACGTTTGTCGTCGCATTCCCAAAGTACTAGCGAAAAAAGACGACTAAAAAGGCGATATGGAGCACACTTCTATCGCCTTGTTTCGCACCAAGCATGAGACGCTTCCCACTCTTACATAGAC
>NZ_JAWOQN010000081.1:0-2121 GCF_033337395.1 Vibrio sp. YT-19(2023) | reverse complement strand
ATATAAAACTGCCACCTAACCCAGTTTAAAATTATTTTATGATGGCCTAGCAAATGGGGAAACGTTCATATAAACGCAAATGATGATTTCAAAAGAGATTAGTGCCTCTCCTGACAGCGCTCAGTGGCAGTCCATAAACTGGAAAGCCGTTGAATCCCATGTTTTAAAGCTTCAGATGCGTATTGCAAAGGCAACACGAGAAGGTAAACACGGCAAAGCGAAAGCATTGCAGTGGATACTGACTCACTCGCGCTCAGCAAAACTTCTTGCTGTTAAGCGGGTATCACAAAATAAAGGCAGTAAAACGCCTGGAATTGACGGCGTTATCTGGAGTACAGATACGCGCCGCATGAAAGCAGTCAATCAATTGAGCAGAAAAGCTTATCAAGCTAAACCGCTCAAGCGTACCTACATCCCCAAGAAAAACGGCAAACTCAGACCACTGGGTATCCCCTGCATGGTCGATAGAGCGCAGCAAGCGCTTCATCTTCTTGCACTAGAGCCAGTATCAGAAACACTTGCCGATCCTAACAGCTATGGATTTAGACCAAACCGAAGCACTGCTGATGCTATCGCGCAGTGCTTCAAGTGTCTGGCACTAAAGAAATCAGCTCAGTGGGTACTTGAGGGAGACATCAAAGCCTGTTTCGACAAGATTGGGCATCAATGGCTTATGAACAACATTGCCGTGGATAAACGCATGTTGGAACAATGGTTAAAGTCTGGTTTTATGGACAAAGGGCTGTTCTATCGTACAGATGAGGGAACACCTCAAGGCGGGGTTATATCCCCCACCTTGATGCTAATGACCCTTGCAGGACTTGAGCAGCGCATAAAGTCTACCGCTCTCAAAAAGGGGGCAAGAGCTAACTTTATTGGATACGCCGACGATTTCGTCGTCACCTGTGCTTCAAAGGAAGTGCTGGAGAACGATATCAAACCGTTGATTGCTGATTTCTTAGCAGAAAGAGGCTTAACACTCTCCGAAGAGAAAACGCACATTACTCATATCAGTCGTGGTTTTGATTTCCTAGGTTTTAACCATAGGAAGTACAAAGGAAAATTGCTCATTAAACCGAGCAAATCCAACACACTGTTGTTCTTGAGTAACTTGCGCGAACTCATCAAAAAGCACGCAACTATCCCCGTCAACGATTTAATCAAATTGATAAATCCGAAACTACGGGGCTGGTCGAATTACTATCGACACTGCGTGGCCAAACAGGTATTCGGATATGTAGGTCACAAGCTATTCCATACGCTATGGCACTGGGCTAAAAGGCGTCATCCAACCAAATCGAGAACTTGGATCGCTCTTAAGTACTTCATCAACCGTCAAGGCCAATGGCAATTTCACGGTTGGCAGAAGATCATGAATATGGATTGTCAGTTCAATCTGTTTCAAATAGCCAAGGTGCCAATAGAGAGACATGTTAAAATCAGGAGTGCCGCAACGCCTTTTGACCCTCAATACCAAGAATACTTGGCAAAGAGAAAGTCAAAAAGGCAATGTCGTAACTCTTGGGATGAGCCTGCTCTCGCTGCTTTATAAGTTGCTGGGTGCCAACAGGTGCCTTCGTGAAGGCTTGAGCCTAGTGCGGTGAAAGTTGCACGCTGGGTTCTTAGAGGGACGGCACTTGGTAACAAGTGTCGTCTACTCGACAAAAGCTTGCTACAGCAAAAGACAAACTATGACAAAAAGCGTCGAAAAGTTTCGAACTTTATTGTTACTTCTTGCTTTGAGTTGGCCTATTGAGTGAAATTGAGTTTTGATCTTTATTGTCAGTTCTTTGCTATAGTGTCACGTAGCAATCTGCCCCGCGTAACAGAAAAGTTTCAATCTTTGTTGTTCAGCGACATGAGTAATAAGGCTATTAAGCTTAATGAAGCCAATCAAAGGTTGACAGAGCTAATTAATGAGTTGCAGGAGCGTGAGCGTGAATATGACAAAGCTCTTGAGCATTCTGCAAACTATTTAGGTAACGATGAGCGTATAGAGCAGGGTAGGGACGCAAGGGCTCAGGCTTTATTAGAGAGCGTTTCAGTAAGTGTTCACCAAGCCCCTATTGACAGAAAAAGTGTGACACTCAGCACTTGATCCATTCTTGGCTATTGAGTGAT
>NZ_JAWOQN010000818.1:0-587 GCF_033337395.1 Vibrio sp. YT-19(2023) | reverse complement strand
TTTGAAGCGTTTCTTATCGCTATCACGATTTTAACGCTGACGCCGGGGCTGGATACCGCATTAGTTCTTCGTAATACAAGTCGTTCGGGCTTAAAAGATGGGTGTACAACAAGTTTAGGCATTTGTTTTGGCTTGTTTGTACATGCGTTTTTCTCTGCCGTGGGCATTTCTGCCATCCTTGCACAATCCGCAGAGCTATTCCAAATCGTTAAAATGATTGGTGCCGCGTACCTCATTTGGCTTGGTATCAGCAGTTTGAAAGCGCTAATGGCATCGGGCGGAGGCATTACTGTCGCTGAACAAATTCAGCAGGTATACAGTGGAAAACGTTCGTTTAGAGAGGGCTTTCTCTCAAATGTACTAAACCCAAAAACGGCAGTGTTTTACTTGGCATTTTTACCGCAATTCGTTAATCCGGAAGGCTCACCATTGTTGCAATCTATGACGATGGCCGCTATCCATTTTGTTATCGCAATGGTTTGGCAGTGTGGCTTAGCTGGGGCTTTAAACTCAGCAAAGAACTTGCTCAAAAATGCCAGCTTTATGAAATGGATGGAAGGAGTAACAGGTGCTGTGCTTGTTGCGCT
>NZ_JAWOQN010000817.1:0-587 GCF_033337395.1 Vibrio sp. YT-19(2023) | reverse complement strand
GCGTTACTTGATGAACTACTTCCGCAAGTCACTGGAAATTATGGGTACGCCAATTCGTATCAACTTCCAGAATAGCGAAAACCCGTTTGAGAATCGTGCGAACAAGCTAACCTTGTCTCAAGAGCGTAAGCGTAAACGTATGATGTCTGTGGTTAAAAACCGCAAAAAATAATTTAAGCATTTGAAGATACCCAAGTTTTTACTTGGGTATTTTTTTATCTGTTTTTTGCAACCTCTAAAAGTGATGTGAGATGTGTCCTTTTCTAAACCTTACTTTCATCATTATCACAATGTTCTTCTGCGCGGTTTTTCTCTAGTGGTATTAGTGATGACGTGCAGATTCCTGTATCTTCAAATGCTCAGCACACAACCTTAACTTCTTACATTCACAAAGATAAGCAAAGCATGACGATTACCGCGACACAAACCCGTTTCTGCCATCAAACTTGGCAGTTGGACGCTCAGATTCAACTCGTTCAAAACCACAATGAAGTGACCTACGTAGTCACCGACGTGACTCCGTTTCATCCCGTTAGCCATATCTGGCCTGATCATCCCGCGGATAAAGGCATCTTAGTATTTAATGA
>NZ_JAWOQN010000816.1:0-587 GCF_033337395.1 Vibrio sp. YT-19(2023) | reverse complement strand
ATAGAGTATTAACTCTATTTCATAAAATCAATAAAGGACATACTATGAAAAAAACTATCATTCTGTCTGTTCTCAGTACATTAGCACTGATTGGCTGCCAATCTGAAGATACTAAAGTGACAAACGTATCTAATGCGCGTGCGGACGACATTACACAAACCAAACGGGAACTTGCTCAACAACTGAGCGAAAACTATACGGCAATTGAGCCTATGTTGAGAAGAGATATTACTGCTCAACAAACCAATGTTCCTGTCTCCTCTTTCATTGAGCAAAACCCTACTGCAGAATTTAGCCAACAGCTCGTTGAAGCCGACGCTCAAATTCGTAGCTGGAAAGGCATTACTGAATTCTCAGATCAATTGCTAGAAGTGCGCTTAGCCAACGAAAAAATGCTAGGAGCATGGCTCAATGGCGACGTTGCACCACTCTTTGCCTTTGAACCAAGCGGTGATGATGAAAGCTGGCAATACATCGAAGCGTTTGACGTTTACGGGCAAATTCATCAACTTGATGTGTATCAGCTTCCTGACGTTCCCGTTCTAGTTGTCGATAACAACAGCTCTGCAGAGCTCAAAGCAGGCTTA
>NZ_JAWOQN010000815.1:0-588 GCF_033337395.1 Vibrio sp. YT-19(2023) | reverse complement strand
AATCTTTTAATGTCTATAAACGTAGAAACTGTTTCTTCGAAATGCGACTAGCCTAATAAATCTCTGCAATTGTTAAATATGTAAGCTAAAATTACTTTTCAACATGAGTTGA
This sequence comes from Vibrio sp. YT-19(2023), assembly GCF_033337395.1. Taxonomy (NCBI): domain Bacteria; kingdom Pseudomonadati; phylum Pseudomonadota; class Gammaproteobacteria; order Vibrionales; family Vibrionaceae; genus Vibrio; species Vibrio sp. YT-19(2023). The sequence goes on along the minus strand of NZ_JAWOQN010000815.1, from coordinate 476 downwards.
TTATCAACCTTAAGTCTATTTTCAATATTAAAGCACGTAGTATCCAACCAACTTGTAACTCGATCATATATTGTTAATTTATCTTGCAAGCCATTGATTTATTAAAACAATGATTTTTTAGAGTGAACAGTCAATGAAAGGGAGAAAATAAAAACACAAAAATGGAAATGTATTAATAGATGCAATGAAATAGAGTTAAAGCGAAAATATCCTCTCACTTCAACTCCATGTTTTGACAGTTCCAGAGTTCTATTGCAAAGCACTTTTTGCAAGCATCTAAAACTATGGTTATCCGTTGTCTAGCCTTTAAAGAACAAGAGGTATCAACTCGACGCCAAGCACACCACTTATCCCCATCACCACCAGCAGCGAGACTTTAAATACCAACTTCGACCACGCGACGTAGTTACTGTCGTCAATACTGCGAAAGTTCACTTTCGTCCACATAAAGCAAACCACAGCTGCAACAGCTAAGT
>NZ_JAWOQN010000814.1:0-588 GCF_033337395.1 Vibrio sp. YT-19(2023) | reverse complement strand
CTTCTAGCAAAAGCGCTTTGAGTTCAGGCGAAGCCGTGCCCGCAAAGAATCGTTCATCGACACGCTCAACGAGAGCTGCGTGATCATCGAGTAGGGAATACAGTTCGCTAAAGTCCAGCGTATAAGTATCACCACCACCCGAGCGAGTGCTACTAAGCATGAAATTGACCAGATCGGTATACACTGACCAATCGAGCAATTCGTATTCGGGTGACACCATGCCTGATTGCACAAACTCATTCGAAGGTTGATAGTCTGGCGAGTAGAAATTAAATACTGAAGGAGAACGCAGTGCGCCTTGTTCTGCGGTGTTCATCACTGTTGTTGCTCCGTCATAGCGCGCAGCGGTAAGTGTAAAGCCTGCGGCTCGGTGGAAGTTGGTGAGCACCAAAATGGGCTCTTTCACTTTCATTGGCGGCGTGTTGGTTAACCCCATGGCTTCGTTATCAAGTAAATCCGCGCGGATCACTGCGCTTAAATCACCTTTTACCCCTTTTCCGTTGTTGTTGAATACGCGAGCAACTCGCGCAACGTACTCCGGGCTTGGGTTAGAAGAGACGAATCGTTGAATCAAAAACTTCGACACAA
>NZ_JAWOQN010000813.1:0-588 GCF_033337395.1 Vibrio sp. YT-19(2023) | reverse complement strand
TACGTGGATCTATGCCACTATCGCCCGTCGCAAAATGGCGGTCGGGTACAAAATAGAGGTTCTCAAGCGTAACGAACTCACCATTGAATGATTGAATGACATTCGAACCGTCCAACACAACAGAACCATTGACTGGAGTAAGTTCAATGTACTCACCATTGGCATTTCGATAATAGAACGTGCCGTTGTGCGTACTCGCATCGCGAATCGTGATGTCGCCTAGGCTTTCATTTCTATCGAGGTCGTGCAAGTTAATCACTAGATCGACTTTCGCTGGCGTAGTATCTAGACCAGATAAGTTATCTTGCGTATTGGCATTCTCAGTACCAAGGATAGAACCGTCACGGCCTTTATCTTCGAAAGACAACACCGATGAGGTATCGATTTGTGCATTTCTGTCTGTCACGGAGATGTCGAGATCGGCGGTACTCGTATCTCCGTCACCATCGGTAGCCGTAACATGAACCGTGAAATCGATTGAAGCCGCATCGGTATGATCAAGATCGTCATTTGGTCTAAAGCTAATAGAGCCATCAGTTCGAACAATCAAACGTCCAATTTCAGTGTCAACGCCGTTTAGGGTTTTAT
>NZ_JAWOQN010000812.1:0-588 GCF_033337395.1 Vibrio sp. YT-19(2023) | reverse complement strand
AAGAACAAGAACATGACACCCACCCATGGCAATGCCGCTTTTACAACATTCATCATCGACATTCTTGCCACCCCAGCCGTTACAAACAGGTTCAACCCGACTGGTGGCGTTATCATGCCGATTTCCATGTTCACTACCATCATGATACCGAGGTGAATTGGGTCGATGCCCAGCGCAATGGCAATTGGGAACACCAAAGGAGCAACGATGATCAATAAGCCCGAAGGCTCCATAAACTGACCACCGATCAGGAGCAATAAGTTCACAACTATCAAGAACGTAATTGGTCCAAGACCAGCAGACAGCATCGATTCCGTGATCATCTGAGGGATACGTTCTTCAGTCAGTACGTGTTTTAAGATCAGTGCATTAGCAATGATAAACAGCAGCCTGATGGTAAGCTTGCCCGCTTCATACAAGGTATGCTTAGTGTCTTCATGCACAAAGGTCTGAATCACTTTGACAATCGCTGGTTTGGTGTTTTGCTTATCAGCGAATGGTCCCATGTCTTTATATATAAAGTTCGCGATAAAGAATGAGTACACCGCCGCAACTGCCGCAGCCTCTGTTGGTGTGAAAATACCGCCA
>NZ_JAWOQN010000811.1:0-588 GCF_033337395.1 Vibrio sp. YT-19(2023) | reverse complement strand
CGCTTTCGCTTTTGGTTCTGCTACAAACGTCACTTTGTCACTCATTCGCTCGACAATCATTGGCAAGAATTTCGCCGCCACTTTCTCGTGAACAAGCAGTGTGTCTAGCGAGTTACATGCCGAAGGACGTTGAACTTTCGAGTTTTCAACCACGTTTAGCGATTTCTCTAAGTCCGCTGATTCATCAACAAAAATGTGACTGATACCAAAACCGCCGATGATCACTGGAATTGTGCTGTTCTCTTTACACATTTTGTGCAGACCAGCTCCACCACGTGGGATGATCATATCAACGTAGTCATCCAGTTTAAGCAGTTGAGAAACCAGCTCGCGCTCTGGCTTTTCAATGTACTGTACTGAAGCGGCTGGCAAGTTTGCTTTTGCAAGGGCTGATTGGATAACTTTCACAAGTTCCATGTTAGAGAAAAACGTCTCTTTACCACCGCGTAGGATGCTGGCGTTACCCGTTTTCAGGCACAGTGCGGCAATGTCGATGGTCACATTTGGACGCGCTTCATAAATCACACCCACAACACCAAGTGGTACACGGCGGCGAGAGAGAGACATGCCGTTTTCTAGCACTTTACT
>NZ_JAWOQN010000810.1:0-588 GCF_033337395.1 Vibrio sp. YT-19(2023) | reverse complement strand
TTATTTAGTGACATTGTCACAGAGATGCTTCACTCACCGATCGATGTGTCAGAGCTCGAAGTCGCACAAAAACTTGAGCAGCGGCTGAAACGAAAACAAGGTGAGAAAGTGCCAAGAGTGACAAAGCCAACCTGTATGGAGTACCGAGTTGAACTGGATTTATCTCAACAGAGAGTCGAACTCGCCAGCAAAGCGCACTTTGAATCTTTAGGTTGGAGTGTATTTTACGCCGAAAATGCACTGCTGAATGCATTACTTGGACTCACTTTTTGGGATGCGATTTTCGCTCCCATTGAAGGGGCATTCATCAATGCCTATCAACATCGTCCTCTGGATTTGTACCATTCCGATTTTGTAGCAAAGCGCCAAGCACTGATTGATGAAGCTTTCGCACAGTTAAAATTGGGTAATACACAAGCGATTTTAGCGAAATACGATGAAAAGTTTGGTATCAGCAATCCGTTTGTTCAATGGAGCTTAATAGGCAAGGAATTGCTTGAACAGTCACTCAACACCATTCCTACCCGCACATTACTCGAACTATTTAAGGTTCAGTTAAGCGATCTTAAGCTTTACCGTAATGGGATG
>NZ_JAWOQN010000809.1:0-588 GCF_033337395.1 Vibrio sp. YT-19(2023) | reverse complement strand
TGAGCAAGGTCGTGGTTTTGCTGTGGTTGCTGACGAGGTACGCTCTCTTGCAAGTCGTACGCAGCAAAGTACGGGTGAAATCCAAGCTATGATTGAAAAGCTTCAGTCTGGTGCAGGGCAAGCTGTAGAAGTGATGCGCGGTAGCCAAAATAGCAGTGAAGAGACCATTCAATCTGCCGGGCGAGCAAGCGAATCTCTGGCTGAAATTCTCAATGCAATTTCACGCATGAATGAGATGAACACGCACATCGCAACTGCAGCGAGTCAACAAAGTACAGTGAGCGATGAAGTGAATACCAACGTTCAGGGTATTGCAGACAGCAGTACATCGATTGTTGATATTGTCACGCAGGCTCAGCAATCACTTGCGATGCTGTCACAACAAACTCAGAGATTGGATCAGCAAGTCAGCCAGTTCCGAGTTTAAGCTCTGATATTTTAAATTGATGCGAAACAGCCCGCTGATGTGCGGGCTCTTTTTTGGCTGATGTTTAACGTAGCTTTTCGCCAATTGGATTTAATCAATTAAATCTGGACTTGACCTCAAAACTCTGTACAAACACTCGCCGTTTTTATCATCAATTTACA
>NZ_JAWOQN010000080.1:0-2287 GCF_033337395.1 Vibrio sp. YT-19(2023) | reverse complement strand
TTCCTCCTTAGCTCAGTTGGTAGAGCGACGGACTGTTAATCCGCAGGTCGCTGGTTCGAGCCCAGCAGGAGGAGCCACTTTTAAAGCCGCATCACTTGATGCGGCTTTTTTGTATCTACTTTATACGTCATTTCTCACTTTCCCATTTATCTGTACTTCATTTCTAAACATCAGCGAACATTAAATCCTTTCTTCAAAAACACTTATTTCACGATAAAAATTTAATCCTCATCGTAATTTCAATACGCATTAGTATCCGAGCATATTTATCTTCACTAAGATGCCCGAGTTATTACATTTCTTCTTTTAGCTATGCCTTGCATAGTGATAACACTTTATTTGTGAGCTAAATATGAAACTAAAAACTCAAGCCTATTTATTATCTGCGATCATATTGCTAGCTCTCCTAGCTCTGACCGCAACGGGCTTATAGACACTTCGCGTCGCAAGTAACCTTGATAACAAAGCTCGAGTTACTGAGCTATTTAAAAGTGCGTACAGCATACTTACCGAAGTAGAAAAGATGGCTATCGAAGGCAAAATGCCGGAAGACGAAGCGAAAGCATTAGCCACTCGCCTACTTCGTAACAATATCTACAAAGACAACGAATACGTTTATGTCGCAGATGAAAATATGATGTTCATCGCCGCACCACTAGACCCTCAACTGCACGGAACCAGCTTCCATGACTTTAGAGATGGCAGTGGTAATAGCGTAGGCCAACTCATTCTAGATGTATTGGGGCACAAAACAGGTCAGATCGTTGAATATACCTGGAGCCAAAAACAAGCAGATGGCAGCATTGAAGAAAAACACTCGATAGCAGAAAAAACACCACACTGGGGCTGGGTTGTAGGTACAGGTATTGGCTTTAATGAAGTTAACGCACGTTTTTGGTCGACAGCACAATGGCAGCTTGTGCTGTGTCTGATTATCGCGGGAAGTATTCTAAGTGGCCTGATCATTTCGATTCGCAAAATGCTTAATCTACTTGGTGGAGAGCCTAACGACGTGCGCAAAGCAGTTCAAGCTGTCGCTCAAGGAGACATTCAGACCAGTTTTGATACTGTGGCACCGAGAGGAAGTATCTATCGTGCCGTGCAAGATATGAGTCAATCACTAGCTACTATGGTGACAAACCTAGAGAAGTCTATGCATGCACTGCGCGCAGAGTTGTTTGCCGTAGAGGCTCGATCAAATACGATTGCCGATCTTACCGTATCTCAGCAGCAATCAACGGCGATGATTGCCACTGCGATGACTGAAATGGCATCTTCAGCCAACCATGTTGCCAATTCAGCAAGCGACACCGCAAACAATACGGACGAGGCTGACAAACAAAGCCAACATACTCAGAAACTCATTCATAACACGGTTGAAAACATTCAAGGTTTAGCTTCTCAATTAAATACTGCGAGTAAAGCGGTCGCCGATCTAGATCAGGATGTAAATAATATTGTAAAAGTGCTCGATGTGATTGGTGATATTGCAGAGCAAACAAACCTATTGGCACTCAATGCAGCCATTGAAGCAGCACGTGCTGGAGAACAAGGCCGAGGCTTCGCAGTCGTTGCTGATGAGGTACGCAACCTAGCAGGACGCACACAAGACAGCACAAAAGAGATTCAGTATATGATCTCCAATCTGCAAGAAGGCTCTCGCAATGCCATTCACACAATGGAAATATGTGCAGAAACCAGTGAAAGCACTGTTACAGAGTCTAAGAATGCCTCTGAAGCTCTACAGCAAATTGTAACGGCGTTAGAATCTATCACCACAATGAGCCAGCAGATCGCTACTGCTGCCGCTGAGCAGACGCAGGTTAGCGATGATATTGCGCTACGCATAAACCTTATCGAGGAAAGCGGAGGCCAACTCAACTCTGTCGTAACCGAGAGCCAATCAAGTACTCAAAGTTTAGCTTCACTAGCGAATGAGCTAGAAGGTTGGGTAAACAAGTTCTCAGTAAAGCACTAGTTTAAAGTCAATTGTTCAATAAAAAGCACGTTTTCAGACGTGCTTTTTTGTTTTTTCGCCTTTATTTTGCAAGTGAACACACTATCAATGTTAAAACATCGCTTAAAGCATGGCGCATTGCTGCTAAAAACGCATAAAAACAGCCCACTCCGAGCACAAATTCATCAAACGATATTTTATTTTAATTTTATTGTTGACCTGAAAGCCGAAAAGCCTTTTAATACACCTCGTCGCCCGGATAGCTCAGTCGGTAGAGCAGAGGATTGAAAATCCTCGTGTCGGTGGTTCGATTCCGCCTCCGGGCACCAC
>NZ_JAWOQN010000808.1:0-588 GCF_033337395.1 Vibrio sp. YT-19(2023) | reverse complement strand
GCCAGCTCTTTGGTATCCCACTCAGCGATCTCTTTACAGTCGATGATGACGCTACCACCGTCTCGCTCTGTTAGGCGAGAAGCCATGGAGAGTAAGGTACTCTTGCCAGCTCCATTTGGGCCAATGATTGACGTCACTTTGCCTTTTTCGAACTGAGTATCCGCGCTATCAACGACTTTACTCGAACCAAATGCTTTGGTTAGTTTCTCTATGACTATCATGTTTATACGACTTTGTTTTTCAACAGCAGATACAAGAAATAAATGCCGCCAAGGAAGTTAATGACCACGCTTAGCGTTGTCTCAAAATTAAATACGTTTTCAATGATCCACTGCCCTGAAAGCAAGGAGCTAATGGCCAACAGCGAACAGCCTATCAACAATGTTTTATGTTGATAGGAATGAAACATCTCGCGGCTCAAGTTGGTCACAAGCAAACCAAAGAACATAATTGGGCCAACCAAAGCGGTAGAAATTGCAATCAAAACCGCAGAAAGGATGAAGACGTTGCGCGTCACTTTCGGCACATCAACACCCAAGCTTTTCGCGTTGTCTTGATCTAACCAGAACACATCCAATGTGCGATGCA
>NZ_JAWOQN010000807.1:0-588 GCF_033337395.1 Vibrio sp. YT-19(2023) | reverse complement strand
TAGAAACTGAAGAGGGGCGAGCACGCGCCTTTGCCAAACTCGACACTATCAAACCGCAAGTGCTTTGGTGGACGACAGGTGCGCAGCCACCACAAATGTTGGCAGATAAAGAAGTGGTAATCGCGTCTGCTTTCAATGGCCGGATACACAACGCGCGTAAAGATGAAGGCCAACCATTTCGCATCATTTGGGATCACCAAATGGGTTACATGAACGGCTGGGCTATTCCTAAAGGAAGCGCGAATACCAAACTTGCCCTCGATTTCATTGCTTTTTCTTCGGGTACTAAGCCTTTGGCAGATCAAGCTAAATACGTCGCGTATGGCCCGACTCGTAAGTCTTCTTCCGCAGAAGTAAGCCCAGAGATTCTGGCGAACCTGCCGACCGCGCCTCAGAACTTTAAAACGGCGTTTTTGATTAACGACGAATGGTGGTCTGATTATGCCGATGAGTTGAATGAAGAGTTCAATACTTGGCTGCTTAATTAGGCGTTAACTGTAGGGGTTTATTTCTCGATTGATGAGTTAAACCCCACATTGGAACTCAACGTACCTATTTTGGAGAAGTGATGAAAGTCATCGATGCACA
>NZ_JAWOQN010000806.1:0-588 GCF_033337395.1 Vibrio sp. YT-19(2023) | reverse complement strand
AGTTCCCGTCTCGAAACCACATGCGTTGACTAAGTAATCACAAGTAAGCAAACAATTGACGCCATTGTGTTCGTAAGTCAATTGCCAATGATCACCAAGCCAATCTGCCTGATTCAGTGTCGCTTGAGTAATCACGTTTGAATTCGGCAGTTTTGCTAAGGTTAAGTTAGCAATAGCCGCTAAACGGAACACGCTCCAACCATACTCCTGAACGGCAACGACCGGATATTTTAATTGCTCTAAATCAGCGTGCTGAGCAAAAGGAATGCTCCATTCATCAAATGTGGATGGATGTTCTGGTTGGTTTTGTTTTGCCAGTTCCTGCAGTTCTTCTTTCGAATACAGTTTGAAATACTCTTCAGGCTCGCCAAGTACTTTGTTGTGTTCGTCTTTGTCGACCAACGCCTGGTAAGCACTTTTAATCACCTCTAAGCGAGGCAGCAGCGCGAATGGGTCACCTCCATCAGAGTGAGGTACGGCAATAATGGTAGGACGAATATTCAGTGAGTGAGGATACAGTCTGATCGTATCTATAGATTGCGTAAGCAAATCCAAACATTGTTGTTCAGAAATTTCACGATACAAATT
>NZ_JAWOQN010000805.1:0-589 GCF_033337395.1 Vibrio sp. YT-19(2023) | reverse complement strand
TGCAACAGTATTAAACACGACAGTAGAAGCGCGTTGTACTGGTGGGTTTACCACGCCGTTGGTCCACTTCTTATCGCGGCCTGCGGTAATGAGTTTGGTCTTTTTGCCCTCTGACATAAATATTCCCTGTCTTAAATATTACAATTTGGATTATTTAAAACATGGACGACATAGGGTTTGCAAGGGAAAAGTCACATATCGACCAATAACCGTTTGGATTGAACGTTTAGATCGCCGTGTGGTAGCGATGATTACATGAGACGTATTGGGGAAAGCACAGAATAGTCGATGCGAAAAGTAAGACGCAGATAAATTAAACCTCCAGCAAGGACTCTCATTACTGGAGGTTTGAACTGAAATGGTCACTGATTTAGAGCAATGGGTTGAAGAGGTAGAACACACGCTCAAGGAAACGAGAATAAAGGCTACGTTTTTCCCACTCGTCCAAAACGACAGGATGAGATTGCTTGATATAGCCATCTTGCAACCATGACAATTGCTTGGTGAACTCTTCATCGTCGACAGCCAGAGTGACTTCAAAGTTCAGCCACAGGCTACGCATGTCCATATTCACCGTACCAACCAAACA
>NZ_JAWOQN010000804.1:0-589 GCF_033337395.1 Vibrio sp. YT-19(2023) | reverse complement strand
AGCGCCGCTCTAACGCCTGCCCCATCGCTGCATAATCATCGCCACCCGTGATTCCAGTAATGTTATAGCGTCGGTATTCTTGCTTTACCGGACCTTCGTTGTTGAAGACCACACATGATGCGATAGTGCTCTCGCCCATCGTATGGGAAATATCAAAACACTCCATCCTCATAATAGACTCCATTCCCAACGTCTCGCGAAGTGCTTTGAAACGTTGGTTGATCGTCATCTTATGGTTGATTTTTGTCGTGATGGCAGTAAGTGCATTGGTATTAGACAGCTTAAGATATCTCCCTCTCGCACCAGTCGGAGAAGTATGGAAATGAACCTTACGCCCTGCGACTTCACTCAGTGCTTTTTGAATGGGTTCGAGATCGTCGGCCAACTCTTGGTTCAGTATTATTCGAGATGGGATTGTTCGCGCCTCATTGTGGCTCAGGTAGTACTGAGTCAAAAAGCTATCGAATACCTCTTGTTGGCTCGTGTTTTGAGGAATCTTAGGGAAATGACTGCGACTGCCTAACACTTTACCCTGACGAATCATCAATATGTGGATGCAAGCAATGCCGTTCTCTTGCGCAAAACCCAG
>NZ_JAWOQN010000803.1:0-590 GCF_033337395.1 Vibrio sp. YT-19(2023) | reverse complement strand
CATGTGACTACGGTGACACGGCACGTAAACGATCTCATGGCCATCTTGCGCCAAGCGACGCACTGTCGAAGCGTTGTTGATGTGCAGGCCTTGATATAGTTTGGTCCACAGCCAGCTCAGGATGCGATCGCCGTTTTTCACCAGACCGTATGGGAAGTCGGCTGCGATTTCATCCATGATGTCATGGGCTTCTTTGCGCGCTTTCTCAATCGAAATGTCTTTGCTTTTTGCCTCGTCTTCAATCGCTTGTTCAATTGCAGGTGACTTTAACAGGCGAGCAAATAGCACTTGGCGTTGTGGTAGGTTTGGACCTGATGCCGCCAATTTTTGACGAGAAAAGTGGATACGTGCCACGCGCGCTAATTTGTGCGCAATAGCACTGTCTGTACCGTGAGAATCCGCCATATAACGCAGTGAAACCACCGGGCTAAAGCGCACCAAACAGTCACGACCTGCTGCCATTACCGCTTTCGCTTTTTGTGGCCCATTCATTGGTTGCAGGTACGGTCGATGGCTCTCTTCTTTACCTGGTTTGCGTCCCCAAAGTACGGTCGCTGGGATCATCTGCACATCAAGCTCGCTATCAAGCT
>NZ_JAWOQN010000802.1:0-590 GCF_033337395.1 Vibrio sp. YT-19(2023) | reverse complement strand
TGGGCGGGGTTCGAGCTAATTGGCTAATGCCTCAACAGCTTGCTGTACCGAGGTAAAGTGAATTTTGATGATGCATCTTTGTGCGAGACTAAACTCATGCGACTGGATGAGTGACGTAACTTCCTCGACGGACAGAGTGCGTTCTTCCGGTTGTAAAACGGTGGTGTTCGAATCGTTATATTGCAACCCGAACGTGTTGCCATTTGAGTCAATTACGTAATCATCTGGCCCCCAAATGAGCGCTTCGCATTCGGAATCAAGATCGGCATGAGAACGCAAATAGATAAGTTCATCGTCGCCATCGAGTTTCAATAAACATGGCCATGTAACCATGGGGCCTCCGGTGTAGTGGCTAAAATTGTTTCAATGTCTGAAAGGGCAAGGTGAGCGCTGGCATTCAAGGTGTTGACCTTAAACCGCAGTCAAAAATTACGTGTGTTGAGCAATAATCGAAAACAGCTCGTCAACCGTTCTTGCCACGTAATCTGGTTGCACGCTCCAATGCTCTGGCATCGCGCCGCTGTACGCTGCTGCAACGGCAATCACTTTACTTTGGCCACCCAACTGCTGTTCGATGTTGCGTGCGAATT
>NZ_JAWOQN010000801.1:0-590 GCF_033337395.1 Vibrio sp. YT-19(2023) | reverse complement strand
ATATTTCATCAAGCTTTTGGACACTGATTTGTACATGATCCATTAAACACGTTACCTAGCCGTTATTAATTTCATATCGTGCTTTGATAGTTGTGCGACACGACGACTTATAATTTGATATGCATCAAGTAAACTATCGTTTACTTAAGGAGATTTTTCAAACTTTGAATCCCAACAGATAAGGAATTAACACTAATAGGTGAGTCTAGTAAGACTAGAGTGTTATCAAAGTTTGAGGCATTAATTTCAAAGTAGTCGCTTACTCACACATTTAACAAGAAAACTATCAAATTAGATGCGTTTTACTTCTTCTAAACGGGATTTTAGATAGTCGAGGAACAATTGGGTGCGTGTGTGTTGGTAGTCCAGTTTTGGGTAGTACGCATACACCGTAGCCTCGTCGGCTGTAACATCCGGCAAAATAGGCACTAGCGCCCCGGATTTTAAATCGTCTTTGATCATTACGTTGTTGGTCATCAAGATACCCATTCCGCGTTTTGCACCATGAAACAGAGCTTCTGGATTGGTCGTTGCGAAGTTGCCTGACAAGCTCACTCTTTTCCCTCGGTTGGTTTTGATCTCTCTTGCAG
>NZ_JAWOQN010000800.1:0-590 GCF_033337395.1 Vibrio sp. YT-19(2023) | reverse complement strand
CAAAGTGACGGTGCACGTTTTGCTGCCACTCTCAATGTAATTCGTAAGGACGGTGCAGATGGAATACCTATTGTGGTGGTCACTGTAGGAAAGAAAATATCCCCATTTTGTTTCTTAATTAGCTCAATGAGTTAAAGGAAGAAAAGGTAAACGACTCGATTGCGAATTTGTGAAGCCGCAAAGAAGAGTTGCCTGAAAAAACTACTAGACTAATTGCTCCAACTCAAAAGGAATTTGTATGTTGAAACATTGTTTGTATCGCAGTTACACCAAAGGGCTAAAAATCGCCGCGCATGTGCTGCCACTTCCACGGCCGACGCTGTTTTCTGGTTCGGGAGCCGTATCTGAGTTGTTGGAGGCGATATCTGATCTAGGTTTTCGACGTTTGTTGCTAGTGACCGATGAGGGATTAGTTCGAATCGGTATGGTAGGTAAAGTCTTGGAGCAAACGCAGGGGCTGGGTTTACAGGTGGGCGTGTTTTCTGAAGTAAAACCAGACCCAACTTACGATCAAGTGGAAGATGGATTACGTGCTTACAACGCCTCTCAATCGGAAGCCATTTTGGCGTTAGGTGGCGGATCTGCCATTG
>NZ_JAWOQN010000799.1:0-590 GCF_033337395.1 Vibrio sp. YT-19(2023) | reverse complement strand
TTCTCTAGACACAGCAGAGAAAAGCGCTCGTCAAGCAGACGCAACTTACGCAGCAACCCAACAAGGTTTGATCCTTCGTGTCTCTCAAGCGTACTTCGAAGTATTGCGCGCTCAAGACAACCTAGTATTTGTTCGTGCAGAAAAAGCAGCCGTTGGTCGCCAACTAGAACAAACAAAACAACGCTTTGAAGTTGGTTTGTCGGCAATTACTGACGTTCACGACGCACAAGCTCAGTACGATGCAGTACTAGCGGATGAAGTGTTGGCAGAAAATGATCTGATCAACAGCTACGAATCGCTACGTGAAATCACAGGTCAAGAACACAAAAACTTAAACGTTCTTGATACTAACCGTTTCTCTGCAACACGTACGAACAGCCCTGCTGAAACGTTGATCGATGAAGCGAAAACGAAGAACCTTAGCCTATTGTCAGCTCGTATTTCACAAGACATCGCGCGCGACAACATCTCGCTAGCTAGCTCTGGTCACCTACCAACACTGGCTCTAGACGGTGGTTACAACTACGGTGATACTTCAAACAGTGCTCGTGATAACACGACGGATAACTTCAATATTGGCGTTAACCTAG
>NZ_JAWOQN010000007.1:1983-180938 GCF_033337395.1 Vibrio sp. YT-19(2023) | reverse complement strand
AGGCGTTGAGCTAACCTGTACTAATTGCCCGTGAGGCTTAACCATACAACACCCAAGGGGTTTTGATGGACTCAATGTAAGAACATTGAATGTGTAAGAACGAGAATTAAAAAACAGCTTTCCGAATTAAAGAATTTGCTTGGCGACCATAGCGTTTTGGACCCACCTGATTTCCATGCCGAACTCAGAAGTGAAACGAAATAGCGCCGATGGTAGTGTGGGGCTTCCCCATGTGAGAGTAGGACATCGCCAGGCTTTAGTTTTATTTTCACTTTTTCGAAAAGTGAAGACAAAAGCGGACACTTGCTTATTAAAGCGAGTGATACCACTGCGGAGTGGTAGTTCAGTTGGTTAGAATACCGGCCTGTCACGCCGGGGGTCGCGGGTTCGAGTCCCGTCCACTCCGCCACTTATTTGAGCGTCGTCTCAATAAACACGAATTACAGGGGTGTAGCTCCAATTGGCAGAGCAGCGGATTCCAAATCCGCGTGTTGGGAGTTCGAATCTCTCCACCCCTGCCATACTCTGAAGCCTCAGCAGTAATGCTGGGGCTTTTTTGCATCTGAAGAAAAGAGAAGCTGACTAGTTGGAAGAGTTGTCGACTCCTCTGATACCAAAGTATCGGGGGATTGAAAGCTCATATCTCCGGGATATTGGTCCACTTCACCTATCCCCCATGTTCATAAGCTCTGGCTTAGGTCAGGGGCTCTTTTATTTCTAACGAATATGTCTTTTATTCCTAACGTATAGTTCCGATGTCAGGTGTATGTTTATCCAACTAATATGGCATACCTTTGCTTCAGGTAGATTTATTTTCTAGTAATGTAATTACTAAATGTTGATGTATCGCTTTGTTCTTTCTGGTTTACCTTCGAATTTCATAACACTTTTTCTTCGTTATCGAGCACATCTGATTCACAATTTATTGAAAGGTTAGTGGTTACATTGACTTGGATGATTACTGACTTGGTTCCTGTTATCATCATGCATTAATGCTAATAATTAGGAAGTAAGTTTATGCCACATTTTCGATTCCGTGCTGTAGAGCCACAAGCTGTTCAGGCATTATCAAAACCCCTTACGGATGAACTTCAGCCTCTAATGGACTGTCCGCGTGAGGATTTTACTTTTGAGTATATCTACACTACGTTTTTCAATGAGGGTGAGGTGAGTGCTGCATATCCTTTTGTCGAAGTGCTTTGGTTCGACCGTGGCCAGGAAGTGCAAGATGAAGTTGCCAAGCTTATTACGCAACAAGTGCGCGGTATCGCTGGTGCCGATATTGATGTTGCAGTTATCTTTTCCGCCTTATCTCCTAAAGCTTATTACGATAATGGCGAACACTACTAAAGGTTAAAGGCTATGAGGCTGAGTTTCATTGTAACTTTGGGTTTATGTTTCTCAGCTTCAGTATGTTCTACTCCTTGGGAGTCTGCGGTTAATCCTACCCGAAACTCTTCCTCCTCTATTGGTAGTTATGCTAACGGTTGTTTAGATGGTGCATTACCCTTGCCTCTCGATGGCGTTGGTTATCAAGTCTTACGTAGTAAAACGAAGCGCTACTATGGGCACCCTAAAACGATAGAGTTTATTGAAAATCTGGCGCTTAAAGCTCATCAAAATCTCAACACCACTCTGCTAATTGGTGATTTATCTTTACCTAGAGGTGGAAGGTTCTCCTCTGGTCATTCTAGTCATCAAACCGGGTTAGATATCGATATCTGGTTAAGACTTGCTGACCAACCGCTTTCTTATAACGAATTACAACTTCCTAAGCCCATGAGTGTGGTGGATTTAAAAGGTTATTCCATACTTAATCATCGCTGGGAAGAACGGCACTTTAAGCTAATTCGGTACGCTTCAAAAAGTAAGGATGTTGCACGAATTTTTGTACATCCTGTTATTAAGGAGCAACTTTGCTTGCAAGAAAACGGCAAAGATCGTTCTTGGTTACGTAAAGTACGTCCATGGTGGGGGCATCATTACCACTTTCACGTCAGGTTGTCTTGTCCTGATTCGAGCGACTATTGTGTTGATCAAGCACCACCTCCAGTAGGCGATGGCTGCGGTGTTGAGCTCGCAAGTTGGGCCCCGAAAGCGAAACTTATTGATACCCCTCCACGGGTAAAAACAACCTCTAAGCCCAAACGAAAAAAAGTCGTTCCACCTCAATGCTTGCCGCTTATCAATCCTAATTAGTGTTACTCTCCAGGTTTATCTGTACTTGGTGATCTCTTTTATGAAACTGGAGAAACATCATACTTTTGTCTACATTGAATAATACCAATACAAAAACTAACCCAATTAGTTTTGGGGACATATTATAGAAATCTAAATTAAACAAAGAGTTGTAGTATGGGTAAGTTGTAACTTCTTTGTTTAGAAAAAGATCTTTCGTCACGATACTCTGGTTTCTTAGCAATATGTCTGTCAGTTGGCTAAAAAGCGATAACAACGCAGACAAGTGTGTAAGGCAGGGATATGCCCTTTTCCTGTTAGAAGAGTAAATCAAGGACAAAACCATGACTATGATTTGTGCAAAAGAATTTGCAGAGTGGTTAAGACACAGATTTAGCAGTGATACTAAAGGAGTCTCTTTGACTCGAGAGGATGTGAATCACCTGACTGGGCGTCAACGCCTTGATCCGGGTTTTGTTAATGATGTGCATTATGAGCTGATGCAATATGGGATGGCTTTCGTTACTGATACGAGCCGAGAAAACTTTTATTTAATACCTGTTTCTCAAGCGGAGAATTGGCGTGAGAGACTAGAGTATCATTTTGAAAAAGAGCTATTCTGCAATATTATCCCTATTGAAAAATCAGGTTGAGAAAAGGTTCAACTTTGATGTCAAAGTTGAACCTAATTGCTCTTATGCTAACCCTTGAATAATCACGAATTTTTCAAGCAACTGCTCTTCAGTTTCGACATGGTTCGGATCAGTGATTATGCATTTTGTAATTGGACACACTGACTGACAGGTCGGCTTTTCGTAATGCCCCTTACACTCTGTACATAGCGCTGGATCAATTTCGAAAATGCTCTCTCCCATACTGATTGCCCCATTGGGGCATTCGGGATCACACATGTCGCAGTTAATGCATTTATCAGTAATGAGCAAGGCCATGGTTACTTACCAGTCGGGTTACGGGTGTCCTGCCCTGAGTTTAGATTACGCATTAATAGGCCATATTCTAAATCTAGCTCTGCTGGTACTGGAATGAATACAAAGTGACCGTTTCCTTTCGCGTCTTCAATAGACTCTGATTTGCGGTTTTCCATTGCCTCTAGCGTGAAAACAATATTGCCTTTTGGCGTCATTAGTTCAAGGCTATCACCGACAAGAAACTTATTTTTTACTTCTACTTCAGCCATGTCACCACGACGTTTGCCAGTGAATTCACCAACAAACTGTTGAGCATCAGAGACTGAGTAACCATAATCGTAGTTTTGGTAAGTATCGTGTGTATGACGGCGTAGGAAGCCTTCAGTGTAGCCACGGTGAGCTAGGCTTTCTAGTGTACCCATTAGGCTTTCATCGAATGGTCGACCTGCTACAGCATCATCAATTGCTTTACGATAAACTTGAGCGGTACGTGCGCAGTAGTAGAACGATTTAGTACGACCTTCAATTTTCAATGAGTGAACACCCATCTTAGTTAAGCGTTCAACGTGCTGAACCGCTCGTAGGTCTTTAGAGTTCATGATGTAAGTACCATGCTCATCTTCGTAAGCCGCCATTTTTTCTTCTGGACGGTGCGCTTCAGAAAGCAGAACGACTTCATCTGTTGGTTTGCCGCGACCAATTGTGGTTTCAGGGCGCTCGTCTTGTACTTCGACAGGCTGTGCTTCAGTCGGGTCGAATTTCTCTACGATATCACCAGCGTCGTTTTCTTTACCCTCTTCAACTTTGTATTCCCAGCGGCATGCGTTAGTGCAAGTGCCTTGGTTAGGGTCACGTTTGTTGATATAGCCAGAAAGTAGGCAACGACCAGAGTAAGCCATGCATAATGCACCGTGAACGAATACTTCAAGCTCAGTTTCAGGGCAATGCTCACGAATTTCTTCGATTTCTTCTAGAGATAGCTCGCGAGAAACGATCACACGCTCCACGCCATTCGCTGCCCAGAACTTAACGGTCGCCCAGTTTACAGCGTTCGCTTGTACAGAAAGGTGAATTGGCATTTCTGGGAAAGCTTCACGAACCATCATAATTAGGCCTGGATCTGACATGATCAATGCGTCAGGACCCATCTCTACGATTGGCTTAAGATCACGGATGAACGTTTTTAGCTTCGAGTTGTGTGGTTGAATGTTACATACCACATAAAGCTTTTTGCCTAGGGCGTGGGCTTCATCGATACCGATTTTTAGGTTCTCGTGGTTAAACTCGTTGTTACGTACGCGAAGGCTGTAGCGAGGTTGGCCAGCGTAAACTGCATCTGCCCCGTAGGCGAATGCGTAACGCATGTTTTTCAGGCTGCCCGCTGGAGATAGTAGCTCAGGCACGAATGCTTTCTCAGTTGTCATTGCTCAATTCTCTTTTATCTGATCACAAGTCAGGCCAATTCCACCTAATGGAAATGGGGCGCAAATTTTACGTCAAAATGTGAACTGTGACTAGGGTAATTGTGCTTCAGATAGAAAAACGCCCTCAAAAAAAGTGAGGGCGTTATGGTTAACCTTTATACAATATTATGCGTTAGGATTCGGTAAGCCGCCTAGCGCATCGTATAGGTTGGGAAGGAAAGCACTGAACTCTCCACACATTAGAGAGAAGTCTGCATCAAATCGAGCTGCTTGATCTTCACGTGGAATATCATCGTTTTGATCTTTCAATTCATCAGAGAATTTTAGACGTTTGATGCCTGCATCTTCCGTCATAATGAACTCAATACGATCTTGCCAATTAAGCGCAAGTTTCGTCACGACTTTATCCGCAGCGATGTGGTTGCGGATTTCATCAGTGGTTAGCTCTTGCTTCTTACAGCGAATCACACCACCTTCTTCAAGTACGGATTTTAGCTCAGCTTCGTCCATCATGCTGATACCTTGAGGTGTGTCACCGCTTTTCACCCACTCGGTTAGCGTAGTTTCAATCGCCACTTCTGGAATAGCAGGAACAACAGGTAAACTACCCATGGTTTTACGAAGCAATGCTAATACATCTTCTGCTTTTTTATAGCTGCTTGCATCAACAAGGATAAAACCTTCTTTTGGCATGATGAGCACGTGAGTGTGGCTGCTGCGGCTGAATGCGCGCGGCAGTAAATCCATTACGATGTCATCTTTCAGATTGTCTTTCTCTTTCTTCTTCAGAGGACGACCTTCTTGCGCTTCCATTGCTTCTACTTTTGCATTCAATGATTCTTTGATCACAGAGGCAGGTAGCATTTTCTCTTCTTTCTTGGCGCAAATCAGAATGCGGTTTTCTGACACGTGAGTCATCATATCGCCATGTCTACCCATTGCACTGACCCAGCCAAATTTCTGTTTGTCTTGACTGCCACACGGGGTGAATCGGAATTCAGACAGCTGAGTTTCTAGTTGTTCGGCGTTAAAAGTAACCTCGCGGTTAACGCGGTATACCAGACAGTTTTTAAACCACATAAATCTTCTCTAGGCTTGATGACAAGGGACTAATCATAGGGAATTTTTGTGCTGATGTCTTAATAGAAATGAAAAATATCCGAATGAACCTCAAAAGAAAGTTATATGAAAATTTGTTTTCAAAGGTCACAAAAGTGTCATAATTGGTAGTGATAATGCTTATGCATAGAGAGGCGCTTTGTCTCTTAAATTCATTAGCTCAACGAACATAAGGTTACTCAATTATGTCTAGAAGGATTCTGGTTGTTGAAGACGAAGCTCCTATTCGCGAAATGCTGTGCTTCGTACTTGAGCAGAAAGGTTACCAAGCGGTAGAAGCGGAAGATTATGATACTGCAGTAACCAAACTGGCTGAACCCTTCCCTGATTTAGTTTTACTGGATTGGATGTTACCAGGCGGTAGTGGCATTAACTTCATCAAACATATGAAGCGAGAGGAATTAACGCGCAACATTCCAGTTGTGATGCTTACCGCTCGTGGTGAAGAAGAAGATAAAGTGCGCGGTTTAGAAGTCGGTGCGGATGACTACATTACTAAGCCATTCTCTCCTAAAGAGTTGGTTGCACGCTTAAAAGCGGTGATTCGTCGCGTTACTCCGACTGCACTAGAAGATGTAATTGATGTACAGGGATTAAAGCTTGACCCTGTATCGCACCGTGTTACGGCTAATGATGCGCCATTAGACATGGGTCCAACAGAATTTAAGATGCTTCATTTTTTCATGACGCATCAAGAACGCGTATACAGCCGTGAGCAGCTATTAAACAATGTTTGGGGCACTAACGTGTATGTCGAAGACCGTACGGTCGATGTTCACATTCGCCGCCTGCGTAAAGCATTGGAAGCTGCAGGGCATGATAAGCTGATCCAAACTGTTCGTGGTGCTGGATACCGCTTCTCGACGAAGGCATAAATTAACACGCAGCTTATCGGTACCATTTCTGGAGTTATGAGTGGTTGAAAGATTAACGTGGAAAAAGCTGGCCTGGGAGCTGGCTTTTTTTTACACCCCATGGGTGATAGTAGGTTGGATATTCGGTTATATGCCGTGGTTGCTTTTGGCTGCTACGGCATTGCAGCTTGTGTGGCATTTGCATAACCAAGTACGTTTATCTTCTTGGTTATGGGATGAAAAACGCCTCACGCCACCATCTGGTAGCGGTAACTGGGAATCTTTGTTCAATGGGTTGTATCGCTTACAACAGCGCCAACGCCGCAAACGAAAAGAGCTTACTAATCTTATTCGTCGATTCCGAAATGGTGCAGAATCGCTACCCGATGCGGTAGTGGTATTCCGTGCTGAAGGTAATATTGTTTGGTGCAACAAGCTGGCTCAGCACTTACTGGGCTTTCATTGGCCAGAAGATTCAGGTCAACCTATCTCCAATCTCATTCGTACACCTGATTTTATCAAGTACCTCAACAAGAAAGACTTTTCAGAGCCATTAGAAATGCGTTCACCACTCAATGTCGAACGCATGCTAGAACTACGTATCGTACCGTATACCGAAGGTGAACATTTGATGGTGGTGCGTGATGTTAGCCAGTTAAAACAACTTGAGGGAATGCGTCGCAACTTCTTTGCCAACGTATCTCATGAACTGCGTACACCAATGACGGTGCTACAAGGTTATCTTGAGATGACAGAAGATCCTGATATGGTCGTGGGTCCAATGTGGAGCAAAGCTCATGGTGTCATGACGGAGCAGCTTAACCGCATGAACAGTTTGGTGAACCAACTACTGACACTATCTAAAATTGAAGCGGCACCTATGCATGAGCTTGAGGAAGTCGTGAATGTGCCCGCGATGCTTGAAGTGTTAGAAAAAGAGGCGGTTAGCCTTAGTGGGGACAACCAACATAAATTGAAATTTGATGTTGATGCTAGCCTACGCGTGCTGGGCGATGATGACCAGTTACGTAGTGCTATCTCTAACCTCGTTTATAATGCCGTCAAATACACACCGCCTGGTGCGAACATTAATGTTCGTTGGTTCCAGACCTCTCAAGGCGCATGCTTAGAGGTGGAAGATAGTGGTGATGGCATTGAACCTCAGCACCTCCATCGACTTACTGAGCGTTTTTATCGAGTGGATAAAGCAAGATCACGTGATACTGGTGGAAGTGGTTTAGGGCTAGCCATTGTAAAACACGCGCTGAGTCACCATGACTCTCATTTAGAAATTCACAGTGAAGTAGGTGTGGGCAGTAAGTTTTCTTTCGTATTGCCTGAGCGTTTGGTGGTGAAATAATGACTTTACGATTGGCAAAAACATTCAGTTTATTCGCGCTTGTTTGTTCTTTTATGGCTGGCGCTCAAGATAAACCATTGCCGACTTATCATAAAACGACGGGGATTGTCGGGAACTTGCTCTCTGTTGGCTCCGATACACTTGCGGGTATGACAACGCTTTGGGTTGAAGAGTTTAAATCCATTTACCCGAATATTAATGCGCAAGTCCAAGCGTCTGGCTCTTCTACTGCCCCTCCAGCATTGACCGAACAAACAGCTCAGTTTGGTCCCATGAGCCGCCCTATGCGTTTAAGAGAGGTTGAAGCGTTTGAACGTGAACATGGCTACAAGCCAACGGCGCTTAGGGTAGCCATCGATGCAATCGGTATTTTTGTTCATCAAGATAATCCAATTCAAGGTCTTAACTTTAGTCAATTAGATGCTTTGTTTTCTGCCACGCTACGCTGTGGTGAAAGTCAATTTGTAACAAACTGGCAGCAACTCGGTCTTGAATCACAGTGGGCAAAGCGAAACGTACAGTTGTTTGGTCGTAACTCCGTTTCTGGAACTTATGGTTACTTCAAAAGTAATGCCTTGTGTGGCGGCGATTTCAAGACTCGAGTTAACGAGCAGCCAGGCTCCGCGTCAGTTGTGCAAGCTGTAGCGTCAACCATCAGTGGAATTGGTTATTCCGGTGTCGGTTATCGAGTGGCAGGCGTGCGCTTAGTCCCTGTGGCTAAAATGGGAAATGACTACGTGACTCCAACGCGAGAACATATTGTTAGTGGTAAGTACCCACTATCACGTTACTTATATGTTTACGTGAATAAGCACCCTGATTACCCATTAACACCAATTGAAGCTGAGTTTATTCGCTTTATCTTTTCTGCTCAGGGACAAGCGTTGGTTGAGAAAGATGGTTATGTGCCCATTACGGCAGACTTTGCAGAAGAAGAGTTAAAAAAAGTCGGCCTGTAAGCCGACTTTTTATTTAGGTATGGACAGTACGAGATCAGAAAGTGAGTGTCCACTTCGCGCTGTCCCAACGTTCTTGTTCTTCCTGTAAATCCGCGTGAAGTAATTTATTGTTTTCTAGCCATGCTTCATCTGTGCAGGTGAGAATCCATTCGTCATTTTTGATAGATAAGGTGATATCAGGCAATGGATCTTCATTACGCTGCCCATTTAATACGATAGAAAGTCGTAATATTTTGATGAGGCTTATAATGTCACTCTGTTTATAGAGGTTGAAATCTGGTAGTTCTTGCAATTTGAGCGCTTTACGCTGGAAGCGAGCTAATGTTGCAAGCACTAATTGCTGCTCACGGTTGAAGCCTTGTAGGGTGGAGTGCAACAGAATATAAAAAGAGTGGCGATGGAAACTACGCAAGTTGATACTTAATCCGACTTCATGAAGCAACGCTGCCCATTCTAGTAAGTCAAATAACTCACTCTTTTTCTTAATGCCTAGTTCAGAGCGTACCTGACATAACATCTCACGTGCATGCCCCTTAACACGAGCGGCATGCTCTAAGTCGACTCGGTGCTTGTTGGCTAAATTTTCTGTGGTGCGCATGCGAATATCGGAGCGTGCAAAACGTTCTTCCATTTCGTACAACAGGCCTTCGCGTAGAGCACCATCGGAGAAAAACATTTGCTCAATGCGAAGCGCTTTGAAAATCGCGGACAAAATCGCTACGCCTGCTGCGAATACGGGTTTACGTTCTTCTGTTAGACCCGCCAGCTCAATATCTTCAATTGAATCAAATTTACACAGAGTTTCGATAAGTGTATCCAGTCGACTCGCTGTGATCAGGCCATCTTCAAAACCTAATCCTACTAGCACTTCTTGAATCGCTTTGATGGTTCCTGATGAGCCGAGAGCAATATCCCAGCCCTTTTTACGATATGTTGAAGCGATGGACTCGAGTTTTTGTTCGGCCGCTAACATCGCCTTACTGAAGTTTTTGCCTGACAGTTTGCCGTTTTTAAAGTATTGCTCTGTAAAACTGACACATCCCATCTGTTTACTGTTGAGAAGCTCAGGCTCAAATTCTTGTCCAATAATCATCTCGGTACTGCCGCCTCCGATATCGATGACTAGTTTGGAGTTGGATTCTACTTGAGTGTGCGCGACACCTAAGTAAATCAGGCGGGCTTCTTCTTCTCCGGGGATAATTTCTATTGGGAAAGGCATCACTTCTTTTGCACGCTCGATGAAAAGGTGGGCATTTTTAGCGCGTCTTAGTGTGTGTGTAGCGGCGATACGTACATTTGACTCATCAAGCCCTTGCAACCTTTCAGCGAACATGGCTAAGCATTTTAGTGCACGCTCCATTGCGGCGTGACTTAAGTTCAATTCACTGTCGAGTCCTGATGCTAAGCGAACACGTTGTTTATGACGACTAACCAGTTGTAGGTCACTGCCAACAACTTTGGCCACCACCATATGGAAACTGTTTGAGCCGAGGTCTATCGCGGCAATGTAGCGAGTATCTTGTTCAAGTATTTGAGGCATCTGAATTTTGTTTTCTAGTTTGCTTTTCTATATTTTTAAGATAGTCATAGATAGCGATTTGAGAGCGAACTTTTTTGCGATTACCTCGTGGTACGTAAGCGTTACTCATTTCTTTATCTATTAAACGAGCCTTTACTGTATCGGTAAAATGGATATTCGTTATATCAATAATTCTCTGTTTCAAACGTGGATCACGGACTGGTACTGCTACCTCGATACGGTGATCAATATTTCTTGTCATCCAGTCTGCGGAGGAGATATAAACTTGCGGATCGCCATCATTGTGGGTGATCACCACGCGAGGGTGCTCAAGAAAGCGGTCAACAATACTGATGATGCGAATATTGTCGCTGATCCCCTCAATGCCCGGTACTAATGAGCACATGCCTCGAATGATCATGTTTATTTTTACACCGGAAGTACTTGCTCCATACAGCTTATTGACGATGCCTTTATCGACTAGGTTATTGACCTTGATCGTAAGAGCGGCTTTTTTCCCTAGCTTGGCATTCGCAATTTCATTATCAATTAAGCGGTAGATTTGGGTTCGAGAATTACGAGGAGATACCATAAGGTGATTGAACTTCACTGGTCGGTATGGGTTCTCAATGTAACCGAAGACATTACGGACTTCATTAGTGATTTCTTGATCTGCCGTAAGAAGGGAGAAGTCGGTATAAATTCGTGCCGTCTTCTCATGGAAGTTGCCTGTGCCGATGTGTGCGTAGCGAATAATTTCTTCACCTTCGCGTCGGCTAATCATCAGTAGCTTTGAGTGAATCTTAAGACCAGGCGCACCAAAGATGACGTGCACACCCGCTTCGGTTAATACTTTTGACCATTCGATATTGGCTTCTTCATCAAAGCGAGCTTGCAGTTCGACGACCACAGTGACATTTTTGCCGTTGTGCACCGCATCAATTAAAGAGTTCATCAAGCGAGAATCTTTCGCGACGCGATAAATGTTAATCTTGATACTAAGTACTTTGGGATCGAAGGAGGCTTGGCGCACTAACTCACTAATGTGGTCAAAAGTGTGGTAGGGATAATAGAGCAGAATATCTTTCGCTTTAATCGCGTCAAAGCTGTTGGCATAACCTTCGAAATCGGCACATTTCATTGGCGGGAGAGGTTTATTTTCAAGATATTCTCGTCCAACATTTGGAAACCCGATGAAGTCTTTAAAGTTGTGATAGCGTCCGCCGGGGATAAGATTATCGTAGTTAGATATATTAAGTTTGTTACACAGAAATTCTAACATTTGAGGCGGCATATCGCGTTCGTAGACGAAGCGAACGGGCTTTGCTGTCAGTCGTTGATTGACACCCTCTGACATTTGTTCAAGCAAGCTGTACTCGATTTCGTTGCGTAAATCGTATTCAGCGTCACGCGTCATTTTCATCGCATAGCCGCTAAGCTCATCATAATCAAAAAAGCCTTTGAACAGCTCGTCCAAACAGTGGCGGATAATATTATCAAGTAAGATGATGGTTTTTCGACGCTTTCCTTTCTGTTCTGGTACCATCACAAAGCGGGGAAGGTGATCGGTCGGAATTTCGATCAGAGCGTACTGATAATGTTCTTCTTTACGCAGTTCTACGGCGATGTAAGCGTACTCGTCTTTGAGAAATTGCAGAACATCGATCTCGTCTTTCATTAGGAGGGGAGTGATATGCGGCATTACCTCTCTACGGAAGTATTTTGCGATCCACTTTTGTTGCGATTCATCCAGTTGTTGTTCGTTGACCAAGAAAATGCGACGTCGCGCCATTTCTCGAATCAATTCGCTGTAAAGCTCATCAAATTGTTCGTTAAGCTTTAGTGCTTTCGACTGCATTTTGGTCAACAGTCGTTTAGGGCTATCACTGCCACCGCGCTCTTGGCTGATTAGGATTCTGCGCTTCACGTCCGCAAAGCGTACTTTGTAAAATTCATCTAAATTGTTGGAAAAGATCCCAAGAAAGCGAATACGTTCGATCAAAGGGACGGTTTTATCGGCAGCTTCTTGTAATACTCGTTCGTTGAAAGACAACCAACTCAGTTCTTTTTCTATATAGAGTTTTTCTGCGCTCATAACCTTACCTAGCCAAAAGTGAAGTAATACGTACTCATCTTGGAAAAATGGATGAGTGAGAACATTATGAGATTTTCATTACAGATTTATTTCATACCACGCATTGCATAAGAGTTGTATTCTTTTCAGGTGTTTAATGTGATCTGTAATATAATTGTCATCTTAACGACATATTCTAGTACTAAGTCAAAAAAGGTAGAGATTTAAATGGCACAAGCCGAGTTTTCATTGCAGGAAAAAGATAAGAAACGACTGATAAAAGATCGTTTAGTTCGACTTGCAGTGACATCCGGTGGTGTCGGCGTACTCGCGGCGCTTATTTTGATCTTTGTCTACCTCGCCATGGTGATCATTCCGCTTTTTTCTGATGCGGAGATCAAAACCAACCAAGCCATTCGAGCCACTCATATTGAAACACCACTTGCGATTTCAGTGGATGATTACGCTCAGCTTGCGTTCGTCCTAACCCAAAGTGGTGAGATTCAATATTTGTCGATGGACGAGCCTACGAAACCTGCGGTGTATAAACAGCAAATCGTCCAGAAACCCGTCGCTTTCTCTCAATCTGCTCCTGGGCTAGGTTGGTATGGATTTGTTGATGGGCAGGGTAAAGCGAACCTTTTCAAGCCAGAATTTAATGCCACGTTGAGAGAAAATACACGTCCTCCGGAAGTGATTGAGCTAGACACCAGCATGGATCTGACACTAAGTACGCCTCAAGATCCTGTGACTCAGTTTGTATTTGCAGCTTCGACGCCCTTACCAACGATTGTTTGGCAGACGCAAAGCGGTGAAGTGAAAGCTCGCTGGCAAGTGGCTTCGTCTTTGGGTACGCCTCCTACAACGATCGATTTTACGTTCTCTTCAGGCTTTAATACGCCTCAGCAAATGTTGTTGACACCTGACGGTGAAACGCTTTATTTGCGCGATGGCTCTGAGTTGATCGTGTTAAAGAAAACCGCACGTAAATTTGCTGTGCGAGAGGTGGTCGACCTAACTCAAGGTGATAAGAAGCATTCCGTTCGTACGATAGACTTATTGGCTGGTGCTTACTCGCTTTTGGTGACGCACAACGATGGTCGGGTGTCGCAATGGTTTGATACGCTGCAAGAAGAAAAACGCACGTTAACGCATATTCGTGATTTTAAATTGGCATCAGAGCTTAAGTATTTGTTGCCGGATTCTCATCGAAAAGGATTTTATAGCTTTTACACCAACGGCACGCTGCAAAGCCATTATACAACCAGTGAAAAACTGGTGTTGTTTAAGCGTGCGTACCATCAAGCGCCTGCAATCGCAGCCATGTCTAACAATGAGCGCTACTTAATCACTTGGCAAAATAATGCGTTAAATGTTGCTGAAGTGGACAATGCCTATCCGGAAATTTCATTGTCCTCATTATGGCAAGAAGTGTGGTACGAAGGGTATCCTGAGCCTGAATTTGTGTGGCAATCGACTTCGGCGAGCGATAACTTTGAGGCTAAGTTCAGCCTAGTACCTATTGCATTTGGGACGATAAAAGCGGCGATGTTTGCGATGCTGTTTTCAGTGCCGCTCGCAGTGCTAGGTGCTATTTATACGGCTTACTTTATGTCGCCACGTATGCGTCGTGTCGTAAAACCGTCGATTGAGCTAATGGAAGCACTGCCGACGGTGATCATTGGTTTCCTCGCGGGGCTGTGGTTCGCGCCTATTGTCGAAGATCACCTGATTACCATCGTCGTTATGCTGTTTGTTTTGCCCTTGAGCACCATGATTATGGGCGGGCTATGGGCATTAATACCGCAACCTTTGCGGAATCGTCTGCCTAATGGTTGGCATGCTTTAGTGCTCATGCCTGTCATATTGGTACTGATTGGGCTTGGAGTGTGGATTTCGCCTACGATTGAGCAGACGTTCTTTGGTGGCGATATGCGCTTATTCTTAACCGAGCATGGTATTGGTTACGATCAACGCAATGCATTGGTGGTGGGGTTAGCGATGGGGTTTGCTGTTATCCCGACGATTTTTACCATTGCCGAAGATGCCATTTTCTCTGTACCGAAGCATTTATCGGATGGCTCTTTGGCATTAGGGGCCACGCCTTGGCAAACTTTAATCTATGTTGTCTTGCTTACTGCAAGCCCAGGTATTTTTTCTGCCATTATGATGGGCCTGGGACGCGCTGTTGGCGAAACCATGATTGTGTTAATGGCAACGGGCAATACGCCATTAATGGATTGGAATATTTTGGAAGGATTGCGCAGCCTGTCGGCGACCATCGCCGTTGAGTTGCCAGAGTCGGAAGTTGGAAGTTCGCATTATCGCCTGCTGTTCCTAGCTGCATTGATTTTGTTTGTGTTTACGTTTGCAGTAAACGCGCTTGCGGAGTGGGTTCGTCAGAGACTGAGAGATAAGTACCGTGCGTTGTAATAATGGTTTGAATAAAGAGCGAGTAATAACGTGTTAAATTGGATTCGTTCTGGCGCACCGTGGATATGGCTAACAGGCGGTGCAGTCAGCATCAGTTTGTTGTCGGTATTAGGGTTGTTACTCCTTATCGGCTGGAAAGGCCTAACTTACTTTTGGCCAGCGCCCTTGTATCAGTGGAATGTTGCAGCGCTGACACCTGTACAAGGCGAAGTGCTACATGAAAATACTATTCTGATTGGTCAAGTGTATGAGCGCAGCTTTGTACCGAAGAGTTATTTGCCTGAAAGCGCAGCACAACAGTTAGAAGACGATGAAGATTTTGCCACGCGACTCAGTATCAAAATCGCCAACCGAGAGTTGTATCCCGCCGATTTTATCTCCGTATTGCAAATGCAGTTGGATGAGCACACGACGCCAGAAGAGTGGGCGGTGATAGAGCGCAGTAGCGGTGGTTATTTCTTTGGTAAGCTGGTGGCGTTTCAAGATGGCGATAATATATACACCAG
Organism: Vibrio sp. YT-19(2023); assembly: GCF_033337395.1. Classification (NCBI taxonomy): domain Bacteria; kingdom Pseudomonadati; phylum Pseudomonadota; class Gammaproteobacteria; order Vibrionales; family Vibrionaceae; genus Vibrio; species Vibrio sp. YT-19(2023). The sequence goes on along the minus strand of NZ_JAWOQN010000007.1, from coordinate 165,583 downwards.
TGATATTCAATCGGTACTAAATAAAAAGCTTGATGATGCAGAAACTCTGCGCCATGAGATTGATTCTTTGGTGGTCGATCAGCTCAAAGAGCTTGGTTGGAAGCTAGAGCAGTTGCGATTAGAAAAGCGCAAGCATGAATTGAATGACACGCTGACAGAAAGCTTCTTAAAGGAAAATCAGACGAAAAAAGAGCAGATAGAAAAAGCGCTTGCGACGTTAGATTTGCAACTTGATGGTTTACGACTTCAGCTCTCTGACTACGCCTTGATTGCCGAGGATATGACCGGGTTACAAGTATCGATTCCGCTCGAAGACATTTTGGACTACTGGTATCCAAACCAAATGTCACTGCCTGATAAAGTCATGCATTGGGGAAAACAGGTTTGGAAGTTTTTATCTGAAGATCCAAGAGAGTCTAACTCCGAAGGAGGCGTGTTCCCTGCGATATTTGGTACGGTTTTCTTAGTACTCATCATGTCGATCATTGTGATGCCACTCGGGGTGATCGCCGCTATCTATCTACATGAATACGCTAAGAATAACGCTCTAACCAGAGTTATTCGTATTGCGGTTATAAACCTAGCGGGTGTTCCATCGATTGTTTATGGCGTGTTTGGTTTAGGTTTCTTCGTTTATACGATTGGTGCCTCTATCGACAACGTATTCTATGCGGAGAAGCTACCGGCACCAACCTTTGGTACGCCGGGTTTGTTATGGTCTGCACTAACTCTTGCCGTGCTGACGCTTCCAGTTGTGATTGTGACGACAGAAGAAGGTTTAACTCGTATTCCGAGCTCAGTACGACATGGTTCTCTGGCGCTTGGTGCAACTCAGTTCGAAACACTATGGCGTGTGGTTTTACCTATGGCGACGCCAGCTATTATCACAGGTTTGATCCTTGCGATTGCACGTGCAGCTGGCGAAGTAGCGCCACTGATGCTGGTGGGGGTCGTGAAATTGGCATCCAGTTTACCGGTTGACGGACAATTCCCTTATGTGCATTTGGATAGAAAGTTCATGCATTTAGGTTTTCACATTTACGATGTTGGCTTTCAAACCTCCAACATCGAAGCGGCGCGACCATTAGTTTATGCTACCTCTTTCTTACTCGTGACAGTGATTGTCGGGCTAAACTTAACAGCAATCAGTATTCGCAATAATTTACGAGAAAAATACAGAACGTTAGGACAAGATTAAGTATGTTTAATTTTGATAGTACATTAGGTTATGAGCCACCATTGGATGTTCATAATTTAACGGATGAACAAACAGCCATCTCAATCGAGAACCTTAATCTGTTCTATGGTCAAACTCAGGCGCTGCATGATATTTCGATGCGAATTCCCAAAGGGCGAGTCACCGCTTTTATCGGTCCTTCAGGGTGTGGAAAGTCGACGTTATTACGTTGCATCAATCGCATGAACGACTTAGTGGAAGGGTGTCGAGTCACAGGCAAAGTGCGTCTCCATGGCAAGAATGTTTATCATCCTAATGTCGATGTTGCGACACTTCGACGCCGAGTGGGGATGGTGTTTCAAAGACCCAATCCATTTCCTAAGTCTATTTATGAAAATGTAGTTTATGGCTTACGCTTACAAGGTGTAAAAAACAGCCGCAGTTTAGATGACGCAGTGGAGCGATCCTTGCGCTCGGCGGCGTTGTGGGATGAGGTAAAAGACCGCTTGCATGAGAACGCATTTGGTTTATCTGGTGGTCAGCAACAGCGCTTGGTCATTGCGCGTGCGGTGGCGATTGAGCCGGAAGTCCTGTTATTGGACGAGCCAACATCAGCGTTGGATCCAATCTCAACTTTAACTATTGAAGAGCTTATCAATGAGCTGAAGACTCAATATACTGTCGTTATCGTTACCCATAACATGCAACAAGCGGCGAGAGTGAGCGATCATACTGCATTCATTCATATGGGTAAGTTAATTGAATACTCTGACGCGGACTCGATCTTCACTTCGCCAATGAAGAAACAGACCGAAGATTACATTACGGGTCGCTACGGTTAAGTCGCGACTCTATACGGAATAAGGAACATCATGCACTTTGGACGTCATATTTCAGGACAATTTAACGTAGAGCTAGAATCGATTCGTACTCATGTATTAACCATGGGTGGCTTGGTAGAACAGCAGCTTTCGTATGCTATTCAAGCCTTGCATAAAGAAGACATCGAACTGGCGCGTAAGGTTGTGCGTGACGATCATAAAGTGAATGCGATGGAAGTCTCGATCGATGACGCTTGCACACGCATTATTGCTAAGCGTCAGCCAACGGCAAAAGACTTGCGCTTAATTATGGCTATCATCAAAACGATCACTGATTTAGAACGTATCGGTGACGTGGCGACACGTATTGCTTACGTTGCCATTGAAAGCCCATCATCAAAAGAACGACAATTCCAAGTGTCGTTAGAGCCTCTCTGCCGTCAGGCAATTAATATGCTGCATCAGGTTTTAGACGCGTTTGCCCGTATGGATGTAGAAGCGGCAGCAGAGGTGCACAAACAAGATGACAAACTAGACGCCGAGTATGAAGCGGTGATTCGTCAGTTGATGACATACATGATGGAAGATCCAAAAAATATCCCTAATATTCTGCAAGTGATGTGGTCTGCACGCGCGATTGAACGCGTGGGGGACCGCTGCCAGAACATCTGTGAATACATTATTTACTTTGTGAAAGGGAAAGATGTACGCCACCTAGGTGATCAAAGTATTGATGACGTACTGAAGTAACTGACTTCAACAAATAGACCAGCTTTTAGGCTGGCCTATTTATTAGAGAGAAGGAAAGCACGTCAATATTTATCAGGAACGAAGGTCTGATCATCAATGGGCGCTCTGACGTAACCTTCTTTATTGAGTTCAGGTAATTCGATGGGTGAGTACTCAAGTGCTTTGTAGTCAACCTGGCTTAGTAAATGACTGATACAGTTCAAGCGCGCTTTCTTTTTGTCATCAGAAGGGACGACCCACCAAGGGCAGTTTTTCGTGTCTGTATAGGCAAACATCTTATCTTTTGCTTCCGAATACTCCGCCCAGCGATGACGTGACTCTAAATCCATTGGGCTGAATTTCCAACGTTTGATCGGCGTATTAATTCGACCTAGAAAACGTTTTTCCTGCTCTTCGTCTGAAACCGAAAACCAATACTTAATCAGAATAATCCCAGATCGTTGCAACATTCTCTCGAATTCAGGGCAAGAGCGTAAAAACTCCTCGTATTCGTCTGGAGTACAGAACCCCATGACTTTTTCGACACCTGCTCGGTTATACCAACTTCGGTCAAATAAAACGATTTCACCAGCAGATGGTAAATGAGCGACGTAACGTTGGAAGTACCATTGCGTTTTTTCTTTTTCTGTCGGTGCAGGCAGAGCCACTACGCGACAAACACGCGGGTTTAGCTTTTCTGTAATTCGCTTTATCACTCCGCCTTTGCCCGCAGCATCACGTCCTTCAAACAGAACCACCACTTTTAACCCTTTGTGTTTGACCCACTCTTGAAGTTTTACGAGCTCAACTTGAAGGTTTTTGAGCTCCTTTTCGTATTCCTTTTTCTTCAATTTAGACATACACATTTCCTCACTCCTTGATAAACAATATGTTAGCACTCAAAAGCTATGCGCGTGAGGTTACGGTGGTCTATTTGAGAGCTGCTACGACATCGGTAATGGCTTGTGTACTTGTGATGGGGATTAAAAAATCATCGACATCGGATGCGCCCATTTTGCTTTGTTCAGCAACAAAGGTCATTTGGCTAGGGCGTGTGGTTTTGCCTGACAGATGGATTTCAGGAACTTGAGTGTCTTCTACTAGCTCACGTACGTTACTCGCATTAACGCCAGCACCCGCCATGATTGCTATGCGTCCTTGGGCTTGCTTAACCAAAGCTCTAAGCACATCGATCCCTTGTGGTGCTGAAGGCGCAAGACCGGAGGTTAAAATACGTTCACAACCTAAGCTGATCACTTCTTCCAAAGCTTTTTCAACGTCACGACACTGGTCAAAGGAACGATGGAAGGTCACGCCTAAGCCAAGCGCTTGAGCAAATTCACACAGCGCAGCCGCGTAAGGCATATGAATATCACCGTCTTGAGTGAGCACGCCGAACACGACACCGCTCAAGCCTGATTGGTGAGCTGCTTCAATATCCCAACGCATCATTTCGATCTCTTCTTCATTGTAGAAGAAGTCACCTTGGCGTGGGCGGATCATGGCATAAACTGGAACACTAGAAAGCTTAGCCGCTTGCTGCATAAAGCCATAACTGGGTGTTAGTCCGCCTAAAGCCAAAGAGGAGCAAAGTTCAATCCGAGTGGCGCCGCCAGCAATGGCGTAGTGCAGAGATTCAATATTATCAATACAGACTTCTAGGTGAGTAACCACGTTCATTCATCCTGCTAACGTTACAAATAAGTGTTGTGGCTAAGATATTAACAGGGCCAGTAAGCAGAATCTGTATGGAGGGGATGATAAATAGAGGTAAAGTTTACGCTAAAGCGTTACCTCATTTTGGCGGTTTATCTGAAGGAAAAAGAAAGCCCAGAGCAGAGGCTCTGGGCTTTGATAGGACTTTACTTAGACTGATTGGCGTTTGCGGTTTTCCGCATTAGCTTATTGCTTTATATACATCCAACCATCACACCCGTTGAGCTAGGGTGAAGGTCTATTATTTTTTGCCTAGGTCAGCTGCGTGCTCAGATAGGAACGCTGCAACACCTTTTGGAGATGCGTCCATACCTGCTTTACCTTCTTCCCATTGTGCAGGACATACTTCGCCGTGCTTCTGGTGGAAGTTAAGAGCGTCAACCATGCGTAGCATTTCGTCGATGTTACGGCCTAGTGGTAGGTCGTTAACTACTTGGTGACGTACAACGCCTTCTTCGTCGATTAGGAAAGAACCACGGAAAGCAACGCCTGCTTCTGGGTGCTCAACGTCGTAAGCTTTACAGATTTCGTGCTTAACGTCAGCAACTAGTGGGTACTTAACTTGACCGATACCGCCATCTTCGATAGCAGTGTTACGCCATGCGTTGTGAGAGAACTGAGAATCGATAGAAACACCGATTACTTCAACACCTTTAGCTTGGAAGTCAGCTAGACGGTTGTCGAATGCGATTAGCTCAGATGGGCAAACGAAAGTGAAATCTAGTGGGTAGAAGAATACTACTGCTTTCTTACCTTTAGTGAACTCTGCAAAGTTGAAGTTTTCAACGATTTCACCGTTACCTAGAACAGCTGCTGCAGTAAAATCAGGGGCTTGACGACCTACTAGTACCATTTTTTTGCTCCTAAAAAGTATGGTTAGCTCCAAACCGAATTCAGTTGTGTCGGTTTGGTTCGTGTTTGTACGAGACAAACTATAGTACAGATTGTAGTATTGAAAAAAGCGAAATAAATAGATTGAGTTAATCGAAAAAAACGATAATAACAAAACTCTTAACTCGATCACTGGAACGGCGGTAGATACAAATACAATTATGAATAAATGGCCCAGTTTGAAGCAGTTACACTATTTAGTCACACTGCATGAAACAAGACATTTTAGTGACGCTGCAGAGCGTTGTTTTGTCAGTCAGTCGACTTTAAGTAAGGGTATTCAAAACTTAGAGGAATTGATAGGTTGTCCCTTATATGAAAAGAAAGATAAGAAAAGTCCACTGGTTTTTACCCAAACAGGAGAAATGGTAGTAAAGCAGGGGCGAGAGCTGTTAGCAAAAGGGCAAGATTTGGTCGAGCTTGGACGTATGTGCCAAGGCGACGATATGCAAGGCCAGCTAAAAGTAGGATGTATACCAACAATTGCTCCGTTTTTACTGTGTGATTTGGTACAAGAGGTGAACTACCGTTTTCCACAACTGAATCTTTTATTAAGAGAAGACACGACGACAAACTTACTTCAAGCGCTCAGACATGGTGAGCTGGATGTGCTTATTTTAGCGTTACCAGTCGAAATTGATGGGATGGAAAGCCGAGTAGTGGGTAAGGATCCGTTTCGAATGGTTATAAGCGCTAATCAAGCCCAATCGGTCCCTGTGCCGATTCGTTACGCGGATTTACCTGACGAATCCGTCTTTCTACTAGAGAAAGAACATTGCTTAACGGAACATGCGGTATCAGCGTGTAAATTAACAGACAAAGAAAAAATCAATCCGTTTACGGCAACCAGCCTCCATACACTGGTGCAAATGGTTGCGAATGGTTTGGGAACAACGTTCATTCCTCAAATGGCTATCGACCATGGCTTGCTGCATAACCAGAATTTAGTCGTGATCGATCCTCCTGGTAAACAAGCTTATCGCGAAATCGGCTTAGTTTGGCGTCCGAGCTCGTCAAGAACGAAAACATTTAATCAACTTGCAGAAGTCGTTTCAGAGCTGCTTTAGCTATTAGTATTAGCCCTTACTTCTCCATTATTTATCTAAAAGCGCACTGGAAACAGTGCGCTTTCTAGTATTTTATTCTGTTGGTAAACTTTGACTTGTAAAATTTTACAGCTCTTCTTTGATGAAGCTTTCATAAAATAGTGAAATTTCACAATGTTAATTTTACACAAAGCCCTGCATACCTTGTTTGACCCCTGTTTAAATCCATCTCTTCAGCCCTTGTGAATACAAGGTGTTTGTTTACCAGTCTATATTCATACGCTTGTTTGAAATGATAAAACGACTTTAAATTTAATGTAATTTTATTACGTAATAACTTACAAAATAAGGCGCTTGATAGATGGTTTTTACCTTGCGGAATAAAACTTTGAATTTTCTGTTTTGTTTATATTGGGGGTTTCACTAAACTCTTTGTTGATATAGCTTATTTAAAGGCCGATACGACTTATGTCTAGATTGAAAATACACGTAGCATTACGCAATCTATCGGCATGGCTAGACGAGTTGAACACAAAGTTAAAGGATGTAATTTGTTGTTCATAACTTACAAATGTAGCTTTACGCTGACTGCCCAAGATTGATAAAGCACGTTAAGGATGAATAATTATGCTTGCTCAGACAGAACAAAAAACACAACAACTAAAGCAAACCCAAGGCATGCTTGAGGTGAATGGAGTCGTTGCTCCAGAACATCAAGCAATTTTCCCTGTTGAAGCCCAAACCTTTTTATCTCTACTGTGTGAAAAATTTGCCGGACGTGTTGAACAGTTGCTGGAAGCAAGAGAAGAGAAGCAAGCACGTATTGATGCTGGTGAGCTACCAGATTTTCTACCAGAGACACAAGACATCCGTGAAGGAAGTTGGAAGATCCTAGGAATCCCACAAGATCTGCAAGATCGCCGTGTGGAGATTACCGGACCAACTGACCGCAAGATGGTGATTAACGCACTGAATGCGAATGTAAAAGTGTTCATGGCAGACTTCGAAGATTCAATGTCTCCAGCATGGAGTAAAGTGCTGGATGGTCAAATTAACTTGCGCGATGCTGTTAATGGCACCATCAGTTACACCAATCCTGGCAATGGCAAACATTATCAGCTGGAAGATGACCCAGCGGTGTTGATCTGCCGTGTTCGCGGCCTTCATTTAAAAGAAAAACACGTTACGTGGCACGGTCAGATCATTCCAGGTGCGCTATTCGATTTCGCTCTGTATTTCTATAACAACTACAAAGCGTTACTTCAAAAAGGCAGCGGCCCTTATTTCTACCTTCCAAAACTGCAATCGCATCACGAAGCGAAGTGGTGGAGCGAAGTGTTCCATTTCACGGAAGACTATTTCGGTTTGGATACAGGCACCATCAAAGCGACTGTGCTGATTGAAACCTTACCAGCGGTATTCGAAATGGACGAGATTCTGTTCTCGCTTAAAGAACACATCGTTGGTTTGAACTGTGGTCGCTGGGATTACATCTTTAGCTATATCAAAACATTGAAAAAACACTCAGACCGAGTACTGCCAGATCGCCAAGTGGTAACGATGGACAAGCCATTCTTAAACGCTTACTCGCGATTATTGGTACGTACTTGCCATAAACGAGGTGCTTTCGCGATGGGAGGAATGGCCGCATTTATCCCAGCTAAAGACCCGAAAGAGAATCAAAAAGTATTAGACAAGATCCAGACTGACAAATCGTTAGAAGCTAACAACGGCCACGACGGTACTTGGGTGGCTCATCCAGGTTTGGCTGACACTGCTATGGAAGTCTTTAGTGCTGTGCTGGGTGAACGCACCAACCAGTTGGATGTGAGCCGTGCAGAGGATGCGCCTATTACAGCAGCTGAACTGCTTGAGCCTTGTGAAGGCGAGCGCACTGAAGGCGGAATGCGCCACAATATTCGCGTTGCGCTGCAATACATCGAAGCTTGGATTTCTGGCAATGGTTGTGTGCCGATTTACGGACTGATGGAAGACGCAGCAACGGCAGAAATCTCACGCGCCTCTATCTGGCAATGGATTCAACACGGCAAGTCGCTAGACAACGGATTAAAGGTCACTAAAGAGCTGTTCGAGCTCTATCTCAAAGAGGAGATTGAAGTCGTGAAGCAAGAAATTGGCGAGCAGCGCTACCATGCGGGTCGATTTGAAGAAGCAGCAGACTTAATGGCAAGGCTCACGACGAGCGATGAACTGACCAACTTTTTGACAGTTCCTGGTTATGACTACCTGGATTAATAAAGAATAACTGTAACACCAATAACGTGAAGGATTTTCAAGGCAGATAGGGAAGTACTGCCTGAGAACGGAAACTCAACGCACACGCATAAAGTGCAAATTATAAAGAGGGATAGACCAATGACTAACTTAACTCGCCGCCAACAAATTGAAGCTCTGGAAAAAGACTGGGCAACTAATCCACGCTGGAAAAATGTGAAGCGTACTTACACTGCCGAGGAAGTGGTGGAACTGCGTGGCTCTATGGTGCCTGCAAACACAATTGCACAACGTGGTGCAGACAAACTTTGGTCACTGGTCAACGGTAGTGCGAAAAAAGGTTACGTAAACTGTCTTGGTGCGCTAACGGGTGGTCAAGCCGTTCAACAAGCTAAGGCAGGTATTGAAGCGATCTATCTGTCAGGCTGGCAGGTAGCGGCGGATAACAACACCGCTTCGACGATGTATCCAGACCAATCTCTTTACCCAGTAGATTCTGTACCGTCAGTAGTAAAACGCATCAACAACTCATTCCGTCGTGCAGACCAAATTCAGTGGGCTGCTGGTAAGACGCCTGAAGATGAAGGTGGTATTGATTACTTCCTTCCTATCGTAGCGGATGCTGAAGCGGGCTTTGGTGGTGTGCTTAACGCTTACGAACTAATGAAATCGATGATCGAAGCCGGTGCCGCGGGCGTTCACTTTGAAGACCAGTTAGCATCGGTGAAAAAGTGTGGTCATATGGGTGGTAAGGTATTAGTTCCTACGCAAGAAGCGGTACAAAAGCTCGTTGCAGCTCGTTTGGCTGCTGACGTAGCGGGAACAACAACATTAGTTATTGCTCGTACTGATGCGAATGCGGCGGATCTCATTACTTCAGATTGCGACCCATATGATAAAGACTTTATTGAAGGTGAGCGTACTCAAGAAGGTTTCTACCGCGTTCGCGCGGGTATCGACCAAGCGATTTCTCGCGGTCTGGCTTACGCACCATATGCAGACTTGATTTGGTGTGAAACGGCTACGCCATGTTTGGAAGAAGCACGTAAGTTTGCAGAAGCAATTCACGCTGAATACCCAGATCAATTGTTGGCGTACAACTGCTCGCCTTCATTCAACTGGGAGAAAAACCTAGATGCAGAAACCATTGCTAAGTTCCAACAAGAGCTTGCAGACATGGGCTACAAGTACCAATTCATCACGCTAGCAGGCATTCACAACATGTGGTTCAACATGTTTGAACTGGCACACGCTTACGCTCAAGGTGAAGGTATGCGTCATTATGTTGAGAAAGTTCAGCGTCCTGAATTCCAAGCGGCTGAAAAAGGTTATACGTTTGTTGCGCACCAACAAGAAGTAGGTACAGGTTACTTCGATAGAATGACCAATACTATCCAAGGTGGTAACTCTTCAGTGACAGCATTGACAGGTTCGACCGAAGAAGACCAATTCTAATTGGCAGAGAAACACTTCCTTAATCAGCGTCAGTAATGGCATTTTGAGCGGCAACCCTGCCGCTCTTTTTTCGTTTAACCGGTGTAAAAAAGAAACTTACAACAAAGAGAATACGCTTGCGTACTACTCTTTCTGCTCGATTTCTTCAGGTTCCACTTCTTCTTGTAGTTCCAATAAGTTAATCGCAATCGTCACGAAGTCACTATCAGTAATAATGCCGACCAATCGACCTTTGGTGACAACAGGTAGACAGCCAACTTTATGCTTTTGCATATAGATAGCGCTCTCTTTGAGCCCCGCGATAGGCTCTGCCGTCATGATGTTGGTGTGCATCATTTCGTAGAGCGGTGTGTCTAAAGTAAAAGATTGTTCAGCCTCATCTGGGTGCAAGCTCGATTCTTGAGCAGCAAGAATGTCGCGTTGAGTCACCAAGCCTTGTAAGTGGTTATTGGCATCAACAACCGGAATGTGTCGAATATCAAGCGCATCCATCATGCTTTTTGCATCACGCAAGGTGTGCGTGCGCAGTAAGGTATGAGGATTACGAGTCATCATGTCTTCAACCTTGATCATAGAGACCTCCAGCGGCATTGTCCTTCTCTTAAATATAGAGAATATTTTTCTGTATATCTGGGAGCTAACTCGTTTTTCATCAATTAAATAGCACAATGCTGATGGGCTGCGTAATCTGTGTTTTATTGGTGTTTTATTGGTGTTTTATTGGTGTTTTTATTAATTTGAATAAGTCGGTTTGTGTGCGAGTCAGTTGGCATTTTTAGTTGATATTGAATGTGTTCCCAAGGTAATCCAATGAATTGAATCGCACATTTTTATTCGCTGGATTTTCCAAGATTCTTCTCTCGAAGAAGATACGTCCAGGCTTACCAAATTGAAGACAGCAACCTAGATGAAACGAACAACGTGTAACAAACTTATTGCGCTGGCAGTGGCGGCATTCAGTGTGCCATCAACACAGGCGATTGTGTTAGGAGATGAACAAACCGATCCTGTTGACCGCGTTACTTTGCGAGCAAGTAATATGGCAGAGTTTCCGCTGTGTGGTGGAACGATGCTGACAGAGCAATGGGTACTGACTGCGGCGCACTGTGTGGTGATGGGACAAGGAACCAATGAAGCAACCTACTATGTGACCCCGCCGGGTGAGCTGTCGGTGAATGCGAATGTGTATGAACTTAATTCTGCAGGGCTTGATAACTTCTATCCGGTGTCTCACGTTGTGGTTCATCCGGATTACACCCGGATTTCAAAAGCTGAGACCGACAGTAATGGCAACGTGAAACCTATCCAAACCGGTTTAGATTCAGACATCGCGTTGCTGTATCTCACGCGCCCAGTGGCAAACGCGAGCTTTGCTGACCTAGCGAGTAAAGTTGACATGGAGAGTATCGAAGCACGTTTGGCGGCGGACTGGAACGATAATTACCTGACCAATCAACGTGTCGAAAATGTGCAAGTGTTTGGATGGGGGGCTACTCAGCCGGATGCTTCTGAACCTTCTAATACGCTCAAAACCACCATTAGCACATTTTTGCCCATCGACAAATGTTATGAGCGTTTAGAAATTGGCAGCAGTTTTCCGGGGATCATTGATTCAAGAGACAACCAAACCAAAATTTGTACGCTACCAACACAAAACCATGTATTGGAGCCGGATAGCCATACCCAATATGGCAACTCTGCATGTAAAGGTGACAGTGGTGGCCCGTTGGTCGATGTGGCGACCGGCAAACAAATTGGTATTGTTAGTGGCGGCCCTCTTATTCTACCAACGTGTGGCTCTTTGACGATCCCAAGTTTCTATACCAAGGTGAGCCACTATTACGACTGGGTACAGTCTTACATCACTGCCGATGCGCCACCAAGTCGTTACATCATTGCGCCGAATTTTATCAAAAGTGCTAACAATGAAAGTGGTGACAATAAAGAGTGTCACGATGGCATTGCGACCAATAACTGTGATTTCAAAGGCTCAGATGATGAAGGTGGCAGTCTAGGGTTTTGGTTATTGGGTTTATTCGTGCCGTTATTCTTGTGGCGAAAGCGTGAGGTTTGATAGCGCGATTGGAATGCCAAACTAATAAGCAGCGGTATACGTTGCTTTGCTTTTTTCATGTTCTCTCTTTGGGGCTCAAATTAAAAATAGTGCCAAGTAATCGAGGCTTTTCACGTTTTATTACACTCTTCACCATGGCTTTTACTGCTATATTCTGGTGATTTGCTTGCTATTGCAGCATGTAAACATATACTAGTCTGCTGCGAAAAACTCGTCGCAATTTTATCGTCGCCTAGACGTGATTTGACCAATAGATAAGACAAGTAACATGCAAGTATCAGATTTCCATTTCGACCTTCCAGATGAACTCATCGCTCGCTACCCTCAACCAGAGCGTACCGCTAGCCGACTGCTGCAAATGGACGGCAATACCGGAGAGCTCATTGATGGCACATTTACTGATGTATTGGGCCAAGTTCAACCCGGTGACTTAGTGGTGTTTAATAATACTCGTGTTATTCCTGCTCGTCTTTTTGGCCGCAAGGAATCGGGCGGTAAATTAGAAGTGCTAGTGGAGCGCATGTTGGATGAGAAAAGCATCCTCGCGCACGTTCGTTGCTCTAAATCACCAAAACCAGGTACAACCATTATTGTTGGCGAGAATGATGAATATTCAGCAGAAATGGTTGCACGCCATGATGCTTTATTTGAACTGAAATTTAGTTCTGATAAGACGGTACTAGAAATTCTGGAAGAAATCGGCCATATGCCGCTTCCTCCTTACATCGACCGTCCAGACGAAGATGCAGATAAAGAGCGTTACCAAACGGTATATAATCAAAAGCCAGGTGCGGTTGCGGCACCAACAGCGGGCCTTCACTTTGATGATGTTCTCTTGGAGAAAATCAAAGCGAAAGGTGCAGAGTTTGCTTACGTTACTTTGCACGTTGGGGCGGGTACATTCCAGCCAGTAAAAGTGGAAAATATCAACGATCACCACATGCATGCCGAGTACGTAGAAGTACCGCAAGAAGTCGTCGAAGCAATTAAAGCGACGAAAGCGCGTGGCGGACGAATTATTGCTGTTGGTACCACATCTGTGCGTTCACTTGAAAGTGCAGCGCAAGATGCATTGCAAAAAGGGACTGAGCTGGCCCCATTCTTTGGCGATACAGAAATCTTTATTTTCCCTGGTTACGAATATCAGTTGGTGGATTGCTTGATCACAAACTTCCACTTGCCTGAATCAACACTGATCATGTTGGTGAGTGCATTTGCTGGATACGAGAACACCATGAATGCTTACAAACATGCGGTGGAAAACAAATACCGTTTCTTCTCGTATGGCGATTCAATGTTCATCAAGAAGAAAACGGCGTAGTTAAAAATAGATTTACGAGTGCTAGCAGTAAGCTAGGAAATAAAGCATCCATTGCTTTGTCTCTCGCAAGGAAAAGCGACCGCTCCTTAAAGTAGGGTAGAGCCCTAAACACTCAGTCAGACTGTTTCTCTGACACCCGGAGGCATCGTGAAATTAAAATTCGATCTTAAGAAGAAAAACGGCAATGCACGTCGTGGTCAACTGACTTTCGAACGCGGCACTGTTCAAACTCCTGTGTTCATGCCAGTAGGTACTTACGGTACCGTTAAAGGTATGACACCAGAAGAAGTAAAAGGTACTGGTGCAGAAATTCTGCTAGGTAATACGTTCCACCTGTGGCTACGTCCTGGTCAAGAAGTGATGAAAATGCACGGTGACCTGCACGATTTTATGAACTGGCACGGTCCTATTCTTACTGATTCAGGCGGCTTCCAAGTATTCAGCCTTGGTAAGATGCGTACGATCACTGAAGAAGGTGTCCATTTTCGTAACCCAGTAAACGGTGACAAGATTTTCATGGACGCAGAAAAGTCGATGGAAATTCAAAAAGACCTGGGCTCTGACATCGTTATGATTTTTGACGAGTGTACGCCTTACCCAGCGACACACGATGAAGCGAAGAAATCGATGGAAATGTCATTACGCTGGGCACAGCGTTCACGTGACCATTTCGAGAAGCTAGAAAACCCGAACAACCTATTTGGTATTGTTCAAGGTGGTGTTTACGAAGATTTACGTGATGTGTCGGTAAAAGGTCTAACGGAAATCGGTTTTGACGGTTACGCGGTTGGTGGTTTGGCAGTAGGTGAGCCTAAAGAAGACATGCACCGTATTCTTGAGCATACTTGTCCTCAACTTCCTGAAGACAAACCTCGCTACTTGATGGGCGTAGGTAAGCCAGAAGATTTGGTTGAAGGTGTTCGTCGTGGTATCGACATGTTTGACTGTGTAATGCCAACGCGTAACGCACGTAATGGTCACTTATTTGTGACTGGTGGTGTGATCAAGATCCGTAATGCGAAACATAAAACGGATACAACACCATTGGATCCGCATTGTGACTGTTACACTTGTCAAAACTACAGCAAGTCGTACCTTCACCATTTAGAGCGTTGTAATGAAATCTTAGGCGCTCGCTTGAATACAATCCATAACCTGCGTTACTACCAGCGTCTGATGGAAAGCATTCGTAAAGCAATTGATGAAGATCGCTTCGATGAATTTGTTACTGAGTTCTATGAGCGTCGTGGCCGTGAAGTGCCACCACTAGCAAAAGAGCAGTAATTGAAAAACTAAAAGAATTAAAGCCTTTGGTATGTCGCCAGAGGCTTTTGCTAATAAAGTAGGCTAACGCACGTTATTTTTGAGAGAGCGATCTCTATTAGTTACTCTCAGACTTGAATCTAAAATGCGAAAGCCCAATTTGTTTGATTATCAATAAAATATAATGAGGATGTTTTAATGTTTATTTCTCAGGCTCACGCAGCAGCAGAAGGTGCGCCAGCAGGCGGTGGTTTTGAAATGCTAATCATGCTTGGCATGTTCGCAGTGATCTTTTACTTCATGATTTACCGCCCACAAGCGAAACGCGTAAAAGAACACAAAAACCTAATGGCTTCTATGGGCAAAGGCGACGAAGTTTTAACTAGCGGTGGCCTAGTGGGTAAAATCACTAAGATTGCTGAAGACAATGACTACATTTCAATTGAGCTTAACGCGAACAATGAAGTAGTAATCAAGAAAGACTTCATCACTGCAGTGCTACCAAAAGGTACGCTTAAGTCTCTATAAAACAGCTAAAGGATCCTCGCTGTGCTAAACCGTTATCCATTATGGAAGTACTTGATGGTGCTTTTTGCCATCATCACCGCTGCGTTATACGCACTTCCAAATATCTACGGTGAAGATCCGGCTATTCAAGTTACAGGGGCGCGTGGCGCCTCTGTAGATATGTCAACGCTGGATGCTGTCACTACTGCTCTTAACAAAGAGCAACTTTCTCATAAATCCATTGCTCTCGAAGATGGATCAATTCTTGTTCGTTTTAACGACACTGACACACAAATCAGTGCTCGTGATGTCATCAGCGAAGCGCTAGGCAAAGACACAATTGTTGCACTTAACCTTGCACCTTCTACACCCGATTGGCTAGAAGCGATTGGCGCGTCACCATTGAAGCTAGGTCTTGACCTTCGCGGTGGTGTTCACTTCTTAATGGAAGTGGATATGGATGCAGCGATGGAAAAGCTTGTTGGTCAACAAGAAGAAGCTTTCCGTAGCGAACTTCGTGACGCCAAGATTCGTTACCGTGCAATCCGCCCTTCTGGAAAAGAAGCGGTAGAAGTGTTGTTGCGTAACGAAGAGCAATTAGCAGAAGCGAAAGCAACGCTAGAAAAGAATCACCCGGACATGATTTTTGTCGATTCTGATTCAAATGGCCGTTACGCTCTTACTGCAACCTTTACTGAGCAACGTTTACAAGAGATCCGTAACTATGCTGTTGAGCAAAACATTACGATTTTACGTAATCGTGTCAACGAACTAGGTGTTGCGGAACCATTGGTTCAACGTCAAGGTGCTAGTCGCATTGTAGTTGAACTGCCTGGTGTTCAAGACACTGCTCGTGCAAAAGAAATTCTCGGAGCTACGGCAACGCTTGAATTCCGTGAAGTTGATGATAAAGCTGACCTATCGGCAGCGGCAAATGGTCGTGCGCCAGCAGGTAGTGAAATCAAGATGGACCGTGATGGTCGCCCAGTTGTGCTTAAGAAGCGCGTTATTCTTGGCGGTCAAAGCATCACAGATGCAAGCTCAAGTGTTGATGAATATGGTCGTCCACAAGTTAACATCTCGCTAGACAGCGAAGGTGGTAATAAGATGTCTGCGTTCTCTAAGAAGAACATTGGTAAGCTAATGGCTACCGTGTTTGCAGAATACAAAGACAGTGGCCGTCGTACGCCTGAAGGCAAAGTTATTCTGGATAAGCATGAAGAAGTCATCAACCAAGCAACGATTCAATCGGCTCTTGGTCGTAACTTCCGTATCACAGGTATCGACTCTGCTGCAGAAGCACACAACCTAGCACTTTTACTACGTGCTGGTGCACTGATTGCACCTATCTCTATCGTTGAAGAACGTACCATTGGTCCATCAATGGGCCAGCAAAACATCGATATGGGTATCCAAGCATGTATCTGGGGTATGGTTGCCGTAATGCTATTTACGCTGCTTTACTACCGCGGCTTTGGTTTGATTGCAAACATCGCTCTAATGGCAAACTTGGTGCTTATCATTGGTGTTATGTCGATGATTCCAGGCGCTACCATGACGCTTCCAGGGATAGCCGGTATCGTGTTAACAGTCGGTATGGCGGTTGATGCGAACGTACTGATCTTCGAGCGTATCCGTGAAGAAATTCGTGATGGACGCAGTCCACAACAAGCGATTCACCAAGGTTACGCGAATGCATTCAGCACGATTGCTGATGCGAACATCACAACACTAATTACTGCAATCATTCTATTTGCGGTCGGTACAGGTGCGGTGAAAGGTTTCGCAGTTACTCTATCTATCGGTATCTTAACTTCAATGTTCACCGCCATTATTGGTACACGTTGTATCGTGAACCTGATCTACGGTGGCAAACGCGTTGATAAATTGTCGATCTAAGGCTGGGAATTAATATGTTTCAAATTCTAAAAGCAGAGAAGACGATCGGCTTTATGCGTTGGTCGAAAGTAGCATTCGTTTTTTCAATTATAATGATTGCTGCTTCTATCTTCACTTTGTCAACCAAGTGGCTTAATTGGGGTCTAGATTTCACTGGCGGTACGCTTATCGAGGTCGGTTTTGAACAGCCAGCAAACCTTGAAGAGATTCGTGCAGCACTAGATTCAAAAGGCTTTGGCGATGCGACAGTACAAAACTTCGGTAGTGCTCGTGAAGTCATGGTCCGTCTTCGTCCACGTGATGACGTTTCTGGTGAAACGCTAGGTAACCAAATCATTGGTGCTATCAAAGATGGTACTGGCGAAAGCGTAGAAATGCGTCGTATTGAGTTCGTAGGTCCCAACGTTGGTGATGAGCTAACAGAAGCTGGTGGTCTAGCGATCTTGGTATCGCTGATCTGTATCCTGCTTTATGTATCGATGCGATTTGAATGGCGTCTAGCGGCTGGTGCGGTAATGGCATTGGCTCACGATATAATTATCACGCTAGGTGTCTTTTCGTTTCTACAAATTGAAGTTGACCTGACTATCGTAGCTGCGCTACTGACGGTTGTGGGCTACTCACTCAACGATACCATCGTTGTATTTGACCGGATTCGTGAAAACTTCCGTAAGATGCGTAAGGGTGAACCTTCGGACATCATGGACGCTTCAATCACTCAAACATTGAGCCGTACATTGATTACATCTGGTACGACGTTGTTCGTGGTAATTGCACTGTTCATGCAGGGTGGTGCTATGATTCACGGCTTTGCAACCGCACTTTTACTCGGTATCACTGTAGGTACTTACTCTTCTATCTACGTAGCATCAGCACTGGCTCTAAAACTGGGTATCCAGAAAGAGCACTTGATGCCACCTCAAGTAGAAAAAGAAGGTGCAGAGTTCGACGAAATGCCATAAGGCAGATTGAGAACCGAAAACAAAAACCGCTGAGCAATCAGCGGTTTTTTTATGCCTGATAGATTTGAAAGTTTCATTTTTTTTTGAGGTACTTCCAGCTTGAATTGTAGTTTTTTGATTGAGTTGAATATCGGAAGTATGTTCAACAATTTCGGGAGGAAATAATGTCAAGGCAAGCTGAAATAAAAGTACAGTTACTGAAGTTTGTAGAGATTTCTTACAAGCACAATAAAGGTGTTACCACCAAGCTAGTTACTGGAGGGAAAAGGTTCAAGTTAGCAGTTGATGAGTCAGGTAAAGTAACTTTATCTGGTGAGCTTGGATTTACTAAGTTTGAAGTTTCAAAAGAAATGGTTGAAGAGCTGGGCATAAAATTAAAAGCCGTTTCTGTTACTTTTAAAACTACTCGTGATGGTGTTTTGACATACAGTGGGAGTGTTTCTCTTTTTGGTGTTGTTTCCTTTGGAGTTACTGGGCAGGTAAATGTCCGTGAGCTTTTAGAGCAGTGCGAGTGGGGGCTTTGTAAGTACAGATTTAAGCCGAGTAAAATTGATCAAGCGCTCCGTGAAGCTGGGGTTTAGTTGGTTATGCTAAATAGAATTCTACCTATTCCGGTTTTACTAAGTGTTTCAACGCCCTGCATCGCAAGTCCACTCCACGATACTTACCTTGATATACGTAATAATTTATACAAGATGCAGTATATAGAGGTGGTAGAAGCTATGGCAGGACCAAATCTATCGATTGAAGAGCTGAACAGTATTAAGTCTCACCCAATAAAATTTGGTCATCAATTTCCATTTTTATCATCTATCCCATCAAGTTTGGTTACAGAGCTGTCTTACTTTGAAGAGTACAGTGAGGATGGAGGAGTTGGATGTCTTTCTGTAAACGGCTTTGGTGATGTATACCAGCCAGTCACGGTTTCGCTGCAGTTTTTAATGAAGGAACAAATATGGAAGGTTAAGCACGTAAAAATAGACCACTTATCTGACTACGACCGTTTCTACAAACAGGCTGATTGTTCGAAATAAAAAAGCCCCGCTCAATGAGCGGGGCTTTCTAAAGTCATCAGCGTGACGGGCTATATATGACTTTCAAATCTTACTTAAGGATCGCGCTGTTACCGTTTTCGCGGATGTGCTTAAGGATAGATTTTACGCCACGAGCGCTTGAAGCAACGATGTTACCAGACTTCATGTAGTCAGTGCCGCCAGCAAAGTCTGTTAGGATTGCGCCAGCTTCACGAGCAATAAGCTCACCTGCTGCCATATCCCAAGGTTTTAGGCCTAGTTCGAAGTAACCATCAACACGGCCAGCTGCCACGTAACAAAGGTCTAGAGCAGCAGAGCCGCTACGACGGAAATCAGCACACTCAGTGAATAGCGCACCAACGATCTTGATGTAAGACTCAGCGTGTTGTTTCTGCTTGAATGGGAAGCCTGTTGCTAGAACAGTACCTTGAAGGTCATTTAGTTGAGCAACACGAATACGTGCACTGTTTAGTTGAGCGCCGGCACCGCGTTGTGCAGTGAATAGCTCGTTTTGCATTGGATCGTAAACACAAGCAACTTCAGTTTTGCCCTTAATACGAACAGCGATAGAAACCGCGAAAGTTGGGTAACCTTTTACAAAGTTAGTGGTGCCATCCAGTGGGTCGATGATCCATTGTACGTCTTTATCTTTACCTTCGATAAGACCTTGTTCTTCAGCAACGATACAGTGCTCAGGGTAAGACTGCTTGATAGTATCGATGATGATGTATTCTGCTTCTTTGTCTACGTTAGTGACAAAGTCATTAGTGCCTTTAAGAGTAGATTCTACTTTATCAGTGTTTTCTAATGATTTAGCAATATGATTGCCTGCCTTTCGCGCAGCGCGAATAGCAATGTTTAGCATTGGATGCATACGAATTTCCCAACGGATGTTAAAGAACAAATGAAAGCGGCGGCGAGTATACCAGAGATAATTAAAAAGGGAAGTGGTTATTTTTTGTTCTAAATGCGGCTGGTTGAGTGTACAGAGCATACTGCGGACGAGAACAATAACCAAGAATGAGAAGAGAGGTCTGCTTGCCTCTAGGGTGTCTTAAAAAACTATGATAACATTCTGCGGTTTTAATTTAGGTAGCAAACACAGATGTTGGATCAAGTAAAAATTGTACTCGTAGGTACCTCTCATTCAGGCAATATTGGCTCAGCAGCTCGAGCAATGAAAGTGATGGGTTTAAACCAACTAGTATTAGTCGATCCACAATGTGAAGTGGATGAACAAACTCTTGCTTTAGCTGCGGGTGCTGGTGATATTGCTCAAAATGCAAAGATTGTCGGCACATTAGAAGAAGCGGTTGAAGATTGTGGCCTTGTTGTGGGTTCTAGCGCCCGCTCTCGTACATTAGAATGGCCAATGCTCGAGCCACGTGAATGCGGTGAGAAATTTGCAGTTGAAGGCCGAAAGCATCCGGTTGCGCTCGTGTTTGGCCGAGAAAGAACTGGTTTGACAAACGAAGAGCTACAAAAGTGCCACTACCATGTTTGTATTCCCGCTAATCCTGAGTACAGCTCGCTTAACCTAGCGATGGCTGTACAAACTCTCAGTTACGAAGTGCGAGTTGCACACTTGAACTTAGAGCAAAGCCAGTTTTCCCCAAATGAATCGGAAGAATACCCGCGTCATCGAGAACTCGAAATGTTCTTCGAGCATCTTGAAAAGGTGATGGTTGAGACCCAGTTTATTAACAAAGAGCAACCTGGACAGGTGATGAATAAGTTGCGCCGTTTGTTCTCTCGTGCTCGACCAGAAACCCAAGAACTTAATATTCTACGAGGCGTTTTGACTTCGATAGAAAAGAAGTTCTGAGTGAATAATAACCACTTTAGGTGTGAGGATGAATACCTGAGTAAAATGGTCAAATAAATACTTGACCAAATTACTCAGGTATGGAAAAATCTTAACCATTACAAACCATGTGGATACGGTGTGGTATGAAACTTACATCTAAAGGAAGATATGCGGTGACAGCCATGCTGGATGTGGCACTGCATTCGCAACAAAACCCTGTACCTCTGGCTGATATTTCAGAGCGTCAAGGGATCTCGCTCTCTTACTTAGAGCAGCTATTTTCAAAATTGCGTAAAGCAGGTCTCGTTGCCAGCGTTCGTGGTCCTGGTGGTGGTTACCGACTTGGTGCCGACGCTCACAGTATCGCTATTGGTACCGTGATTGCTGCCGTTGATGAGTCAGTAGATGCAACCAAATGCCAAGGTAAAGGAGATTGCCAAGGTGGAACACGTTGCCTTACTCACACGCTGTGGCGTGACCTAAGCTCTCGCATTAGTGACTTTTTGAATAACATCACTCTTGGTGAGTTGATGACAGACAATGAAGTACTCGAAATTTCTGATCGTCAGGACATTGATCTGGCGGTAACCCATGGGCTATCAAACAAAAATACAACCGCCGCGCCCATCGGTGTAAACGTCCGCTCTTAGCGGTCAGCTTTTTACATTGGAGTAGAGAATGAAACTGCCGATTTATCTTGATTATTCCGCTACATGTCCAGTTGATCCACGTGTTGCTGAAAAAATGGTTCAGTACATGACAATGGATGGCACATTTGGCAACCCAGCGTCACGTTCGCACCGTTACGGCTGGCAGGCAGAAGAAGCGGTCGATACTGCTCGTGAGCAAATTGCTGACCTTCTAAATGCAGATCCTCGCGAAATCGTATTTACATCTGGTGCGACAGAATCAGACAACCTTGCGATTAAAGGTGCAGCGCACTTTTACTCGAAGAAAGGCAAGCACGTAATCACTTGTAAAACAGAGCACAAAGCCGTTCTTGACCCATGTCGTCAACTTGAGCGTGAAGGCTTTGAAGTGACTTACCTTGAGCCAGAATCAAATGGCTTGATCGATCTAGAGAAGCTTAGAGCAGCCATGCGTGATGACACCGTGCTTGTGTCTATTATGCATGTAAACAACGAGATTGGTGTGGTTCAAGACATTACAGCGATCGGCGAACTGTGCCGTGAGCGTAAAATTGTTTTCCACGTGGACGCTGCGCAATCTGCAGGTAAATTACCAATCGACGTTCAAGAGATGAAAGTTGATCTAATTTCACTTTCTGCTCACAAAGTATACGGCCCTAAAGGTATCGGTGCACTTTACGTACGTCGTAAGCCTCGTATTCGTCTTGAAGCGCAAATGCACGGTGGCGGTCATGAGCGTGGTTTCCGCTCTGGTACACTACCTACTCACCAAATCGTAGGTATGGGTGAAGCATTCCGCATTGCAAAAGAAGACATGCAAAAAGATTACGATCATGCTTTAGCGCTTCGTAACCGTCTTTTTGATGGCGTGAAAGACTTAGAAGCAGTGACGGTAAACGGTGACTTTGAGCAGCGTGTACCACACAACCTAAACATCAGTTTCGCATTCGTAGAAGGTGAATCACTATTAATGTCGCTTAAAGATCTAGCGGTATCTTCTGGTAGTGCTTGTACGTCTGCAAGCCTTGAGCCTTCTTACGTTCTTCGTGCCCTAGGCATGGATGACGAATTGGCTCACAGCTCGGTTCGTTTCTCGTTTGGTCGTTTCACGACTGAAGAAGAAATTGATTACGCAATTGAACAAATCCGCGTTGCAGTGACTAAGCTACGCGACATGTCTCCTCTATGGGATATGTACAAAGAAGGGATTGATTTGAGCACTGTTGAATGGGCTCACCATTAATCTCAGGGATTGAAATAGAGGATTCGAGGTAATTTATCATGGCATACAGCGAAAAAGTAATTGATCACTACGAGAACCCACGTAACGTTGGTTCATTCGATAAAGAAGATCCATCAGTAGGTAGCGGCATGGTTGGCGCTCCTGCGTGTGGTGACGTAATGAAGCTTCAAATCAAAGTGACACCTGAAGGTATCATCGAAGATGCGAAGTTCAAAACATACGGTTGTGGTAGTGCAATCGCATCAAGCTCACTAGTAACTGAGTGGGTAAAAGGTAAGTCAGTTGATGAAGCGGCAGCAATTAAAAACTCTGAGATTGCTGAAGAGCTAGAGCTTCCACCAGTGAAAGTTCACTGTTCTATTCTTGCTGAAGATGCAATCAAAGCAGCGGTTGCTGACTACAAGAAAAAACACCAAGAATAATTATTCCGTAATATAATGGGAGCTTTGACGCTCCCATTCCAATCGAAATTTAGACAGACTAAGGTGCAGTATGGCCATCACAATGACAGAATCAGCGGCAAGTCGCGTAAGAGCATTCCTAGATAACCGAGGCAAAGGTATCGGTTTACGTCTTGGAGTGAAGACGACTGGTTGTTCCGGCATGGCATACGTACTTGAGTTTGTTGATGAACTCAATGAAGAAGACGAAGTATTTGAACTCTCTGGAGTGAAAATTATCATCGATCAAAAGAGCTTAGTGTACCTAGATGGTACTGAATTGGATTACGTGAAAGAAGGGTTGAATGAAGGTTTTGAATTCAACAACCCTAACGCGAAAAGTGAATGTGGTTGTGGTGAAAGCTTCAACGTCTAATTGATTGTCCTTCTGGGCAAACGAGTCCGGAAGGCTTTACTAGGACCCGAACTTAATGAATCACTTTGAATTATTTGGGCTACCAAGTCAGTTTAAGCTGGATGGTAGCCTTCTTTCTTCTCAGTTCCGAGAACTACAAAAACGCTTCCACCCGGATAACTTTGCAGCGGGCTCAGAACGTGACCGTTTGATGGCGGTGCAAAAGGCGGCGCAAATCAACGATGCCTATCAAGTTCTGAAAAATCCTATTTCTCGCGCCGAGTATATCCTCGCAGAGCAAGGTGTTGAGATCCGAGGTGAACAGCAAACAATGCAAGATCCGATGTTCTTAATGGAGCAAATGGAACTGCGCGAAGAACTGGAAGAGATTGCTGACAGCTCCGATCCTGAATCGGCGCTTTTTGACTTCGACTCTAAGGTCAGCAAAATGTACAAACAGCATCTGGCAAGCGTCGAGCAAGAGCTTGATGATGGTCTATGGGCTGAAGCCGCAGACCGAGTTCGTAAGCTAAAATTCATTGCCAAACTAAAGAACGAAATTGAGCTAGTCGAAGACAAACTCCTCGGCTAGTAAGCGTGACAAGGACCTATCATGGCACTACTTCAAATCGCAGAACCGGGCCAAAGCTCGGCACCTCATGAGCATAAGTTAGCAGCGGGTATCGACTTAGGTACTACCAACTCTTTGGTTGCTTCTGTACGTAGCGGCGATGCAACTCCACTTGCGGACGAGCAGGGCCGTACTATTTTACCTTCAGTCGTTAATTACGCTGAGGAAACGTTAACGGTCGGCCACGAAGCCAAAGCCAAAGCAGAGTTTGAACCAGAGAACACGATTATCTCTGTAAAACGTTTGATCGGTCGTTCATTAAAGGACATTCAGTCCCGTTACTCTTCACTTCCTTATCGTTTTAAAGAGAGTGAAAACGGCCTGCCAATTCTGCAAACACCTCAAGGTGACAAAAACCCGATTGAAGTATCTGCGGACATCCTAAAAGTATTGGGTAAGCGAGCTGAAGATACGTTAGGTGGTGAGTTAGCAGGTGTCGTTATTACCGTTCCTGCTTACTTTGATGACGCGCAACGTGCAGGTACAAAAGATGCGGCGAAATTAGCTGGTCTTCATGTTCTCCGTCTACTTAATGAACCAACCGCTGCGGCAATTGCTTATGGCCTAGACTCTGGTCAAGAAGGTGTGATTGCGGTTTACGATCTAGGTGGCGGTACTTTTGATATCTCTATCCTACGTTTATCGAAAGGCGTATTTGAAGTATTAGCAACAGGTGGCGATTCTGCATTAGGCGGTGACGACTTCGACCATCTATTTGCCGATTATTTAATGGAGCAAGCGGGTCTAGAAGCGCCGCTTTCTGCAGAAAAGAACCGTACACTGTTGAACATTGCTACTGAAGCTAAGATTGCTTTCTCTGAGCAAGACAGTGTTGACGTTGACGTTTTTGGTTGGAAAGGCACCGTGACTCGCGAGCAGTTCGAAGATCTGATTCGTCCGCTAGTGAAGAAAACCCTGATGTCTTGCCGACGTGCGCTGAAAGATGCGGATGTAGATGCGGAAGATGTACTTGAAGTAGTCATGGTCGGTGGCTCAACACGCACATTGCTTGTACGAGAAATGGTTGGCGAATTCTTTGGCCGTACACCACTGACAAGCATTAACCCAGATGAAGTTGTTGCAATCGGTGCGGGTATTCAAGCTGATATCCTAGCGGGTAACAAACCTGACTCTGAAATGTTGCTTCTTGATGTGATTCCACTGTCGCTCGGTATTGAAACCATGGGTGGTTTGGTCGAGAAGATCATCCCCCGCAACACTACGATTCCCGTTGCGCGTGCGCAAGAATTTACCACATTCAAAGATGGCCAAACGGCGATGAGTGTTCATGTGGTACAAGGTGAACGTGAAATGGTTGATGACTGTCGTTCACTTGCTCGCTTCTCGTTAAAAGGTATTCCTCCGATGGCAGCGGGTGCGGCACATATTCGCGTGACTTACCAAGTTGACGCTGATGGCCTTCTTTCTGTTACGGCAATGGAGAAGAGCACTGGTGTTCAATCAGAGATTCAAGTAAAACCTTCTTACGGCTTAAGTGACAATGAAGTGGCGGATATGTTGCGTGATTCAATGACGCACGCAAAAGAAGACATGCAAGCTCGTGCCTTAGCTGAGCAGCGTGTTGAAGCCGACCGAGTGATAGAAGGTTTGATTGCAGCGATGCAAGCTGATGGTGATGACTTACTATCAGAACAAGAGAAACAAAACTTGATTAAAGCCATCGAAGCCTTGATTGAGCTGCGTAATGGTGATGATGCAGATGCGATAGAGCAAGGCATTAAAGATACCGATAAAGCGAGCCAAGATTTCGCATCACGCCGTATGGATAAATCGATTCGAGCTGCGTTGTCAGGTCAATCAGTAGACGATATATAAGAGATAAGTAGTTATGCCTAAGATTATTGTATTACCACACGACGATTTGTGCCCAGAAGGTGCAGTGTTGGAAGCAAACTCTGGTGACACCGTTCTAGACGTAGCGCTAAAAAACGGTATCGGTATTGAACATGCGTGTGAGAAGTCATGTGCGTGTACTACCTGCCACGTAATCATCCGTGAAGGTTTTGATTCACTTGAAGAAAGTGAAGAACTAGAAGACGACATGCTAGATAAAGCGTGGGGTCTAGAGCCTGAGTCACGCCTAGGGTGTCAGGCGAGAATTGCTGATGAAGACTTGGTGGTAGAAATTCCTAAATACACACTAAACCACGCTTCAGAAGATCACTAAAACTATCTTCCCAATATAGGGAAGAAGCAAAAGGAAGATGAGCAATGAAATGGACAGATTCTCGCGATATCGCGATTGAACTTTGTGACAAGTTTCCAGATGTCGATCCAAAAACAGTGCGTTTTACCGATCTTCATCAATGGATCATGGAGTTAGATGAGTTTGACGATGAGCCAAACCGTTCTAATGAAAAGATTCTAGAAGCCGTTATCATGTGCTGGATGGACGAAGCGGACTAAGTCTGTAAAACACAGCCTAGTTAACAATTCTTACTAAAAAAAGCGGACCTTTAGGTCCGTTTTTTTATCCAATTGACATTTTTGCCCTACATAATGCTAACATCCGTGAGTTATTAAAAAGAAGCAGCGTAGGCAACGCTGCTATAAGACAAGGAGAAACCATGTCTACACAGATGTCTGTATTTTTAAGTCAAGAGTCGGCAGCACCACATTGGGGTGAAAAAGCACTGCTTTCATTCGCTGAAAACGGCGCAACTATTCACTTAGGTGAAGGTCATGATCTCGGCGCAATTCAACGTGCAGCTCGTCAGCTAGATGGCCAAGGAATTCGTTCTATTTTTCTTTCTGGTGATAACTGGGATCTAGAGAGCGTATGGGCTTTCCACCAAGGGTTCCGTAACCCTAAAAAACATGGCTCAGTTGAGTGGGCTGCATTGTCTGATGAAGATCAAGCAGAGCTTCAAGCTCGTATTACTTCGACTGATTTTACCCGCGATATTATCAACAAAACGGCAGAAGAAGTTGCTCCTCGTCAGCTAGCGACAATGGCTGCTGAATTCATCAAATCTGTTGCGCCGAAAGGCACGGTGACAGCTCGTATCGTCAAAGACAAAGACTTGTTGGCAGAAGGTTGGGAAGGTATTTACGCAGTAGGCCGTGGTTCTGAGCGTACTTCTGCGATGCTTCAGTTAGACTACAACCCAACTGGTGACGAAAACGCACCTGTATTCGCATGTCTTGTGGGTAAAGGCATCACCTTTGATTCCGGTGGTTACAGCTTGAAGCCTTCTACCTTCATGAGTGCAATGAAAGCAGATATGGGTGGCTCGGGTACTATCACTGGTGGCCTAGGATTAGCTATCTTGCGCGGTTTAAACAAGCGCGTAAAACTGATCTTGTGTTGTGCTGAGAACATGGTTTCTGGCCGTGCCCTTAAGCTTGGCGACATCATCACTTACAAAAACGGCAAAACCGTTGAGATTATGAATACCGACGCGGAAGGTCGCTTGGTGCTTGCAGACGGTCTTATCTACGCCAGTGAGCAAAAGCCTGAGTTAATCATTGACTGCGCGACGCTAACAGGCGCAGCGAAGAATGCGTTAGGTAACGATTACCATGCGCTAATGAGCTTTGATGATGAGCTATCGCATCAAGCGCTTACGGCGGCAAGCCAGGAAAAAGAAGGCTTGTGGCCGCTACCACTTGCTGATTTCCATCGAGAAATGCTGCCATCTAATTTTGCCGATTTATCGAATATCAGCTCTGGTGATTATTCTCCAGGTGCAAGTACTGCAGCTGCATTCTTGTCTTACTTCGTTGAGGACTACAAAAAAGGCTGGTTACATTTCGACTGTGCGGGTACGTATCGTAAAGCCGCTTCTGATAAATGGGCTGCGGGAGCAACGGGTATGGGTGTTCGTACACTTGCTCGTTTCCTCAATGAGCAAGCTGGAAAATAAGATTGATTGCAGCACTCTCTTGTTTGAGTGCTGCTCTTACCCAGTAAGTCACTTTAAAAGCACAACTATTATTACAAGTACAGAAAGGAAATTTTATGGCTCTAGAAAGAACATTTTCAATCATTAAGCCTGATGCTGTAGAGCGAAACCTAATTGGTGAAATCTACAATCGTATTGAAAAGGCTGGCCTCCGTATCATCGCTGCCAAAATGGTTCACCTGACAGAAGATCAGGCAAGCGGCTTTTATGCAGAGCATGAAGGTAAAGAGTTTTTCCCTCCTCTAAAAGAGTTCATGACATCTGGCCCTATTATGGTTCAGGTATTGGAAGGCGAAAATGCGATTGCACGTTACCGCGAGCTAATGGGTAAAACCAACCCAGAGGACGCGGCATGTGGCACTTTGCGTGCTGATTACGCACTCAGCATGCGTCACAATTCAGTTCATGGTTCAGATAGCCCTGAGTCTGCCGCTCGTGAAATTGAGTTTTTCTTCCCTGAATCAGAAGTTTTCTCTCGCTAACTCGTTCATGCATCACTTTTGCGTGATGATCTAGTTCGTAATAACCTCGGAATTGTCCGAGGTTTTTTATTCCGCGTTCTCCATTTCACCGGCGAGTTCATTCGTAATTATTCGCGAAGACGTTGGCTAATCTGAGCATCTTACAGGTGGGAAAGCTTAGTTAAGTGTGTTTGTTCTCACTGTTTTCTCTGTATCACTTCTACGCTTTTGCTGTCGGTTGTCTAATCATTATTCTCACCGCAAAGTCTGTTTAAAATTTAATCGCTTTTATTTTAATGCCTTAGCAAACTCAGGGTCTTACACCCCTTGTTGTAGCTGCATAAAGGCTGTACAATTCGCGCCCTTATTCTTGTTTCAGTCATTGAGAGGCAACATGACCACTGAAAAAATCAATCTACTCGACTTTGATCGCAAAGGCATGCGTCAGTTTTTCGCGGAAGAACTTGGCGAGAAAGCGTTTCGTGCCGATCAGGTTATGAAGTGGATCTACCATTTCGGTGTAGATGACTTCGAAAAAATGACAAACATCAACAAGAAGCTGCGCGAAAAGCTTTTACACAAGTGTGAAATTAAAGCACCAACTGTAGCAGAAGCTCAGCATTCTTCAGACGGCACGATCAAGTGGGCAATGAAGGTTGGTGATCAGGATGTAGAAACGGTTTACATTCCAGAAGATGATCGCGCAACGCTTTGTGTATCTTCTCAAGTAGGTTGTGCATTGGAATGTAAGTTCTGCTCAACAGCACAGCAGGGTTTTAACCGTAACTTGAAAGTTTCAGAGATCATCGGTCAGGTGTGGCGTGCTGCACGTGAAATTGGTCTTGAGAAAGAAACAGGCCGTCGCCCAATTACGAACGTCGTGATGATGGGCATGGGTGAGCCGCTTCTTAATATGAAGAACTTGATTCCTGCATTGGAGTTAATGCTAGATGACCTTGGCTTTGGTTTGTCGAAGCGTCGCGTAACCGTATCAACATCAGGTGTGGTTTCTGGTCTTGATCAGATGACGGGCAAAATCGACGTTGCGTTGGCGATCTCTCTTCATGCGCCAAACGATAAGCTGCGTAGTGAAATCATGCCAATTAACGATCGTTGGGATATTCAAGATTTCCTAGCATCCGTTCGTCGTTACATTGCTTCATCGAATGCAAACCGTGGCAAAGTAACAGTCGAGTACGTGTTGCTTGATCATGTGAACGATGACATGGACCATGCACGCGAGCTGGCTGAATTGATGAAAGACACACCATGTAAGATTAACTTGATTCCGTTTAACCCGTACCCAGGTTCACCTTACAAGAAACCAAGTAACTCACGTATTGATCGCTTCCAAAAAACATTGATGCAATACGAGCACACAGTTACGGTTCGTAAAACACGTGGTGATGACATTGATGCCGCATGTGGTCAGTTGGTCGGTGATGTAATTGACCGAACTAAACGTACGGCAATGCTGAAAGCGTCACGCGGTGCCGATACCATTGAAGTGAAAGCTGTATAAACGACCGGAATTCAAAAATAGCCAGAGCCATTCGCTCTGGCTATTTTGTTTATTGTTTAGGACATTTTCGCAAAGATTTGTGACTATCACTCTTCAACTTAAGGTTATTTGGGTATAATTTCGAATTCCTTTGTCAAAGTTTGGACAAAAGCTTGAGCTATCTGTTAGTTTGAGTGTAAAGAGTTTTTGTCTTCGTTGCGCATTCGCTTATCATGATATGTAACACTAACGATGACACCGATAATTCTCAGCACTTTCTCACATACGTTTTGCTGATTTTTGCAAAACGGGTATTCGCACTCAGATCGCTGAGAGTTTCTTAAAATTATTATTTTTGGTTAACGCGTTTAGGCTAGCTATCTTTAAAGAGGCTTAAGAACAATAACGAAAATACATGACCACGTTAGCCACTAAAACAGATTAAATACCGCCATTATGACAGAACACGAAAATACGAATGAAGTGCCACTCTCTATTGAAGCTGGCACATTACTGAAAAACAAACGTGAATCCTTGGGAATGAGCCAAAAGCAAGTTGCCGATCGCCTGAGGCTTCGCATTTCTGTGATTGAAGATATTGAAAATAACCGATTTGAATCTCAACAAGTCGCGACATTTACGCGTGGTTACTTACGCTCTTACGCTAAATTCGTAGGTCTTGATGAGAAGGTGGTTTTGACGGCGTTAGAGCAGACTGCCGATGCTCAGCCTCAAGAGCAAGAAATTGAAATGCAAAGCTTCTCTCGTAAAACAAAAGACGAGAAGCACAATAGCCGTATTATGCTCCTTACTTGGGTTATCGGGCTGGTCATTATTGGCATTTCAGCGGCATGGTGGTGGCAAAACCAACAAGAAAATAGCCTAACTAAGGAAGTAACGGATTCGAGTGTTGAAGCGCCGCAGCCCACTGCTCAAGAATTAGCTGATATCGATTTGATGACGGCTGAAGAGTTAATCGCAAGCACTCCTGAAGAAGTTGCTTCAACTAATGAAGGTGTTGCTGAATTGACTGAAGCACCCGTTGAGCAAGGGGCGGATCCTTTGCTGACTGAAACTGAAAATACAACAAGCGTAGATTCTGAAGAACCTGTTGCCGTGATTGAAGCGGCGGAAGAGGAACAGCCTGCGCCAGTAGTACCTGAAGGCATGACACTTCTTACTATGAAGTTTAAAGCGGACTGTTGGATTCAAGTAAAAGACACCAATGGTAAAACGCTGGTAAGTGGTACTCATAAGCCAGGACAAGATGTAGAACTTACCGGAAAAGCGCCATTTAAAGTGATATTAGGCGCACCGGAAGGGGTTACAATGACATTTGCAAGTGAACCTGTCGACCTTTCTGGGTATACTTCAGGCAAAGTAGCTAGATTCACTCTACCGTTATAAAAAATTATGCAACACGAATCTCCAATTATTCGTCGTAAATCGACGCGTATTTATGTGGGTGATGTGCCAATTGGTGATGGTGCGCCAATTGCAGTACAGTCAATGACTAACACTCGCACGACTGACGTAGAAGCGACAGTCGCTCAAATCCGAGCACTAGAAAAAGTCGGCGCAGATATCGTTCGAGTTTCTGTACCTACGATGGACGCAGCAGAAGCTTTCAAACTGATTAAACAGCAAGTTTCTGTACCATTAGTGGCTGATATTCATTTCGACTATCGTATCGCGCTGAAAGTTGCGGAGTACGGAGTTGACTGTTTACGTATCAACCCTGGTAACATCGGCAATGAAGAGCGCATTCGCGCTGTTGTTGATTGCGCTCGCGATAAAAACATCCCGATCCGTATTGGTGTCAATGGTGGATCTTTGGAAAAAGATCTACAGATGAAATACGGTGAGCCTACGCCAGAAGCCTTGGTTGAATCGGCGATGCGTCACGTAGATCATCTCGATCGTCTTAACTTTGACCAATTTAAAGTTAGCGTGAAAGCTTCAGACGTTTTTCTTGCGGTGGATTCATATCGTCTGCTGGCGAAGAAAATCGATCAGCCTCTTCATTTAGGTATCACAGAGGCGGGTGGTGCTCGAGCTGGCGCTGTTAAGTCATCTGTTGGCTTAGGTATGCTGTTATCTGAAGGGATAGGCGATACGCTGCGTATCTCTTTGGCTGCCGATCCAGTTGAAGAAATCAAAGTCGGTTTCGACATCCTTAAATCTCTGCGCATTCGCTCTCGAGGCATCAACTTTATTGCGTGCCCAAGCTGCTCACGCCAAGAATTCGATGTGATTGGTACGGTGAATGCACTGGAGCAACGTTTAGAAGACATCATCACGCCAATGGATGTGTCTATCATCGGTTGTGTGGTAAACGGCCCTGGTGAAGCAGAAGTTTCTCACTTAGGTCTAGCAGGTAGTAACAAGAAGAGCGCATTCTACGAAGATGGTAAACGCCAGAAAGAGCGCTTTGATAACGATGACCTTGTGAATAAGCTAGAAGCTAAGATCCGTGCGAAAGCAGCTATGATGAATGGCGAAAACCGCATCGAAGTTAAAGTACAAGATTAATCTCAACGAGAATTACGGTAAGTATTGTGGCAAAAACAATTCAAGCAATTCGAGGCATGAACGATTGCCTCCCAACTCAGTCGCCACTGTGGCAAAAACTAGAAAACACAGTGAAAAATGTAATTAGCGCATACGGTTATAACGAAGTGCGCATGCCAATCGTTGAAGAAACAAACCTATTCAGCCGCGCTGTTGGTGAAGAAACAGACGTCGTTTCAAAAGAAATGTACACTTTTGATGACCGTAACGGCGACAGCCTAACACTTCGCCCAGAAGGTACGGCGGGTTGTGTACGTTCATGTATCCAAAACAGCCTGATCAACCGTGATGAACAGCGTCTGTGGTACATGGGGCCTATGTTCCGCCATGAACGTCCGCAGAAAGGTCGTTACCGTCAATTCCACCAGTGTGGTGTTGAGGTGTTTGGTCTAAATGGTCCAGATGTTGATGCAGAGCTTATCATGATGACGGCGCGTTTATGGCGTGAGCTAGGTATCAATGAACATGTTCGTCTTGAGCTGAACTCTATCGGTTCTCAAGAAGACCGCGCAGACTACCGTACTGCACTGGTTGCATTCCTTGAGCAACATATTGATGTGCTAGATGAAGATTGTAAGCGTCGCATGCACACGAACCCACTGCGTGTTCTGGATACGAAGAACCCAGACGTTCAAGCTATTTTAGGTGATGCGCCTCGCCTTTCAGATTACTTGGGTGAAGAATCTAAAGCACACTTCGCAGGTCTATGTGAACTTTTAGACGCTGCAGGTATCAAATACACAGTTAACGAACGTCTAGTTCGTGGTCTGGATTACTACAATCGCACGGTATTTGAGTGGATCACTGAGAGCCTAGGTGCTCAAGGCACTGTATGTGGCGGTGGTCGTTACGATGGCCTTGTAGAGCAATTAGGTGGTAAACCAACACCAGCGGTCGGCTTTGCAATGGGCCTAGAGCGTCTAGTACTGATGCTAGAAACGTTGGAACTGACAGACGTTCGTCGCAGTGTTGACGTGTACGTAGTCACTGCGGGTGAAGGCACCATGATGGCAGGAATGAAGCTAGCAGAACAGCTTCGCGAGTCTGTTCCAGGCGTTCGTGTGATGAATCACTTCGGTGGCGGTAACTTCAAGAAACAGTTTAAACGCGCAGACAAAGTTGGTGCTGTTGTAGCATTGGTTCTGGGCGAAAACGAAGTTGCGGATAACACCGTAGTACTGAAAGACTTAGCTGGTGGTGAGCAAGAGACTTACAACCAAGCAGAAGTTGCAGAAAAGATCGCAGCACTGATTTAAGTCTTTTAGTAATCTAACAAAATTACATCCTAGTTCGTAAGCTAAGGCTCCCAAATGTGGAGCCTTTAAACGAAATAGGAACAATGGCAGCTAAGCTGCCATTTACATGTTTTAAGAGGACAGGAAGTGGAACTTTACGATACTGAAGAACAACAAGTTGAAGCCATTAAAGACTGGTGGAAGGAAAACGGCAAAGCCGTCATCATCGGTGCGGTTGTTGGTTTAGGTGGTCTATTTGGCTGGCGTTACTACCAGGATTCTGTGATTCAGGCGAGTGAAGCAGCTTCTCAAAGCTACACGACAGCAATGAATGCTTTGCAAGACAAAGGCACTGATGCTCAAGCTGACGTGAAAGCTTTCATTGAGTCAAATGAAGTAAAAGAATATTCAGTATTGGCTGCACTACAACTTGCTAAAGCACAAGTTGAAGCTCAAGACCTTTCTGCTGCATTGGAGCAACTGAAGTGGGCGCAAAGCAACACTC
Source organism: Vibrio sp. YT-19(2023) (assembly GCF_033337395.1). Lineage (NCBI taxonomy): Bacteria > Pseudomonadati > Pseudomonadota > Gammaproteobacteria > Vibrionales > Vibrionaceae > Vibrio > Vibrio sp. YT-19(2023). The sequence goes on along the minus strand of NZ_JAWOQN010000007.1, from coordinate 131,128 downwards.
AAGATGCTGCGTTGTTACCATTGATTAGTTACCGCATTGCGCGTATTGAGACGGAAATGGGTAACTTCGACGCTGCAACGGCAGAGCTAAGTAACGTCACTGATACAGCATGGACAGGTCGTATTGCTGAACTTCGTGGCGATATTGCGATTCGCCAAGGTGACAAAGATGCTGCGTACGCTGCGTATACTGAAGCTCAGCAAGCGGCAGATGCAAGCCCGACACTACAAATGAAATTGGACGATCTGGCGAAATAAGGACCGCATTGGATGAAAAGAGTCTTTAAGAAAGCCTTGCTAGGGGCGTTAACAATGGGAGTACTTGCCGGTTGTGCAGGTGAGAAAGACACCATTGTAATGGCGCCACTACCTCAGGTAGACAGTCAGTTTACAACCAGTAGTGAGTGGAGCACATCGGTTGGCGATGGTGTTGGTCATTACTTTTCAAAACTATCCCCTGTGTTTGCGAATGATACATTGTTCGTGGCAAGTCGTGATGGCTTAGTAAAAGCGCTGGATCCTGAGAATGGTAAACAACGTTGGCAAACGGACCTAGAAGAAGATGTCATTGCTCGTCTCTCTGGTGGTATCACAGCGGCATACGGAAACCTTTACATTGGCTCTGAGAATGGTGAAGTCATCTCTCTTGACCAAGAAACAGGTGAAATTGTTTGGCGTGTAAAAGTTGGTGGTGAGGTACTGGCGAAGCCAGTTGCAGATTCAGGCCTTATTATCATCAATACTAGCCGAGGCATGCTGATTGCCCTTAATGAGAGTACAGGTGAGCAACGCTGGGCATTGAGCACAGAAGTGCCGAACTTAACTTTACGTGGCGACAGTACTCCGACTGCAATTGGCGGCGGTGTATTTTGGGGAACGGCAAATGGCCGACTCGCAGCTGCTATCGTTGAGCGTGGTCAGTTGATTTGGCAACAGCCTGTTGGTACGCCAAAAGGCGCGACAGAAATTGATCGTTTGGTTGACGTTGATTCATCGCCAATTGTGCTAGGCGGTACTCTTTTCACCATTGGATACAATGGTCAACTTATCGCCATTGATTTGCGTTCAGCGAACCCGATTTGGAAGCGTAATTACTCATCTGCAACAGACATTTCTACAGATGGTAGCCGCATCTTTGTGATAACGGAAAAAGATCATGTTGTTGCCGTTGATTCACGAAGCGGAACTGAGTTGTGGGAAAACAGCTTGCTTGAGCACCGACAACTTACAGCGCCAGTTATTGTTGGCAATTATCTCGTTGTCGGTGACACGCTTGGTTACCTTCACTGGATGGATCGTTCAACGGGCGAATTTGTTGCGCAGCAGTTTGTCGATGATAGTGGCTTGGCAGTTGGCCCGACGTTATTGTCGGATGGTTATGTGATTACAACTCGCAACGGCGATGTAAAGAAACTAACCATTAACGAATAATATCGTGATATAATTCACATTCGGCTCCTGGCTGGTGACAGCTAGGAGCCGTTTTGTTGTTTGAATTTATTAACCCTGACGTGGTTATAGGTAAAAAGCTGGTTTGATTTGGCATCGAGCAAGTCGTTACCTATAACTACAGAAGAAAGATTATTGTAGAGGTTGTTATGGTACCTGTTGTAGCTCTTGTAGGGCGTCCGAACGTAGGTAAATCTACACTATTTAACCGATTGACTCGCACTCGTGACGCGTTGGTTGCGGACTTTCCAGGCCTAACGCGAGACCGTAAGTATGGCCAGGCGAGACTTGGTGAAGAGCACGAATTCATTGTGATTGATACCGGCGGTATTGATGGCACAGAAGAAGGCGTGGAAACAAAGATGGCAGAACAGTCATTAGCCGCGATTGATGAGGCTGATGTTGTATTGTTCCTTGTTGACGGTCGTGCTGGTCTGACACCTTCAGATGCAGCAATTGCTGCGCATCTGCGTAAAATTGAAAAGCCAGCGATGCTGGTGGTAAACAAAATAGATGGTATTGATGCCGATGCGGCGTGTGCTGATTTTTGGCAGCTCGGCGTGGATGATATGTACCAGATTGCGGCCGCTCATGGCCGTGGTGTGACCGCTTTGCTTGAGCGTGCTTTATCTCCATTCTTTGATGATCTATTAACAAGTGAATCTGAAGACGGTGAGATTGAAGACCTGACTGGATTCGAAGACGAAGAGCCTCTTGTTGAAGATTACACTGAAGAAGACGCAGAAGCTGAATTCAAGCGCCTTCAAGAGCAGCCGATTAAGTTGGCGATCATCGGTCGTCCTAACGTAGGTAAATCGACACTGACTAACCGTATTCTGGGTGAAGAACGTGTGGTTGTATACGATATGCCTGGTACGACGCGTGATTCTATCTACATCCCGATGGAGCGTGATGGACGCGAATACGTACTAATTGATACCGCAGGTGTTCGTCGCCGTGGTCGTATCAATGAAACGGTTGAAAAGTTCTCTGTTGTTAAGACGCTGAAAGCGGTAGAAGATGCAAACGTCGTTCTACTGGTGATTGATGCTCGTGAAAATATTTCAGATCAAGACCTAAGCTTGCTTGGCTTTGCACTGAATGCTGGACGTTCAATTGTTATCGCCGTTAACAAGTGGGATGGCCTAGACAGTGACGTGAAAGAAAGCGTGAAGAAAGAACTGGACCGCCGTTTAGGATTCGTCGACTTCGCGCGTATCCACTTTATCTCTGCGCTGCACGGTACTGGCGTTGGTCACTTGTTTGAATCTATCCAAGAAGCATATAACTCGGCGACAACGCGTGTGGGTACGTCAGTACTGACGCGTATCATGAAGATGGCAGTGGATGATCACCAGCCGCCAATGGTTCGTGGTCGTCGTATCAAACTCAAATACGCACACGCAGGTGGTTACAACCCACCGATCGTTGTTATCCACGGTAACATGGTTCGTGAATTGCCAGATTCGTATAAACGTTATCTGATGAACTACTTCCGTAAGTCTCTGGAAATTATGGGAACACCGATTCGCATTAACTTCCACAACAGTGATAACCCATACGAGAATCGTACGAATAAGCTTACGCTATCACAAGAGCGTAAACGTAAGCGTATGATGTCGATGGTGAAAAACCGCAATAAATAATGAAATTCGAATACCCAAGTTTCTACTTGGGTATTTTTTTATCAAAAGTAATCGTAAAAATGACTATCACAGCAACAAAGACTCGTTTTTGTCATCAAATATGGCAATTAGAAGCACAAATACAGCTCGTTCAATCTACGGAAGAAGTGACTTACGTTATTACAGATGTCACGCCGTTCCATCCCGTTAGTCACATATGGCCGGATCACCCTGCAGACAAAGGAACGTTGAAGGTGAATGGGGCTGAGCATGACGTGGTAGATTGCCAAGTTGGAGCAGTGGAGCAGGAAAGTGGTGCTCTGTATGTGGGTAGTGACATTCCTGTAAAGCGTGATGCTGAAGGTTGGGTGTTTGTCGTCGTGCATGTTTTATCACGTACGGAATCACTTGCAATTAATGACTTGGTGACATTAGCGGTAGATAAAGACTATCAAAATGCTTTGAGCCGAGGCCACACTGCAGGACACTTAGCGTATTTGGCGTTGAATAAAGTACTAGCGGAAGACTATTGGCGAAAAGACGCAGACCGCAAAGACCCACATGGTTATTATGACTTTAATAGCTATGCGCAAGTTACGAGTTATGTCACTCCAGACAAGTGCCTCGATACGTACCGTTTAGGCAAAACACTCCGTAAAAGAGGATTAAACAGTGCAGATATGCTGAATGACCTCCAGGCGATTGCAGAAAAAGTGAATGGCCAACTGGTTGAATGGCTTCAAAGAGATACGATGATCACCATGGAATGCCACGGCGACAGATTAACGGATTCTCGCTATTGGAAGTGCGATTTAGGGGAAGGTCAATTAGCGGTAATCCCTTGTGGTGGAACGCATGCGAGCCATTTAAATGAGTTTGCTTTTATCCAAGTTAAACTCGTTGAGCTCGACGCTCAAACTATCGAAATGCACACCAATGTAAATGCTGCTTTCTGAATAAGATCTTTTTATTAAATTCTGATTTTGTGTTTAATTAAATTAACTTAAGGATTTTTATTCTGCATTAAATTGGAATGCAGAATATGTAACTTATGCTTTCGGTGTGTGGTTATATAAATATTCTTTTAAGGGGTGATCGCTGATCAAGGAGTAAATATCAGACGATCAGTATAAGATCCTACGTATCAAGTATGGTTAGCGCCTCGTGAAACTTGTTGGGGTGGTGATGAAGATCAACATACTTGTTCGTTATTTTGAGTAGCATGCGTTACTCGAAATTGCTTAGTTTAGAGAGAGGAACGGGATATGCAGCAGAACATTTGCCCGACTTGCAATGTCGAACTGGAATGGACAGGACAATATCATTGCGCACAGTGTGAATCGGATTTTAAAAAAGTAGGTTTTTGCCCTGATTGTGAGGCGGAGCTGGAGAAGCTGCAAGCATGCGGTGCTGCGAGCTACTTTTGTAATGTGTGTAATGAACTCAAATCAAAATCACGTGTCCGATTTGAGTTCCTGAAAATCAGTTAATCAGAGTTTGTATTCAGTTAACTGTAGAACGAACGTCGCCTTCGGCTAACCGGGTAATCAATACATCTCCCGACTTTACATCTGAAGATTGCGTAATTACTTTACCTTGCTCAGTTTGAGTAATTGAGTAACCTCGTTTCAATGTCGCTAGTGGGCTGACGGTGTCCAACTTTTCTGTGGCAATCGCGAGTTGATGGCGCATAGTCAGTAATTTGCGATCCATTGCATCCATGAGCTTTTGCTCAACACGTTCTAGCTTCGACTTCTGCTCGCTAAGGCGTGTTACAGGAGAATTTAATTGCAGCCGATAATGTTGACGCTCGATTCGCTGTTGACGCAAGGCAATAAAACGACTCATCGCTCGCTGTAAGCGCATGTCCAACTCATCTAACTGTTGCGTCTGACGTTGCAAGCGATAGCTTGGGTGCTGTCTCTCTAGACGGTGCACTAATTGAGCAGATTGCTGCTTTTGTTGTGCTAGGTAGTAACGCATCGCGCTCGCTAACTTATGCTGGCGGGTAACTAAAGCTTGATCTTTGTGGCTGTTATCACGGCTTACTAGCTCAGCGGCTGCTGATGGAGTAGGCGCGCGTACGTCGGCGACAAAATCAGCTATTGTCACGTCAACTTCATGTCCAACGGCGCTAATAATAGGAATTTGGCTTGCTGCAATCGTGCGAGCTAATATCTCGTTGTTAAAGCACCATAAGTCTTCTAATGAACCACCACCTCGGCCCACAATTAGCACATCACATTCATCACGGCTGTTAGCGCGACCAATGGCTTGTGCAATTTGAATGGCTGCGTCCTCGCCTTGTACCACTGTCGGATAAACCACAACGGGTAGGGAAGGATCACGACGTTTCAATACGTCTAAGATATCGTAAAGCGCGGCACCAGTTTTCGATGTGATGACGCCAACACGTTTAGGGTGCTCAGGCAAAGATTGCTTATTGGTTTGCGCGAACAACCCTTCTGCTGCAAGCTTCATTTTCAGCTCTTCAAACTCTTGTTGAAGACGGCCATCACCTTCCGGTTGCATGCTTTCGATGATCAATTGGTAGTCACCGCGAGGCTCATAAAGAGAAAGACGAGCTTTTACTAGGACTTGATTACCGTTAGCGGGCTTGAAAGTAACGCGGCGATTGTTACCACGAAACATGGCACATTTAACTTGAGCGCGAGAGTCTTTAAGAGTGAGGTACCAGTGACCAGAGACTGGAGCTGAAAAGTTGGATATCTCTCCGACGAGCCAAACGATCCCCATTTCGTTTTCAAGGAGTAAACGAACTTCTGCGTTGAGACGAGAAACAGTAAAGATGTTTTGATTGGTCTTGGAGAGCACAGCTAATCTCTTAGACGTGAGTATGGAAATTAGCGGCAATATAATACATAGCAAGGGGGTAATTGCAAGAAAAAAATTAAAAAATTTGTGGTCAAGCGATTGCGTTAACCGTATAATCCCTCCGCAATATCTAATCCAAATGTAGCTAGTTGCTAACGCAGGTTACCCTCATTATGCGAAACGATGAGATTGGATTGTTCTTTTTACTCCTCTAATTGTGAGATATTGCAAATGCTAAGAATTGCCAAAGAAGCGCTGACATTCGATGACGTACTACTTGTGCCAGCACACTCCACCGTTCTCCCAAACACAGCTGATCTTCGCACTCAGCTAACTAAGAACATCACCCTAAACATCCCAATGATTTCAGCGTCTATGGACACTGTTACTGAAGCTCGTCTAGCGATCGCGCTAGCGCAAGAGGGTGGCATTGGCTTTATCCACAAGAACATGTCTATTGAGCAGCAGGCAGCCGAAGTTCGTAAAGTTAAGAAGTTCGAAGCTGGTATGGTGACTGACGCGGTTACAGTAAACCCTGACGCGACCATCGCTGATGTTGTTGCACTCACTGAAAAACATGGTTTTGCAGGTTTCCCTGTTGTCACTGAGAGCAATGAGCTTGTTGGTATTATCACTGGTCGTGACGTTCGTTTTGTGACGGACCTTTCTAAGAAAGTATCTTCAGTAATGACGCCAAAAGAGAAGTTGGCAGCAGTTAAAGAAGGTGCAACACGAGAAGAAGTGCAAGAGAAAATGCACGAAGCTCGCGTAGAGAAAGTATTGGTTGTGAATGATGAGTTCCAACTAACCGGTATGATTACTGCGAAAGACTTCCACAAAGCAGAACGTAAACCAAACGCATGTAAAGATGAGCGTGGTCGCCTGCGTGTTGGCGCAGCAGTTGGTGCTGGTGCTGGTAACGAAGAGCGAGTTGCTGCACTAGTTGAAGCTGGCGTTGACGTTCTACTTATCGACTCTTCACACGGTCATTCTGAAGGTGTTCTAAGCCGCATTCGTGAAACACGTGCAGCTTACCCAGATCTAGACATCATCGGTGGTAACGTAGCAACAGGTGCTGGTGCTAAAGCACTAATCGAAGCTGGCGTAAGCGCAGTGAAAGTTGGTATCGGCCCTGGTTCTATCTGTACAACTCGTATTGTAACGGGTGTGGGAGTTCCACAAATCACTGCAATCGCAGATGCGGCAGAAGTTGCTAATGATTATGGTATTCCAGTTATCGCTGACGGTGGTATCCGTTTCTCAGGTGATATCTGTAAAGCAATCGTAGCAGGCGCATCATGTGTGATGGTTGGTTCTATGTTTGCAGGTACTGAAGAAGCGCCGGGTGAAGTGATTCTATACAACGGCCGTTCTTACAAGTCTTACCGTGGCATGGGTTCTCTTGGTGCAATGTCTCAAGGTTCTTCTGACCGTTACTTCCAGTCTGACAACGCAGCGGACAAGCTAGTACCAGAAGGTATCGAAGGTCGTATCGCATACAAAGGCCGTCTAAAAGAGATCGTACACCAACAAATGGGTGGTCTACGTTCAAGCATGGGTCTAACTGGCTCTGCAACTATCGAAGATATGCGTACGAAAGCTGAATTTGTACGTATCTCTGGTGCTGGTATGCAAGAGTCTCATGTACACGATGTTCAAATTACTAAGGAAGCACCGAACTACCGTCTAGGGAATTAATTACCTAACGGAAACGTTTGCTTTTTCCTTGAAGCATTAAGAAGAGGCGAGTACACTCGCCTCGGTTTTAATCACTTAGCCTTAAAAAGACTGCTCAAAATGACTAAAAATATCCATGACCAACGTATTCTGATCTTGGACTTCGGTTCTCAGTACACTCAATTAGTAGCACGCCGCGTACGTGAAATCGGCGTTTACTGTGAACTATGGAGCTGGGATGTAGAAGAAGCGGATATTCGCGAATTCAACCCAGATGGCATTATCCTATCTGGCGGTCCAGAAAGCGTAACGGAAGAGAACTCTCCACGCGCGCCTCAATATGTATTTGACTCTGGTGTTCCTTTACTTGGCGTATGTTACGGCATGCAAACTATGGCGGAACAACTAGGTGGCAAAGTAGCAGGTTCTAACGAACGTGAGTTTGGCTACGCTCAGGTTAAAGTTTCTGGTGAATGTGCCTTATTTAAAGATCTTGAAGCAACTCAAGACGTTTGGATGAGCCACGGCGACAAAGTAGTAGAGATCCCAGCCGATTTCGTAAAAGTTGGTGAGACAGACACTTGTCCTTACGCTGCGATGGCGAATGAAGAGAAGAAATACTACGGCGTTCAGTTCCACCCAGAAGTGACACACACAAAAGGTGGCCTACAAATGCTTGAGAACTTTGTTCTTGGCGTATGTGGCTGTGAGCGTCTATGGACATCGGAATCTATCATCGAAGACGCGGTTGCTCGCATTAAAGAGCAAGTGGGTGACGACGAAGTTATCCTAGGCTTATCTGGTGGTGTGGATTCATCTGTTGTTGCGATGCTGGTGCACCGCGCAATTGGCGACAAGCTAACGTGTGTATTTGTCGATAACGGTCTACTTCGTTTAAACGAAGGCCAACAAGTGATGGATATGTTTGGCGATAAGTTCGGCCTAAACATCATCAAAGTTGATGCAGAAGATCGTTTCCTTGAAGCACTGAAAGGCAAGTCTGACCCTGAAGAGAAGCGTAAGACAATCGGCCACGTATTCGTAGATGTATTCGATGAAGAGTCGAAAAAGCTGAAAAATGCAAAATGGCTAGCGCAAGGTACCATCTACCCAGACGTAATCGAGTCTGCGGCATCTAAGACTGGTAAAGCGCACGTGATAAAATCACACCACAATGTGGGTGGTCTACCAGATGAAATGGAAATGGGTCTTGTTGAGCCACTACGTGAGCTGTTCAAAGATGAAGTTCGTAAGATTGGTCTAGAATTAGGCCTGCCTTATAACATGCTTTACCGCCACCCATTCCCAGGTCCAGGTCTAGGTGTTCGTGTTCTTGGTGAAATCAAGAAAGAATACTGTGACTTGCTACGTCGTGCTGATGCTATCTTCATTGAAGAGCTTCACGCTGCAGACCTATATGACAAAGTATCTCAAGCGTTCACGGTATTCCTACCAGTTCGCTCTGTAGGTGTAATGGGCGATGGCCGTAAATACGACTGGGTTGTATCACTACGTGCAGTAGAAACCATCGACTTTATGACGGCACACTGGGCGCACCTACCATACGACTTCCTAGGTAAGGTATCTAACCGTATTATCAACGAAGTTGATGGCATTTCTCGTGTTGTTTACGACATTTCTGGTAAGCCACCAGCGACAATCGAGTGGGAATAATTTTCCTCTAGACTGTTGAGTTTATAAGAACCAGCCTCCGGGCTGGTTTTTTTGTGCTTCAAATTTGTGAAGAGGGGACTCAACTTTTTTATAGGAGATATATACATGCGATAAAATTAAATATATATTCATTTTAATTGTTTAAATATTATAAATGGTATTGCTATGGAACAGGCTGAAGTTACCTCTCTCATTCCCATCCTTATTACTCTTTTCCTCGCGCTGACCACAAGAAATGTCGTTGTTGGTTTATTCGCCGGTGTGGTGAGTGGTGTCGCTATGCTCGAAGGGACATTTGTCGAAAAAGGGCCACTAGACTCGTTTAGTGCATTGATGAAAAGCTATCTACTGCCGCAATTAACTGACAGCTACAATGCGGGCGTCATTTTGCTCTTGGTCTTTATTGGTGGCTTTGTTGCCTTGATGGAGAAATCTGGCGGTGGTGTGGCGTTTGCTAAAAAGGTTACTCAATGGGTTGCGAGTAAATGCCAAGCTCAACTGTCCGCATGGTTCGGTGGTGTGGTTATTTTCTTCTCAGACCTTGGTACACCACTGATTGTTGGCCCTGTTTTTCGCCCTTTATTTGATAAGTTAAAAGTATCACGCCAAAAATTAGCTTTTATTATCGACTCTACTTCCTCTCCCGTCGCAATCTTGATCCCTTTTATCGGATGGGGCGTTTACATCATGGGATTGATTCAAAAAGAGTTTACTGCCCTGAATGTCAGTATGAGTGATTGGGATGCTTTCATTGGTGCGATCCCGTATCAGTTTTACGCCTTTCTTGCGATCGCGATTGTGCCGATTGTCTCTTTCTTCAAATTAGATTTCGGACCGATGGCGAAGGCTGAGCAACTAGCAGAGCAGGGCTCCGACTTTGGGAAAGTGCAGGAGTCCATGAATGTGTTTACGCATAAAAATGCAAAATCTAGTTTTGTATGGGCACCTTTGCTCGTTATGCTGGTGGTTCTATGTACCATCCTCGTGCCACACGGTTTTCCATTTCAAAAAGTGGCAGGATCAACGTTTAGGGCTGCACTTTCTTCTGCATATTTCTTCGCGGCCTTCACTTTAATTGCGCTGATGGCGTTTTATGGCGTAAGAAAGCTTTCGGATGGTATTCAGGTTTATCTGAAAGGGATGTCAAACATGATGTCAGTGGCGGTGATTCTGGTATTGGCTTGGGCGCTTAGCTCGGTTGGGAAAGAATTAGGTGCAGCTGCATACATTGCTGAACAAGCTCAAGCCGGTTTCCCTTACTGGTTATTGCCAGCGGTTGCGTTTTTACTGGCCGGTATTATCTCGTTCGCTACGGGATCATCTTGGGGGACGTTTGCCATCATGATGCCATTAGTGATCCCAACTGCCGTCGCGATTGATGCACCACTGTTGGTTTGTATTGGTGCGGTATTATCTGGTGGCTTGTTTGGCGATCACTGTTCTCCCATCTCTGAAACTACGATTTTGTCGTCGACAGGAGCGGGGTGTGAACAGTATGAGCACTTCCGTACACAATTACCTTACGCATTACTCAATGGAATGATCGCATTGGGGTGTTTTCTTTTAGCTGGAATCAACGCCTCACCAGTGATTGTGCTTGCCGCAATTATTTCTCAGTGTGTGGTTTATTTTGTGCTGTCTAAACAAAAGTCAACCGCGAAGCTAGAGGTGGTTTCGGCAGATCAATAAAGAGAGAAACATCACAAAGCGGAGGCTCACAGGGTCTCCGCTTTTCTTTTGAGTCAAGGTAACATTTTTCTTGTGACAAAATGTGTGTGAGGACCTATTTATTCATTTTGTCTCGCAGAATCAACGTACTTGGCTCGGTGTTTCGTATATATGATCCACTATATGTCTAGTTATTCCTCGTATATTGTATTGTTGAAATCCGGAGACTAGACATGTTTGCACTCAAACATCTTCCTCTTGCATTGAGTTGTGTCTTAGCAGCACAAGTGAATGCGAGTATGAATATTCAGCCCGATCCGCAAAATCCGAATGGTTATGTTATTGCTCGTGGTGACGTTCAAGCCGTAGAGCAAAGCAAAACTTCTGATCCTATGTATGCCATTTGGTCACAAGCATTAGAGACACGCCCGAACTCAGTAGTTGAAGCGATTGTTCCAGGGGCGACAACCAACCCAGAAAACGTGAAGCGTGTAGAGCGTGTATTCCCCGAAAGTGAGTGGGACTTCCTGACTCAAATGGCGGCACCTGAATACACTTACACGCGTTTCCTACGTGCAATTGGTAAGTTCCCTGCATTCTGTGGTGAGTACACAGACGGTCGTGATTCGGATGCAATTTGTAAAAAATCGATCATGACAGCGTTTGCTCACTTTGCACAAGAAACCGGTGGCCATATTTCGATCGATAACGTATCGGATAATCCGCTAGGGTTGGAAGGGTGGCAGCAAGCTTTGGTTCATGTGCGAGAAATGGGATGGTCTGAAGGGCAAGAAGGTTACACAACAGGTTGTGGTCAAAATGACTGGCAAAACAAACGCTGGCCATGTGAACCTGGACAAGGTTACTTTGGACGTGGTGCAAAACAGCTTTCTTACCATTTTAACTATGGCGCGTTCTCTGAAGTGATGTTTGATGGTGATGCATCTGTATTGCTAAAAAATCCAGGCTTGGTTGCGGATTCGTGGCTGAACTTAGCATCGGCTATCTGGTTCTTCCTAACCCCACAAGCACCGAAACCTGCAATGCTACATGTGATTGACCGTACTTGGGTGCCTTCACAGCGTGAGCTTGATGCTGGCATTGGTTACGGCTTTGGTACCACCATCAACGTGATCAATGGTGGTATTGAGTGTGGTGAGCAAAACAAGGATAAAGGTCAACCTGTTAACCGTATTCGTTATTGGGAAGGTCTTGCCGCCCATTATCAAATTCCAATTGAAGCCGATGAGACCAATACCTGTTGGCAGCAGACGCCTTACGGCAGCTTAAATCTAAATGGTGCGACAGACGTGCTTTACACCAACTGGGATGGTAACTGGAAATACTACTCAGATCGTCCTGGAGGTCACTCATTTGAATGTGAGCTTGTTGGTTTCCAAACGGCTTACTCTGCGCTAGTTGCGGGTGATTATGAGAAATGTGTAACTAACTTCTACCAATCTCATGCGGGTTGGCCAGAAGTTCGTGTAGTTGACAAGTTAGACCCAGTGGATCCGGTCGATCCGCCTGTAGGTGGTGTGGCAGCTTGGGATTCTGGCAAAGTATATAACACGGGTGATCAAGTTTCTTACCAAGGTGCTGTTTACGAAGCGAAATGGTGGTCACAAGGTAATGAGCCAACGAAAGGAGACCCTTGGAAGCTGGTTTCAGGCACTCCTACGGAGCCGCCTACAACGGAACCTGAACCACCGGTGATTGAGCCAGAGCCGCCAGTAACCGAGCCAGAACCACCAGTGACAGGCAATTTTATTCAGTGGGAGCCGGGTGTAACGCAAGTCGCTAACGGCGATAAAGTGACGTACCAAAACAAATGTTTTGTCGCAAAAAATGGCCCTGGAGTATGGGAAAGCCCAACGCAAAGCAACTGGTTCTGGGACGAGATTTCTTGTCAGTGATCGAGTAAAAAACAACCTAACCATCTATAAAGACTCTGCTTTTTTGCAGGGTCTTTTTTTATATATGTAGTGGTTTATTTATGGAATCTAAGTTTTCAATAACAGCTTTTCTCTTTTGTTCTGCAGCCCATTAAAATTCGCGCGCATTTTTTATCAACATTTTTGAAAAAAGGTATTTGTACATGTCGACAAAACTGGCTAACCCAGCACCGCTAGGTCTAATGGGTTTCGGTATGACCACTATTCTGCTCAATATTCATAATGCAGGATTTTTCCCAATTGACTCTATGATCCTAGCGATGGGCATCTTTTACGGTGGCCTTAGCCAAGTAATCGTTGGCATCATGTGCTTTAAACGCGGTGATACGTTCGGCACAACTGCGTTTACTTCTTACGGTCTATTTTGGCTAACATTGGTTGGTCTAATCGTAATGCCTCACATGGGTCTTCCTGCAAGCCCTGCAAGCTTTATGGGTTGGTACCTAGCGCTTTGGGGCATCTTCACTGGTTTCATGTTCATTGGTTCTCTATGTTACCCAACAGCGAAGCAAGTGGTATTTGGCTCTCTAACTATCCTATTCTTCTTGCTTGCTGCTCGTGATTTCACTGGTAGCGAAGTGATCGGTGCTATCGCTGGCTTCGAGGGTATCTTCTGTGGCGCAAGTGCAATTTACTTCGCAATGGCACAAGTACTGAACAACGAATTTGGTCGTGAAGTGTTACCTGTAGGTAAAGCAAAAATCGCTCGTAAAGTTGAAGCGGTTATCGCCTAAGCTGTTACTCATAATGAAGAAAGGGGGATTAACCATTGGTTAATCCCCCTTTTTTATGTCCTCAATCGGACCACTGCTTTTTCTTATTTATGTGATAACGCTATGTTGATGGTTGCTCAACAGTTTCTGCGCTATTGCTGTCTGCCGTTGGTGCTTTACCCGTTTTACGTCGGTACTTATCTTCCCAGTAATCTGCGCCTTTAATGCCCAGTGCAACAGGGTTAAATGTAAAATCGGTCACACCACGTTTTTGTTGCTCTTCGTAGTCGTTCAGTGCTTTGAGTGCAGGCTTCGACATAAAGAAGATGATCAAAATACCGATGATGTTTAGCCACGCCATCAGTCCTACGCCTACATCACCCATCGCCCATGCTAAGTTGGCGGTTTTCACGGTTCCGTAGAACACGGATGAAATAATGATGACTTTCAGAATAAACATCAGTCCATTTACTTTGAACGTACGACGAATGTAAGCAATGTTCGTTTCTGCAATGTAGTAGTAAGCCAGAATGGTCGTAAACGCGAAGAAGAATAGAGCGATTGCGATGAATGGTTTACCCACGCCAGGTAGTGCGCTTTCGATCGCCATCTGTGTAAACACAGGACCATTTGCACCAATATCCGCTGGTAGGTTTTGAACCAGGAATGTACCTTCAATCGCACCATTTACGTTGTACGCGCCAGTGATAAGAATCATGAACGCGGTTGCTGAACACACAAGTAGTGTATCGATGTAAATAGAGAAAGATTGAACAAGACCTTGCTGAGCTGGGTGATCAACACTCGCTGCTGCTGCTGCGTGAGGACCAGTACCTTGACCTGCTTCGTTGGAGTAGACACCACGTTTTACACCCCAGCCGATTGCTGCACCAACGCCTGCCATTGGTGTGAACGCGTCACCAATAATCATGCCGAAAATGCGCGGAACCTCACCAATGTTTAGAAGGATGATGACAAACGCAGTAATGATGTAAGCTAACGCCATAAATGGTACAACGACTTGGGTAAAGTTCGCGATACGCTTTACGCCACCAAAAATGATGAAAGCCAAAATGACACAAACAACCGTACCAGTGAAAATTTTAGCAAAACTGAAGGTACCAATAGCGGTTTCAATCATGTCACCTGAGCCAAATGCGGCTTCTACTGCGTTACCGATACTGTTCGATTGAACGCCAGGAAGTAGAACACCACAAGCAAAGATGGTCGCGATAGCAAAGATCCAAGCGTACCATTTTTGTCCCATTGCTTTCTCAATATAGTAAGCAGGGCCACCACGGAACTCGCCTTCGTCTTCTTCTTTATAAATTTGTGCAAGTGTTGATTCTGCGTATGCGGTTGCAGCGCCAAAGAAGGCAACGACCCACATCCAGAATACGGCGCCTGGGCCACCGAAACCGATAGCAGCGGCAACACCAGCAATGTTACCTGTACCTACACGGCCAGATAGTGAAACGGCAAGTGCCTGAAATGATGATATCCCTTTTGTTGAACTCTTCCCTGAAAGTAATAAGCGCCACATCTCAAAGAAGTGACGAATTTGTACAAAACGCGTCATGATTGAATAGAACAAACCTGCGCCAAGGCACAAATAGATCAGTACCGGGCTCCAAATAATTCCATTCAGAAAATCAACTAATGACTGCATGAGTATTTTCCCTGTTAGTTGTGTTTGTGGTTGTTTTTCACACAATACATTACCCTTTATGTAATGCAATTGTTAACTTTTTTAGCTACAAATCCTTTGTAGCGTGATGATGAACACAGAATGGAGAGTAGTTGTTAAAATTTGGTTCTTGTTGCTTATTTGCTCCTTTTAGGTAGAAGATTTGCCTGATGATTAATTATGCAGCACATTGTCATTTAAATGTGCTGCGATTTTGATGAGTTAAAAATGCCAGTGGTTATGCATTTTGTGGAGTAAGTGTCTGCCTGTTTTTTGTTCAGTCATGTCCTCAGGCGTAACGACAAAGGTTAAGCTCCGCATTATCCATCACTTTTGCTTTTTCACCTTTCATTACGCTTGCTAGCAATTGACCTGAGCCACAAGCCATCGTCCAGCCCAGAGTTCCGTGTCCGGTGTTAGTAAAAAGGTTATCGTATTTAGTCGCACCGATAATTGGTGTGCCATCAGGCGTCATTGGCCTAAAGCCGCTCCAAAACTCAGCTTGGCTGAAGTCACCACAACGAGGAAAAAGATCACGGATGACCATTTCGATGGTGTTTTTGCGCTTTTGTGGAAGGGAAGCATCAAACCCTGCTAATTCTGCGGTGCCAGCTACGCGAATTCTGTCATCAAATCGAGTCATAGCGACTTTATAGGTTTCATCCATCACAGTAGATCGAGGAGAGAAGTGTTCATCTTCCATCGGGATGGTGAGTGAATAGCCTTTGACAGGGTAGACCGGAATATCAATATCGAGTTGCTTGAGTAGCGCTGTAGAGTAGCTGCCAGAGGCCACCACATATTGGTCTGCTTTAAATTGTCCTCGGTTCGTTTGGACACCTATGATCTTTTTGCCTACTGTAACCCAATTGCTTACTTCAGTATCGAACTCAAATCGGACACCGTGTGCCTTAGCAAGCTCCGTTAGTTGTTGGCAAAATTGATGGCAATCGCCCGTTTCGTCATCAGGTAGATGCAAGCCACCAACCAGTTTGTCTTTCACAAGTGCAAGCCCTGGCTCTTGTTCAATACATTGTTCGACGTCCATTAGCTTAAATCGGGTTCCGCTTTGTTCAAGGAGCTGCATGTCCTTTTCAATAGCTTGCAGCTGTTGATGTGTTCGGAATACTTGCAAGGTCCCAAACTGACGCCCTTGATACTCAATGGCGTGTTCTTGGCGTAACTGTTCTAAGCAAATACGGCTGTGGTTAGCGATAGAAAGCATGCGAGCCTTGTTAACTTGATAGCGAGGTAGGGTGCAATTCGCGACCATTTTACTCGCCCAGCGGATCATGTCGGCATTCAGGGTGGGTTTGATTTTAAGTGGAGCATGCTCTTCCATTAACCACTTAATGGCTTTAACAGGAACACCAGGCGCAGCCCAAGGTGAAGAGTAACCATATGAGATCTGCCCGGCATTGGCGAAGCTCGTTTCCATGGCACTGCTTGGTTGGCGGTCAATGACGGTAACTTGATAGCCTGCTTGAGATAAATACCAAGCAGAGGTTAAGCCGATAACGCCGCTGCCTAATACGATGACTTCCATTGATGCACTCCACACATTTATCAGAGTGCTCAGTTTCTTTTCTTTACCTTTTGTTAACAATCGATATAAATTACACACTGCGTTTAGAAAAACTATAGGCTCAAGGATGAAAAGTAATCTGATAAGTGGTTTGTGCCTATTTAGCCAAGTCGCGGAGTACAGCAGCTTTACTGGTGCCGCAAGACATTTACACCTCACCACTGGTGCCATAAGCCAACAAATTATTCATTTAGAAGCGTTATTAGGTTTTACTTTATTTGAACGCCACTCTCGCGGTATTCGTTTAACCGTAAAAGGCACTCAGTTACACCAAGCGACGCAGTGTCACTTTTCGGAACTGAGCAAATTGCTTGATGAGCTCAAAGTAGAAAAGCAAACCAATGAAATTCGTTTGAAGTTGACGCCTTCTTTTGCTTTCAAATGGTTAGTCCCAAAGCTCGAAAGCTTCCATCATGATAATCCGGATATCCAAGTACAAATCTTTGCGGAAGGTGCGCTGGTAAATAGTGAGATAAAAGACTATGACGTCGCAATTGACTATGGTCTTCATCCTTATAGAAATGCTAACGCGGAGCTGATTTTGGATGAGCATCTGCTACCGGTGATGAGTCCAAAATACCTTGAGGATCATGGCTGGCTAAAAACGTTGTTTGGTGAGCAAAAAAACTCAATGCCAGTGAAGCAATGGCAAGAGGCGACGCTACTACACGATGCGATGCCATGGGAAAAAGCGACGCGTGACTATGAGTGGCTATATTGGGCGTCAGCGATGGGGTTGGATTTTAAAACCGATATCGGACACTTTTTTAATCGAACGGATATGGCGATGTCTGCAGCCGAAGCTGGCGTTGGGATTGCGATGGCTCGAATGGCATTGATTGAGGATGAATTGACGACAGAGCGTTTGGTTTCTCCATTCAAACCGATTCCTGCCAATGCAGGGTATTACTTGATCATGAACACACGTACGAATGCGACAGAAACGTTTCGTCACTGGTTACTTGGACAGTTGAATTAGCGTTTTATCTCTGTGATTCATCCCTACGTTATTTGTTGAAAAATTGGGCAATATAAGTTTTATAAGCAAGGTAAGTGCTTTGCTTGCCGCTATTTGAGTGATGAAAGACAGGGAAGAACATGAAAGACGAAACGCTATCTATCCATTTTGGTTACGAAACTGACCCGACCACCAAATCTGTCGCGACACCGATTTATCAAACGGTCGCGTACGAGTTTGATAACGCGCAGCACGGCGCTGATCTGTTTAACTTGGAAGTGCCGGGGAATATCTACACTCGCATCATGAATCCGACTAATGACGTGCTGGAAAAACGCATGGCAGCGTTAGAAGGCGGCATTGCTGGATTGGTCGTGAGTGCGGGGAGTGCAGCGATTAACTATGCGATTCTGACGTTAGCGCAAGCGGGCGATAACATCGTTTCTACGCCGCAACTTTATGGCGGTACTTATACCTTGTTTGCGCACATGCTCCCAAATCAAGGTATTCAGGTGAAGTTTGCTAAAGATGACAAGCCAGAAAGTTTGGCCGAATTAATTGATGAAAATACCAAAGCGGTGTACTGCGAGAGCATTGGTAACCCTGCGGGTAATATCATCGATTTAGAACGTGTGGCGGAGCTTGCTCATGCACAAGGCGTACCTGTGATTGTGGATAACACCGTTGCGACGCCAGTGCTTTGCAAACCCATCGAATTTGGTGCGGATATCGTAGTTCACTCTCTCACTAAATACGTTGGTGGGCATGGCACCACATTAGGTGGCGTGATTGTGGATTCCGGTAAATTCCCTTGGGCACAGCACAAAGACCGCTTTCCTGTTTTCAACCAACCAGAACCTTCTTACCACGGCGTGGTGTATACCGAAGCGTTTGGTGAGGCGGCGTTTATCGGGCGTGCGCGTACCGTACCACTGCGTAATACCGGAGCAGCATTATCACCGATGAATGCATTTATGCTTATGCAAGGGTTAGAAACGTTACCGCTGCGTATGGAGCGCCATACCGAGAACACACTCAAAGTGGCTGAATTCTTGGAACAGAATGACAAAGTCAGTTGGGTAAGTTATGCCGGATTGCCAAGTTCTGAACACTTCCATCTCGCCGAAAAATACATGAAAGGTAAGCCTTCTGCGATTTTGTCGTTTGGTTTAAAAGATGGTTATGACGCTGGTGTGCGTTTTTATGATGCTTTGAAAATCTTTAAGCGTTTGGTGAACATTGGCGATGCAAAATCATTGGCTTGCCATCCTGCATCGACGACTCATCGTCAATTGAGCGAAGCAGAACAAAAACAAGCTGGTGTGTCTCCAGAGATGATTCGTTTATCGGTGGGTATTGAACATATTGACGATATTCTAGCCGATTTAGAACAGGCACTAAACGCGTAAAACGATTCTGTTTTTAGCTTTGGGTTACCCATAGGCCAGCCTTTAAAAAAGCTGGCCTATTTTTATTTTATTGTTTAAATATCAAGGGTTTTGGTGTTTTTGGTTTGTGGTATTCCAAAAGCTCATAGAGGGTGAGATTTATTCTCTTGTCACGTTTGGGTTTGTTCCTGATTATGTGTGCAAGTATTACACATTGGAAGGGACTCAAATGTCTTACGTATTTCACCGTCATTGCCATGCCACGCTACCAATCATCGATAGAGGTGAAGGTGTTTATCTATTCGATAAGCATGGAAAGCAGTATCTCGATGCTTGTGGTGGTGCTGCGGTATCAAACCTTGGCCACAGTCATCACGCCGTTAAAAAAGCCATGTTGGAACAGATCGAGCGAGTGCCATTTGCTCATACTGGATTTTTTACTAGTGACAACAGTGAGCGCCTAGCAGAATTGATTTGTCAGCACATGCCTGAACAGTTCAACCATGTGTACTTAGTCAGTGGAGGATCAGAAGCGGTGGAGTCGGCACTAAAAATGGCGCGGCAGTATTTCGTGGAATCAGGTAAGCCAGAGAAAAAGCAATTCATCGCGCGTCAGCAAAGTTATCACGGCAATACCTTGGGGGCTTTGGCTGTCGGAGGTAATGAATGGCGACGTGAACCGTTCAAACCCATCTTACACCCGAGCCATCATATCGCCCCTTGCTATGCTTATCGTTATCAGCAGAGTCATGAGTCGGAATTGGATTACTCATTGCGAGCGGCGAATGAGCTAGAGGCAAAAATTCTTGAGTTGGGGGCTGATAATGTCATGGCTTTTGTCGCCGAGCCCATTGTGGGTGCCACCGCTGGAGCTGTGCCTGCAACGCAAGGCTATTTCAAGCGTATTCGCGAAATATGCGACCAATACGATGTGTTATTGATCTTGGATGAAGTCATGTGTGGCGTTGGACGCAGTGGCAGTTTTTTTGCGTTTGAGCAAGAAGAGGCAGAACCCGATCTGGTGTGTATGGCTAAAGGGCTTGGTGCGGGTTATCAACCTATTGGCGCGGTGGTTGCGAATGATCGAGTCTATCAAGCTATTGCTGATGGAAGCGGTTTTTTCCAACATGGTCATACTTTTATGGCGCACCCTGTGGCGTGCGCTGCTGCCGTGGCGACCATTCAAACCATCTTCCAAGATAATTTGTTAACGGCGGTGAATCGGCAAAGTGCTTTGCTGCGTAATGAGCTTACTTCTGCATTGGCCCATTTACCGTACATTGGCGACATTCGTGGTAAAGGTTTGTTTTTTGGCATTGAGCTGGTGGCGGATCAAGAAAGCAAGGCGCCTCTGAGTAAAGCCACATTGGCAGACAAACGCATCAAACAGCGAGCAATGGAAAATGGCTTAATGTGCTATCCAATGGGCGGAACGATTGATGGCGTTAATGGGCACCATATCTTGCTTGCGCCGCCATTCATTATTCAGCCTCACCATATTGATGAGCTAGTTGGCAAACTCTCATTAACGCTAAAAGAGGTAGCGAAGGAATGGAATTAGAAAATCGATGTATACGAGAGCCTATCGCTATTATCGTGGCCCCAAACGGTGCAAGAAAAACTAAGCACGATCACGCCAGCTTACCCATGACAACAGACGAACTGGTTGCAGAGGCTATCGCTTGTCAAACGGCAGGGGCTGCCATGATCCATTTGCATGCTAGAGACGCCAACGGACGTCATTCATTAGACATCGACGACAACATGGCAATTTACCATGCCGTGAAAGAAGCGGTGGGACAAAACATGATGGTACAGCTCACCACAGAGGCGGTGGGCTTGTATTCTCCGCCACAACAGATGGCGTTAGTTAAAGCTGTGAAACCAGAAGCGGCTTCTTTTGCATTGAGGGAGTTAATCCCTGATCGCGCAAGTGAGAAAGAAGGGCATGCCTTTTTCCATTGGGTGGCAGAACACAACATCGTGAGCCAAATTATTCTCTACGATGCAACCGACATTGAACGTTATTTCCAACTGCGTGATGCGGGCGTGTTACCTAAAACGCATCAGCATGCATTAGTGGTGTTAGGGCGTTATCACCAAGCTCAACAGTCTTCGCCATGGGATTTACGAGGTTTGAATTTGGCGCGTTTTGTCGAGGAAGAAATTCGATGTGCCATTTGTGCTTTTGGCGCGCGAGAGCAAGACTGTTTAGCGAGTGCGATGTTACTTGGATTCGATGTGAGAGTGGGGTTTGAGAATAACCACGTCGATGTGGCAGGCGAATTAGCAATCAGTAACGCGGCTCAGGTGGAAGCTCTACGCGATGTGGCGCATCGCTTTGCTATTCCTTTACACAGTGCGCAAAGTTTGCGTTCAGCTTTGAAGTAAATCTGCTCGCGGAAAAGAAAAAAAGAAGAAAGGAAAGTAAAAAGGCTCCATCAGAGCCTTTTCGGTATTTGTCGTTAGTTCTCAGTTTGCGCTACAGGTTGACGAGCGGGATGTTTGATAAACACCGCGACAACAGCCGCTATCGCTAATGCAAAACAGTAGTAAGAATTGGCAACTACTTCAAGTGGCGATAGGTTGAATACGGAACCTAGCAGCAGTACTTGAGCACCGTAAGGCAACACGCCTTGCACCACGCATGAGAAAATGTCTAACAAGCTTGCTGAGCGGCGAGGAGAGACATTATTCTCTTCCGCCAGTTGGCGAGCAACGCTGCCCGATACAATGATGGCTACGGTGTTGTTTGCCGTACAGCCATTGACCATTGATACCAAACCTGCAATACCTAGCTCGCTTGCACGACTGTTCGCATGCTTAGAGTGACTAGAGCCAAACGCGTGGATAAGGCTACTAACGAAATTTGTTAGAAAAGCAAGACCACCTTGGCGACGCATCAGTTCACTCAAACCACCAATCAGCATGGATAACAAGAAGATCTCTTGCATGTTACCAAAGCCTTTGTATACGTCTTGGGCTAGATTAGTTAGTCCGTAATTGTCAATCGATGCCAAGCTCACGCCGCCAGCCAAAAGAATGCCAATCGACAGAACCACAAACACATTCACACCAGATACCGCTAGGATCAAAATAGTGATGTACGGCAAGACTTTTAGCCACTCAATATCGCCAGTTTCAGGCACTTGAGTCGCGGTACTGTTGAAAGCGAACACTGCAATCGCGATCAACGCCGCAGGTAAAGCAATACGAATGTTCTCTTTAAACTTGTCTTTCATCTCACAACCTTGAGAGCGTGTCGCCGCGATGGTGGTGTCAGAGATGATAGAAAGGTTATCACCAAACATAGCGCCGCTCAGCACAACACCAGCGGTTAACGGTAAGCTCATTCCTGCTGATTCAGCAATCCCCAACGCTACGGGGGCAACGGCTGCGATGGTACCCATCGAAGTCCCCATTGCTGTTGCGATAAAAGCAGAAATCAGAAAAATGCCCGGTAAAATCATGCTGGTTGGAATAGCGGATAAACCAAGGTTCACTGTTGCATCAACACCACCAGAGGCTTTTGCTACCGCAGCAAAGGCACCTGCAAGCAGATAGATCATACACATTGCGATGATGTCTGGGTGGCCAACACCACGCATGAAGTGTTCGATTGAGCGGTTAAGTTTCTCTTTACTTAAAAGAAACGCAATGATGATGGCTGGTAATACCGCGATGGGTGCAGGCAGCTGGTAGAAGGCAAATTCCACGCCTTGCAAAGATAAGTAAGTGCCTACGCCAATAAATAGCGCAAGGAATACAATTAATGGGATCAGTGCGACCGCAGACGGTGCAACTGTTTTAGTAGTTTGTTGGGAACCGGACATGTAAACGACAATGTTAATGATAAGAGAGAAGAGCAGACTAATATCACATTTCTACATTGTCAACGTCTAGACGTCTAAATGGCTGTTTAAATTTTACACGTAAAGAAAAAGATAAAAGCTCGTGTTGCGTATCTCACTGATACCACGAGCTTTAGTTATGCGCTAATGAAGAGACTGTCGT
Organism: Vibrio sp. YT-19(2023); assembly: GCF_033337395.1. Lineage (NCBI taxonomy): Bacteria > Pseudomonadati > Pseudomonadota > Gammaproteobacteria > Vibrionales > Vibrionaceae > Vibrio > Vibrio sp. YT-19(2023). The sequence continues at coordinate 107,901 of NZ_JAWOQN010000007.1, read as the reverse complement.
TATTGCATTGATTTGGCTTTTTTGCGTTTAACAATACCTAAAACCATCCACGTAAATAAGACAGCAGCAAATGCCCATACCAGATATTTGTATTCGGTGTACAGGTTGCTCAACACGCTTAAATGTTCAAATGCAAAGTGAGTTAACAAGCTGAATACCAATACCCAAACCGTCGCCGCGAGGGCGTTACCGAGCAAAAACTCTCTACGTGGCATTTTCGCGATACCGCATGCAAGAGGCATAAATTGCTTCATTCCTTCAATAAAGCGGCTGACCACCAAGCACGTAGGGCCGTATTTCTGGATAGTCAATTGAAGCGTTTGCATCTTCGGGCCGGAAATGTAGCCTTTTTTATCTAACCACCCCTCAAAGTAATAACCGATTAAGTAGCCACAGGTATTACCAAAAAAGCAGCTCAGCCACGATACCATCATTACCATACTTAGGTTCATGACTTGTTCTGACGAGAGCAAAGATGCCGCGATCATCAGTGATTGACCAGGCATCGGGATACCTATCCCTTCTAGAAATATACTGACAATCAGCGCAACGTAGCCGTATTGCTCAAGCAAAGGCTTCATTGACATGAGAAGTTCGTTAATATGTTCCAAAAGCTTTCCCCTAATAAAAGCGGAACGAAGTTGGAGTGATACTCCGAATGTCCTATTGGGTCAATTCTTGTTTCTCACCATTGAGAAAAACTGACATGCCTCTGATAATTGCGCAGAATCAACCTGCAGCTGGCTTTACTCGCCGCCACGCTCTTTGGTAGCGGCGAATTAGGGAGATCCTTATGACTCTTTGGCTTTGGTGAATGCGCCATACAAATCAAGGCGGCGATGACGTAAGTTGGTGACAGAGCCTTCGGTATTAAGCTGTTTCAACTTAGTCAAATCAACATCAGCGAAGATTATCATTTCGGTGTTGGCGCTTGCTTCTGTCAAGGTCGCATCGTGTGGGAAATAGATATCCGACGGTGAGAATACGGCAGATTGTGCGTACTGGATATCGACATTATCAACACGAGGTAAGTTGCCGACACTGCCCCCAATTGCAACGTAGCATTCGTTTTCGATGGCTCGTGATTGGGAACAGATTCGTACTCGTTGGTAGCCATTTTTTGTGTCTGTCCAGAAAGGAACGAACACAATTTGTGCGCCTTGCTCGGCGAGCATTCTTCCCAACTCTGGGAACTCGCTGTCATAACAAATCAGTATGCCGACTTTGCCTGCATCGGTTTCGAACACCTGAACATTGTCACCACCGTCGATCACCCAGTCTTTTTGCTCATGGGGCGTGATGTGAATCTTATATTGAGCGTTTATTTCACCATCTCGTTGCAGTAAGTAGGCCACATTATACAACTTGCCATCTTCGATGACGGGCATACTGCCAGCAATAATGTTGATGTTGTAGGTGACTGCCATCTGCGAGAAGCGGTTTTTGATCTCTTCTGTAAAGCTAGCCAAAAAGCGAATTGCTTCGACGGAGTTTTGGTCGTTTTGCAAGCCCATCAGCGGCGCGTTAAAGAATTCAGGGAATAGGGCGAAATCGGCTTTGTAGTTCGCAAGAGAAGAAATGAAGAACTCAGCCTGATCGAGCAAGTCCTCTAAGTCATTCATGGCGCGCATTTGCCACTGCACAACACCAATACGAATCAGCGTTTTTTCTACATCATGTACGGATTGAATATCCTCTTCGTAGAAGAAGTTATCCCACTCCAGCAGAGTTGCGTAGCCTTTAGAAGCACTATCCTCTGGCAAGTAACCGCGCATAATACGTTTTACATCGAAGTCGTTTGCAAGCTGAAAAGACAAAATAGGATCGTGAAGCTCACGGCGTTTTATTTTGTCGATGTATTCAGCCACGCTCAATTCGTCAGCATATTTGTGGTAATTCGGGATGCGACCACCGGCTAAAATTGCTTTGAAGTTTTTACTCCGGCAAAGTTCTTTACGCGCATCATACAGACGGCGACCTAAACGTAGCCCTCGATAGTCCGGGTGGACAAATACATCGAGACCATACATTGCATCACCGGTTACTTGATTCTGTATGACGTTGTTTTCGGTAATGATGTCGGTATATAGATGAGGAAGAGAAAAGCGGTTGTAGTCCACTTTAATGGTTAATGCTGCACCGACTATTTTGCCGTTATCTTCAATACAGATTTGGCCATCAGGAAACTGATGAATGAGATCCATAATAGTCAGCCGTGGCCATGAGCCGCCAACATCAGGAAACACTAAGTCCATTAGTTCTGCAAGCTCAGGGTAATCCGTTGGCTCAATGGTACGTAATGAGAGTTTGGGCGAATTGCTGTCCATATCTTTCAATCCATTTATCCTTTTGAAACAGTGTTAATGAGAATGCCACAATTTGGAGCAGACAGATACTGAAGTCTTTGAGTTGTTTTGGTTTACCAAAAGCATTTCAAGAAAACAATATTAGCTTAGTTTGCTCTTCAACCATTCGTAAAACGCCGCCACTTTCTTAGCCGATAGGCGATAATTCGGGATCATCACGTAATAACCATAACCACTCTGTAAAGTTAGGTTGAGAATATGTTGGATATCCCCTCTCAAAATAGAATTCTGCGCCATAAAATCAGGAAGTAAGGCGAGTCCTTTTCCCATTTTGACGGCTTCGTAAGCTAGGTAAAAATGTTCAAAGCCTACAGAGTGATAGGTAACGGTTGATTCTACTGCATGTGCCGCCTTAAATTGCTCCCACAACTGAGGACGAGTGATTTGAGGTATCAGCGGATAGTCGCTAACAGCGTGCACATTCTTGAGTGCAGGAGCGTTAGTACAACCGACCAATAGTAGTATTTCTTCGCATAGTAAGTGGCTGTATTCATAATGCGTGGATAATGGAAGGCAGCGAATATGTAAGTCACTTTCGTTGCTCGAATCTTTGACGTTCCCATCCCCAGTACAGACTCTTACTCGGATGTTAGGATGTTGCTGGTGGAAGTCATCAATATTAGGTATCAACCAAAGACTGGCAAAAGAAGGGGTTACGTCCACGGTGAGTAATTCTTGCTTTGAATCTGACTGGATTAAGTTGGCAGTTGCATGCTGAATAAGCTCCAAAGCTTCTGTGACTTGCGGCAGATAACGCTTGCCTTCTTCGGTTAACTCAATACCACTCGCCCCTCTTTGTATTAAAGGTAAACCCACCAATTGCTCCAGCGATGCGATTTGTTTGCTTACTGCGCTTTGCGTAATACATAGGGCATCCGCTGCTTTAGAGAAACTGAGGTAATTAGAGACCGCGACAAACGTCCTTAATGCTCGAATAGAAGGGTATTCACTGCCTTTTAACATACTTCAGTTCCATTAAACTCTGCTTAGGCAAAGAGTAGAGTATTCACGGCTTGAAGCAAAGTAAGATGCAACGTATGTGTGATTAGCTTCCTTTCTTATAAAAACTAGCTAAGCGTTTTTTGACTGATTAATCTACAAGAGTATTTTAGATGTTTATTTAATTTCTTTGAAAAATCTACAAATTAACAAGAATCTTTTTCACATCAGCGATTAACCTCAATTTAGTATTGTTTATATAAAGTAAACAGACAGCTCTTTTTTTCTGTTTTTGTTCGGCGTTCTTTAGAGGATTGTCAGTGTTCTATAAAATTAAATATATTTTTCATTAATTTAAAGTTGGCATTGCATTTGCTCTTTACTATTCGAACCTTCAATGGAACTTATATTAGGAGAACGAAATGAAAAGCAATGTTGTTACTTTGATTAGCCTTTTTTCTTTAGCAACGTTTAGTACTTTATCACATGCTGCGGACTCCAACGATCATGGTGTATATGTTGGCACCAACTACGGTTACTTAAAAGTTGATGGACAAGATGACTTTGATGATGACAGCGATGTTATTCAAGGTTTAGTTGGTTACCGTTTTAATCCTTACTTAGCGTTGGAAGGTGGTTACATTGATTTCGGTAGCTATGGTAATAACCTAGCAAATGCCGAAACGGACGGCTATACAGCGGCTCTAAAAGTTACCGCTCCCATTGCTGATCGTGTCGACCTTTACGCAAAAGGCGGTCAAATGTGGTACTCGACGGATTACAACGTTGCGGGCTTCCAAGGCAACAAAGATGATGAAGGTGTATTCGCTGGTGCCGGTGTCGGTTTTAAAGTTACTGATAACTTCTTAGTTAACGCAGAATATATGTGGTACGACGTAGAACTCAATGCGGAGAATGTCGCGAACGGTGCAAACACGGAAACAGACTTTAACCAAGCATCACTAGGTGTAGAGTATCGCTTCTAATATAGTTAGCCGTGCTGGACTCAATAAAAGTGCGAAGCAAAATAGCTTCGTACTTTTCTTATTTATCATTCAAATAATTTAAGACCGATGAAGCGTATATATAAAACGATGGCTAATTTATTTTATTGTTACTCCAGGGTATTTAATACGTTACTAGCATGACTGTCTAGCCTTTTTACTAACCTTGAAAAACAAAGCTTTATTGCTCTACAAGTAATATTAGATAGGTTAATTTCCGCATTGCCTGACATTACATTTATGTGGCCTATAATACCGCGCACGTGTTCGTTACATTCATCTTTTAGCTCTGAAATTAGCTAATTGAACCCAAGTAGCAAGGCCTACGGTCGCATCTGTTGTATTATATGACCCAGACCTGAAATTCTTAGTAAAGTCAAAGTTGAAGAGACTATTTTACTTACCCAACCATCAGTCATCCGAGCATTATATCTATTGTTGAAGTCAAGAAATACGTTGCGTTCTAGGTAAGCTTGAGATTTGGGTTGTAGTGCCGACCACTCATTACTTGTAGCGGTATTGACATAACCCGGAACAGATTTTTTTCCTAGTCCATGAGCGCAGAAGTAGATGCCAGAACTTCCATCTAGCCGATACTCAATACCACCGTGAGTAAATGGCCAAAGAGGAGACATAGGAACTGGAGTTGCATCATGAGTGCATTATTTAATTTCCATACAAGTCAGAGTCTATATAACCAAATAAGTTACATTGACTGTTCACGTAGTAGTCATCGTTTTCTTCATCATCAATTGAAAAAGCAAAGTACTTAAGAGGGCTCTCAGTGTCACAAGAAAGGTTAGCCATGTTATTTTTTACGTAATCCTCTATTTTATAACCATCAAAGCTTCCTTCCCAAATAATAGTACTTTCATCATTACTGAGTTCTGCGACTAAAACAATAGTTACATAGTGCTCAATAAGAGGAGTGCTTATGATGTTTTTATTTTCATAGACTGGAGAAAATTCAAAGCGACCAGTACTGTCTGTGAATGTTGATAAGTCTATTGATTTCCCTGAGGTGCTTAAACCAATACTAAGGCTAACCTTCAGGCTACTAAGTGGTTTTCCTTTCTTTGTTAACACACCATTGATTTTCGGTGTGTATTGATTAACGTGTTCGTCATTCAATTTACTTTCTTCAAAATTCATTACAATGCTCACTAATATGACTGTAATAATTCCAGCAACTTAATTTTTCACAACAATATTTTCATTTTGAAATTTAAAAATCTATATATGTTGTGTTTCTGTTCAATATCTAAGGTTAACTTTGTGATTAGAGTTACATTATTTTTTGTAACTACTGTTTGTAGTCATTACATCTATAGAGTTGTAATGAAACAAGCGAGTAGGGACTAACAATGAATACATCAATCAATTCATCGAGGGAGATGAGTATAGACTTTAGACTTTAGACTTTAGACTTAGATCTAGTTATCTCTTAGAAAGGATAGGTAAGCAGAAGACTTTTAAGTTGCAGGGCTTTTAGTACCATGCTTTCTGCCTTTTTGATTAGTACTTATGAACTTCTTGTTTACTGATTAATACTCAACGAGTTTGTAAACCTACATGGGCCAAAGGTATGCGGTAATCCATGTAGTAAGATTTCAGAAAGCATGAATGTTTGAAAAAAGAGACTATTTTAGTTGATACAAAAAAGGCCACCCGAAGGTGGCCTTTTCCAAACGTTTGGTGGAGCTGGCGGGAGTTGAACCCGCGTCCGAAAACCGTTCATCATTGGTACTACATGCTTAGTCGATCTTTAATTTCGCCACCCACCTGCGAACCGACACGCTAATGAATGACTAGCCTGAATTAAAATTCGCCGTTCATCTCTCAGGCGGGAGAATCCGGGCTAGCGCGTTTGGGTTTGATCCCTCGTTGATCCCCGTCTTACGTGCGGAAGCTAGGGCGAGAGAGCTCTTAGCAGGTTATTAAGCTGCTAGTGCGTAGTTTTCGTCGTTTGCGACTATTTTTTTGCGGTTTGTTAACGAGGCCTACCGCACCTCGGCATGCACCTCAGACTTCTGAATTCCCGTCGAATCCTAAATCAGCCCCAGGTAATATTCGCATAGTAACAGAAAAGCATTGGCTGTCCAGTACTATGCGTTTAAGTGGTCAAGATTAACGCAGCGCGCTCTTCATTACGCGTGCTTTTTCTCTTGCCCAGTCTTTTTCTTTTAGATCCGTACGTTTATCGTGCAGCTTTTTACCTTTTGCTACGCCAATTTTTAGTTTCACCCAAGAGCGAGACCAGTACAGTGAGAGGGCCGTTAATGTCATACCTTCACGGTTTACACGTCCGAATAGGTTATCCAGCTCACGACGACTCATTAGTAGTTTACGCACACGTGTAGGGTTCGCCACAACGTGTGTCGATGCCTGATTTAAAGGAGTGATTGTCATGCCACTCACAAAGGCTTCACCGTCACGCATAAATACGTAACTTTCAGAAATATTGGCTTTACCTTGGCGAAGGGCTTTCACTTCCCAACCTTGGAGCTCCAAGCCAGCTTCGATTTCATCATCGATGAAATACTCGTGGCGAGCTTTTTTATTCAGCGCGATAGTATTGCTACCCGCTTTTTGTTTCGTTTTTTTCTTTGCCATAATAGCGTCATTATACGGGTTGGATATCGGATAGGAAATCCTTTTATTTGCGCAATCGTGGAATAAAAGTAAAATTGGCGAGTAGCTTTAAATCTGTACATGTATCGATAGGAGTATGTATGAAGCAAGTCAGCCGTTCTGCGCTTGTGTCTTTTAGCGCCGAACAGATGTTCAATCTGGTTAATGATGTTGCTAAATACCCTGAATTTCTGCCTGGTTGCTCGGGCTCTAGAATCATTGAGTCTTCGGGGAATGGTATGGTGGCTTCTGTCGATGTGGCGAAGGCTGGAATCAGCAAAACGTTTACGACTTCAAATGAGTTGATCCCCGGTCAGGCAATTATGATGAACTTGGTGGATGGCCCGTTTAAGACGTTGCGTGGTGGTTGGATTTTTACCGCGCTAGACGAGCAAGCTTGCAAGGTTGAACTAAAGCTTGAGTTTGAATTCTCAAGTAAAATGATTGAGATGGCCTTCGGTAAGATTTTTAACGAGCTTACTAGTAATATGGTAAATGCATTTACTAAACGCGCAAAACAGGTCTACGAGTGTTATGAGTATTGAGTCAGATATGATTCACGTTGAGGTTGTCTATGCTCTTCCTCATGAACAGCGTGTATTTAACTTAGTGGTAAATAATCACGCAACGGTAGAAGAGATCATTAGACAATCCGGTGTATTGGAGTTGTACCCTGAAATTGATTTGTCCAAGAACAAAGTGGGTGTGTTTAGTCGTAACGTGAAGTTGGATGCGACCGTTCGAGATCGAGATCGAATAGAGATTTATCGTCCGTTACTTGCCGATCCGAAAGAGATTCGCCGTAAGCGGGCGGAGCAGGCTAAAACCGAGGGGAGTGCAGACCCAGTCACCGGTGGCAAGCCTAGTTCTGTACGTAAAAATAAGCAGGATTAATATTAACCCAATAGCTCATGTGAGTTACTCAAAGTTTGACTAACATGATTTCTATATAATAAAAAACCTCCCAAACGGGAGGTTTTTTTGCAAAAGTCAGTTTACTGAATTTGCTCGTAAAATGCGTCACTTTTTGGAAAGTCACCACTGATGTCTGCGAGCGTGCCTTGGTCATTAAAGTTTACAATCAGATCTTTCTGTACTGGTTCGCCATGGCCAGGAGTATGATGATAGATGTAATACCAAGTGTTTGGATAGCCGTTTTCAATAAGCATTGGCGACCCTAATACGAAGCGAACCTGTGCTTTAGTCATCCCAAACTTTAATTTATCAACCGCACTTTGTTCTACATAGTTGCCTTGGTTGATATCAATACGATAAACCAGTCTTTCCAATACCGAACATCCTGTCAGCAATGTCATTGCTAATGGTACGGCAACTAACCACTTCTTTAATTGCATAATAATTTCTTAGTAACCTTTAAAATACTGCGCTGATAATAAACAAGCTCGACGCAGATGTAAAAAGCTATGCGTCGTATGGTAGACAATCTGACAACGAATTTTGAGTTGAGTTGCATTTATTCACCGATATTAGGCGGTAAATGTCACCACATGACGTATTAGTTAGGTGACGAAGAGCAAATTTCAATCGGAAGTAGGGTGATGGACGCTTTCAGCGGTGAGCCAAGCCTAGTGACTCGTTAGTCGGTTTTGGCGAATTCGCGTAATGCATCACCTGAAAAACGATAATACTCTTTTTCATGAATTAGTGTTGCACCAATTGAGCGGTAAAACTGACCTGCGGTAGGGTTACTACTTTCAGCTGTCCAGTCCAACCTTTGGCATCCACACTTGATCGCCAAAGATGCCAGATACTTCATTCACACTTGATCGCCAAAGATGCCAGATACTTCATTAACTTGAGACCAACCCCTTTTCCTCGAACCTTCGAAGATACGAACAGATCTTTTAAGTACATCTGCCCTGAGAGTTTTGGGGCAGGGAACATGACGGTATAAGATGCAAAGCCTACGACGTCATCATTATCGTAAACCGCAATGATATTAACACCAGAATGTTCAGAGAAGACTTGGCTCTTTAGATAATGGACCAGATCGTGTTTTGATGAAGCTTTTTCTTTGAAGTAGTAATGTTCTAACTCAATAAAAATAGGGATGAGATCTAAGCAGTTGGTTTTGTGTATTGCTCTGATATCCATATCTCATCCCTTGTCGATTTATTAAGCGGCGATAAGCAGTTCTTTTGCGTTTGCCAACGTTGAGTCGGTTATTTGACTACCACCAAGTAAGCGAGCTAATTCTGCCACACGTTGTTGTTCATCTAATGCGTGCATTTGGGTTTCGGTTTGGCCTGCTTTGGTTTGCTTAGCAACAAACATTTGTTGATGGCCGCATCCGGCAACTTGAGGGAGGTGAGTGACACACAATACTTGAGTAGATTCGCCAAGCTTGCGTAGCATTTTGCCCACTACGGCAGCTGTTGGGCCACTAATACCTACGTCCACTTCATCGAAGATTAAACTTGGTGTATCTACTTTCTGAGCGGTGATCACTTGGATAGCTAGAGAGATACGTGATAGCTCACCGCCTGACGCAACTTTTGCTATAGGTTGCAATGGTTGTCCCGGGTTGGTCGATACTAAGAAGCACACGCTGTCCATGCCAAGCGGCGATGGGTGCGTGTTGTCATTGCTAACTTCGATACTGAATACTGCTTTCTCCATGCTCAATTCGTGCATGCTTTGTGTGATCAGTTTGTTCAGTTCTTTTGCGTAACGGCTGCGTGATTTGTGCAGTTTTTCTGCTTGTGTTAGAAAGCTTTGGTACTTGTGTTCTACTTCTTGAGCAAGTTCATCTAAACGTTCATCGGAGCAATCTAACGCTTCTACTTGGGCCAGAAGATCTTGATGATGCTGGTAGAGTTCTTCTGGCATTACGTGGTGTTTACGAGCTACAGACATCACTTTAGAAAAACGTTCTTCTACATAAGCCATACGAGCTGGATCAACATCGATGCCATCTAAGTAGCTGCGTAATTCATTCTTCGTTTCTTCAAGTTGAATCATCGCTTCTGACAGCATGTTAGGTAGCTCAGATAGCTTTTCATCTAATTCGGCTAATTGAATTAGGGAGTGATTGGCCGATTGCAAAATACCAAGCGCATTGACTTCTTCACCTTCGTAAATAAGTTCGATGGCTTGCTGACAGGTAGTGGCGAGTTCACCACTGTTGGATAGTCGTTTATGCTCTTGCTCGAGCTCTGCAAATTCTTCTTCACCTAGCGATAACTCATTCAGTTCTTTGATTTGGTATTCAAGCAACTGTTTTTGCGCCTGGTTTTGCTGGCTATTTTCTTTTAGCTGCTTGAGGTTATTATCCGCCTGACGCCAATGCTGGTAAGCACTTCGTGTGCTTTTTAGTAGGTTTAAATGCCCAGCATATTGGTCGAGCATGGCCATTTGGTGCTCACTTTTCATCAATTGATGATGAGCGTGCTGCCCATGGATATTGATAAGTAGCTGCCCTAGAGATTTGAGTTGTGATAGTGGAACAGGGCTGCCATTAATGAAGGCTCTTGAGCGGCCTTCTTTTGTGATAATACGACGCAAAATACACTCACTGCCATCTAGCAGATCGTTATCTTCTAACCAACGTGTTGCATGTAAGTTGTTGTCCAATAAAAAAGCGGCGCTAACTTCGGTTTTCTCTTCACCTTGTCGCACCATGCCGGCATCGGCTCGTCCGCCTAAGCAGAGCCCTAAAGCATCGATAGCAATGGATTTACCCGCGCCTGTTTCACCTGTAATGGTGGTCATGCCCTTAGAAAGCTCGAGTTGTAAAGACTTAACAATCGCAAAATTATTAACACTTAGATGAGCCAGCATTTTATTTACCTGTATAACTGAACAATACTGTATAAGAGAACAGTATATACTGTTTCTTTATACAGTAAAGTCAGGTAAGGAAAATTTTCTTTGTAGGCTGTTTTTTTGTGATGAAGTGGGAAAAATGAGCCGATGTGATTACAACGACTCATTAAAATTGAACAGGTTACGGACGAGTTGGGTTAATCGTTAGTGGTTCTAGTGTGACGACTGCATTCACACCTGCACCTGGGTGATCCACGTATGAAGTGTCTTGCATTAGAGTGTAGTAAACGTCGACGAAGTCATCATCATTCGTGAGTACACCATCGGGGATAGTGTCGATGATCTTGTTCGTGATTTGCGGAATAATTGCGTAAGCCTGAACTTCTGGATCTGGAATCGCTTTCAATACTTCTTCGGCAACTTGAACAAGGAGTTTTGCCAATTGTTTATAGTCTGTGCCGTCATCTTGCTCCATGAGCACAATGTCTGCCGCACCCCAGCGGTAACGAGACCAGTGAATAATGATCTGATTTGGATAGTAATCTTGGTTATCGTAGTCTAAGTATGGAAGCTCCACCAAATCGAGAGTCGGTTCATCACGACTTGGATTGACGCCCGTTACGATAGCGTAGATTTCTGCCTTGCCAGAGATCCAAGGTTCTTTGTCATCGGCTAGACGGATCTTTTTCAACTGCGTGGTTTGAATTGGAGCCGCTTCGCCCACTGCGCTACTTGACAATAGCGGTGTATTTTGGCGTTGTTCATCAGCAATATATGGTTGAACTAAAGCTGGTTGACCGAGTTTTTTCATCTCAGCTTGCATAGCTTGCAAGCCTGCTTTTAGCTCTGCAGAGCTATTGTTATCAACGACAAGTACAGGTACCTCAGGGAGCTGGTAAACATCGAGTTGATGGATGTTGCCATAAACATCAAATGCTTCGATGTATTGCCAATTCTCATCATCACCACTTGGTTCAAATGCAAATAATGGCTCGACCTCGCCACTTTGCCATGCTGTTATCATGGCTTCATTTGCCAAGCGAACTTCTAACAACTGATCTGAGTATTCAGAAATACCTTTCCAGCTACGAATTTGAGTGTCAGCTTGTACAAGCTGGCGGCTGAACTCTGAGTTAGGGTTTTGCTTAACAAATGCTAATACAGAAACGTTAGTCTGTTGCGGAGTAATATCTCTTCTCAGCATGGGTTCAATGGCAGCATAATTCTCACTCAATTGTTGAGCTAGGGCCCGTTTCGTCTTAGTGATATCTTCCGCTTTTGCGTTGGACACACTGTTGACTTGCGTTTCCTCTGATTGGCAGCCAATAAGTGCTAATGTACTGAGAACAGACAGAATGATGGTTTTCTTCATAATATGTCCTTTATTGATTGTATGAAATAGAGTTAATACTCTATTCATGGTGAGAATATCACCGGACATAGATCATTGAATTTGCTTTTCTATCTTTTGTGTAAAGTTTGCCCACAGGATCAAAATTTATAAGCTTCTCTTTAATGATGACAAATATCGTGTCGCCTCACTACTTTGTGTCTATTTCTTGTCTAAGAAAGCCAAAAGCCAGTAGCAATTGAGCTGCTGGCTTTTTTATTGAAGTTATTACCCTGAGTAACAAGTGTTAGAACAATTTACTAGACCAGCCAAGCTTATTCCGTAAGACGTGATAGTAGCTGTAGTCTTTTGGATGGATGAGCTTTAGTACATTTGGACTTTGATAGATGTGAATTTCGTCGCCAGGGGTAACTGGAAGTGAGACTTGTCCATCACAGCTAACTTCTTGTGTTCCACGGTTTTCTGGTGATACCACCAATTTAATTCGACGTTTTCCATCAACCACCAAAGGTCGACTCGACAATGTATGAGGGAACATTGGCACGAGTGAAATGGCATTCAAGCTAGGAGAAAGAATTGGGCCGCCGCCAGAAAGTGAATATGCCGTCGAGCCAGTCGGAGTGGAGACAATCAAACCGTCGGCCCGTAAAGAGAAGGCGAAGCTTTCATCAATATACACTTCAAATTCAATCATATGAGCAATTTGCCCTGGGTGAAGTACGGCTTCGTTTAGCGCAGCGTTATGGCTCTTTATTTGTCCGTGGCGGTGTACTTCCGCCTCTAAAAGAAAACGCTCCTCTTCAATGTACTCACCGTCGAGTACCGCTTGCAGAGACGCTTGGAAGTCGTCTGGGTTCAAGTCAGTTAAGAAGCCCAAATTTCCGCGGTTCACGCCTATAACTGGTACATCAAATCGGGATAAAATTCTTGCTGCACCTAGCATGTTGCCATCGCCACCAACCACAATGGCTAGATCGGCATTTTTTCCTAGTTCAACTAAGCTAGCAAACTGACTCTGTGGGATATCATCCAGTATTGCGGCAAGGCGATCGTCAATGAATACTTTATAGTCCTCAGAGGTCAACCATTGGTACAACTCTTTATGAGTTTGAATTGCTTGTTGATCTCTTGGTTTTCCGATAATCGCGATCACGTTACATGGATTTTTCATAGCATTTCCGCATTAAAGAGGCTTGAATCAGGAATCTTCATCCCCATAATAATGGCAAGTCACCTAAATATGCGAATTTTTATGTGGTTAAAGCCCGCAAAAACGCGCATGGCTTTAAGGGCATTATGTTGAATTCTGGAGATATCATGAGCAACGAAGAAAACAAAGTTACAGAAGAAGAGCTTGATCAAATCATCGAAGAGGCTGAAAAAGTAGAAGCTGAAGCACAAGAAGTTGAAGCTGAGCTTGAAGAGCTTGGTGATGAGACAGACGCTAAGATTGCTCAACTAGAAGCGGCACTATTGTCTAGCGAGGCAAAAGTAAAAGAGCAACAAGATGCGGTGTTGCGTTCTAAAGCTGAAGTAGAAAACATGCGTCGTCGCACTGAGCAAGAGATCGATAAAGCACGTAAGTTTGCGTTGAACAAGTTTGCAGAAGAGCTGCTTCCTGTTATTGATAACCTAGAGCGTGCAATTCAAGCGGCAGATACAGAGAATGAAACTGTGAAGCCGTTCCTAGAAGGCGTTGAACTAACACATAAAACGTTTGTAGACGTTGTCGCGAAATTTGGCTTGAAAGCAATCAACCCTGAAGGTGAAGCATTCAATCCAGAGTTCCATCAAGCGATGTCGATTCAGGAGAGCCCTGATCATGAATCAAACACTGTTATGTTTGTTATGCAAAAAGGTTACGAACTAAACGGCCGTGTGATTCGTCCGGCAATGGTAATGGTTGCTAAGTAACTTTAACTACCTGTTTTTTTTTAAATATAAAAGCGCCCATCATTTTTGATGGGCGCTTTTTTGTTTTAAACATAAATGACTGCATCGAACTACGTTGTATATCGATAAATGAAAATTTGATCCCCTTCATATTTTTTCCTATTGGTTAATTATTTTCCTATAGGAGATTTTCTCTCATCTCGCTGCGTGTTTATTAACGGAAAGGGCTATAAGTGGTTGTAATCATTCGCTGTGTGAATGTTTGTTCTGCATAGGAATGTAAATATAGTCATTTTTTCCAAAACAATTTCGTTAACAAAAATGTAAATTATCACTTTATTTTGTAACTTCGGTGTGTATGATTTGCGACTAATGCTTTAAAAGTAAGCATATATAACTACAAAAATGTAAATAGTAAACACAACATATCGGAGATTTATAATGGATAAATCGCTTTCTAGTAAGATTTTTATAGGCTTGTTTGCCGGCCTTGTGCTGGGGACAGCAATTCAGTACTTATTTAGCGGTATTGCGATTTTTGATACATACCTACTTGGAGCAGCAGAAGGTGTTGGCGGCATGTTCGTCTCACTGATCAAATTGCTTGTTGTTCCTTTAGTTTACGTTTCAATCGTATGCGGCATTGTTGACTTGAAAGACATCAGTGCATTTGGTCGTCTTGGTGGAAAAACTTTTACCCTTTACATTCTTAACACCATCATTGCGATTACGGCGGCTTTGACTGTCGGCTTGATCTTCCAGCCAGGAGCGGGCGCTAATCTAGCAGGAACGGTATCTGAGGCTGTACAGTTGACAACGACAGATACGCCGGACATTTTCTCTTTAGTTGTTAACATTGTTCCTAGCAACCCTGTGCAAGCGTTTGCTAGCGGCGACATGCTGCAAATCATCTTTATGGCAATTTTGACGGGGCTTGCAATTCAAGCTTTGGATTCTCGTGGTGGCCCAGCTATTCGCACATTCAAAATGGCAAATGAAATCATGATGAAATTGGTTGGATTAGTGATGAGTCTTGCACCATATGGTGTGTTCGCACTAATGATTCAACTAGGTGCAACGCTAAACGCCAATACATTAATGTCCGTTGCCGGTTACGTGGCTTTGGTGGTTGCGATGTTGGTGTTCTGGATCTTCTTCTTCTACCCAATGGCAGTGAGTATTGCGACAGGAACTTCTCCAAAGACTTTCCTACGTGCAACTCGTGAGCAGATTCTTTTCTCTCTATCTACCGCGAGCTCAAACGCGACTATCCCGGTAACGATGCGCACACTGACAGAAAAGCTTCAGGTCTCTAAATCGGTTGCTGGCTTCGGTGTACCACTGGGCGCAACGATGAATATGTCTGGTGTGTCTATCTATATTGCTCTAGCAACGATGTTTGTTGCGAACGCTTTTGGCCAGCCTATTAACACCGCAGACATCTTCACACTTGGCTTAACTATTCTTCTGTTATCTATTGGTGCTGGCGGCGTTCCTGGTGGCGGCGTGGTAATGGTAGGCGTTTTGCTTCACCAGCTGGGTTTACCACCTGAAGGTTTAGCAATCATTGCAGCGGTCGACCGTATCAATGATATGTTCTGTACATCATCTAACGTTGTCGGCGATACGGCAGTGAACACCATTGTTGCAAAAACAGAAGGTGAGATAGGTAAAGAAGAAGGTGTTGATGCTGAGCCTGCTCAAGCGAACGCCTAATACCTTGAATAATTTATTTTAACCCTAATATTGAAGCGAGCTCTTATGAGCTCGTTTTTTATTTAGGAAGAGTCGGACATAAATAAATTTATCTGGGAAATGACGTTTTGTTGCGCTACAGCAGTGTGACGAGTTCCAAACTAATCAGAAAGAAACACATAAATTTCGAAAAAAGACGCTTTTTTTTAATTCTGCCCTTGAAAAGCATTTTGCCGCCCTTATCTATGTGGCATAGAGAAGCAAACATTGATTATTTTTGTTTGTGAGCAAGGGTTGAAACCCGATTCTCCTCCCCCCACATTGGGGTTATAACCAAACGAAAATAGAATTTATTCGGAGATAGCCAGATGGGTAAAATCATTGGTATTGACTTAGGTACTACTAACTCATGTGTTGCTGTATTAGACGGCGACAAACCACGTGTAATTGAAAACGCAGAGGGCGAACGTACTACTGCATCGGTTATTGCTTACACTGACGGTGAGACGCTAGTAGGTCAACCAGCGAAACGTCAAGCAGTAACTAACCCAGAAAACACGCTATTTGCAATTAAGCGTCTAATCGGTCGTCGTTTTGAAGACGAAGAAGTTCAGCGTGACATCGAAATCATGCCTTACAAAATCGTTAAGGCTGACAACGGTGATGCTTGGGTAGAAGCGAAAGGCCAAAAAATGGCAGCTCCTCAGGTTTCTGCTGAAGTTCTTAAGAAAATGAAGAAAACTGCTGAAGACTTCCTTGGTGAGGAAGTAACTGGCGCAGTTATCACAGTACCTGCTTACTTTAACGATGCTCAGCGTCAAGCGACAAAAGATGCTGGCCGTATCGCAGGTCTAGAAGTTAAACGTATCATCAACGAACCAACAGCAGCTGCGCTAGCTTACGGTCTTGATAAGAAGGGCGGCGATCGCACTATCGCGGTATACGACCTTGGTGGTGGTACATTCGATATTTCAATCATCGAAATTGATGAAGTTGAAGGCGAGAAAACATTCGAAGTTCTAGCAACTAACGGTGATACTCACCTAGGTGGTGAAGACTTTGATAACCGTCTAATCAACTACTTGGTTGATGAGTTCAACAAAGAGCAAGGCATCAACCTTAAGAACGACCCACTAGCAATGCAGCGTGTTAAAGAAGCAGCAGAGAAAGCGAAAATCGAGCTTTCTTCTACTTCTCAAACAGACGTAAACCTACCTTACGTTACTGCAGATGCAACTGGTCCTAAGCACATGAACATTAAAGTGACTCGTGCAAAACTAGAATCTCTAGTTGAAGACCTAGTACAACGCTCTCTTGAGCCATTAAAAGTAGCTCTAGCTGACGCTGACCTATCAGTAAACGACATCACTGACGTAATCCTAGTTGGTGGTCAGACTCGTATGCCAATGGTTCAAGCGAAAGTTGCTGAGTTCTTTGGTAAAGAAGCGCGCCGTGACGTAAACCCTGACGAAGCAGTAGCAATGGGTGCTGCAGTTCAAGGTGGTGTACTTGCTGGTGACGTTAAAGACGTACTACTACTAGACGTAACTCCACTGTCTCTAGGTATCGAGACAATGGGTGGCGTGATGACTAAGTTAGTTGAGAAGAACACAACTATCCCAACTAAAGCGAACCAAGTTTTCTCTACAGCGGAAGATAACCAGAGCGCGGTAACTATCCACGTTCTACAAGGTGAGCGTAAGCAAGCGATGTACAACAAGTCTCTAGGCCAATTTAACCTAGAAGGCATCCAGCCTGCACCACGTGGTATGCCACAAATCGAGGTTACTTTTGACCTTGATGCGGATGGTATCCTACACGTGTCTGCGAAAGACAAGCAGACTGGTAAAGAGCAGAAGATCACTATCCAAGCTTCTGGCGGTCTAAGCGATGAAGACATCGAGAAAATGGTTCAAGAAGCAGAAGCTAACAAAGAAGCGGACAAGAAGTTCGAAGAGCTAGCGACTGCACGTAACCAAGCTGACCAAATGATTCACGGTACTCGTAAGCAAGTCGAAGAAGCTGGTGAAGCGCTACCTGCAGAAGAGAAAGAGAAGATTGAAGCAGCAATTTCTGAGCTAGAAACAGCACGTAAAGGCGAAGACAAAGAAGCTATCGATGCTAAAGTTCAAGCACTAATGACTGCTTCTCAAAAGCTGATGGAAATCGCTCAACAACAAGCTCAAGCGCAGCAAGCACAAGGTGCTGACGCAGGTGCACAGTCTAAAGAAGACGACGTTGTAGATGCTGAGTTCGAAGAAGTTAAAGACGACAAGAAATAATATTTCTTAACCAGATGGCTGCATAGCCATCTGGGGTCGATAAGACTTCGTGTGCGGGCGTTTGGGGCAACTCTTACGCCCGTCTGTTTGTAAACGCTGTCTTTCTAGTTAAGTATGTTGCAGACAAGTGCACTTACCTAGAACGATACAAACACCAAGCGGTGAATCGATGCCGTTTGTAGTAATTAACTGGTGACGAAGAACATGTCAAAACGTGATTTTTACGAAGTATTAGGCGTAAGCCGTGATGCCTCAGAGCGCGATATCAAAAAGGCGTATAAGCGTCTAGCGATGAAATTCCACCCAGACCGAAACCAGGGTGATGATTCTGCGGCGGACAAGTTTAAAGAAGTAAAAGAAGCGTACGAAGTTCTGACCGACCCTCAAAAGAAAGCGGCGTACGACCAATACGGTCATGCTGCTTTTGAACAAGGCGGCGGTGGTTTCGGTGGCGGCGGCTTTGGCGGCGGCGGTGCTGATTTCGGCGACATCTTTGGCGATGTATTCGGTGACATCTTTGGTGGTGGTCGTCGTGGCGGTGGTGGCCACCGTGCCCAGCGAGGTGCTGACCTACGTTACAACATGGAATTAACGCTAGAAGAAGCAGTTCGTGGTGTAACGAAAGAGATCGAAGTACCGACACTAGTACACTGTGATACCTGTGATGGTAGTGGCGCGAAGAAAGGTTCATCTGCTGAAACATGTGGTACCTGTCATGGTCATGGTCAAGTACAGATGCGACAAGGCTTCTTCGCAGTGCAACAAACCTGTCCTACCTGTCACGGTAAAGGTAAAATCATTAAAGACCCTTGTAATGAGTGTCATGGTCAAGGTCGTAAGCAGAAAACAAAAACACTTAACGTTAAGATCCCAGCAGGTGTTGATACTGGCGACCGTATTCGTCTATCTGGCGAAGGTGAAGCGGGAGAAATGGGGGCGCCTGCTGGCGACTTGTATGTACAAGTGCACGTGAAAGAGCACCATATCTTCGAGCGTGATGGCAACAACCTATACTGTGAAGTGCCAGTAAGCTTTGCGATGGCGGCTCTAGGTGGTGAAGTTGAAGTGCCAACTCTAGATGGTCGCGTAAGCCTAAAAGTACCTTCAGAAACGCAAACAGGTCGTATGTTCCGCATGCGTGGTAAAGGTGTGAAAGGCGTTCGCGGTGGCGGTGTTGGTGATCTTATTGTGAAGTTGGTTGTTGAAACACCAGTAAACCTAAGCTCACGCCAAAAAGAACTGCTCAAAGAGTTTGAAGAGTCTTGTGGTGGTGAAGCGGCGACAAAGCACAAGCCTAAATCAGAAGGCTTTTTCAACGGTGTGAAAAAGTTCTTTGATGATTTAACCAGCTAAGACGTTAGTGAAAAGCACAAATACAAAGGCCTGCTAAAATGCAGGCCTTTTTGCATCTCGGTGTTCTTGCTAGTTCCAGCAATCACTTGGTTCTTCGACATTTGTTGACGTTAAAGTAATCGTTTTAGAACCAGTCAAGCACTCGTCGTCGTCTTGTCCAAGAGGTGATTTTGCTGTTGCTGTAATGGTATAGGCCGTACTTGCAGAGCTAGCAATATCGAAAGAAAATCTATTTTTGTCTGAGTCACATAGAGTGCATGTTCCTCCAGAGAGAATATGACTCCAGTCGTACCCACCATCATAAGATGTCTCTAGCTCTAGCTGAATTCGACTAAGATCGCTCAAGGCAACCGTCCTATGAGACTTGATTACATGATTAGTGTAAGAAGGGTAGGCGATCGCAGCAATGATCCCGACAATCACGACAGCTATCAGTAATTCGATCAATGTCATCCCTCTCAATCCTTTTTTGTAGCCGTTACAACGAGAAATTCGAATCATCACGAGTAGTTTCCTTTTCACTTTTCCGCCTATTTTTGGCAGGTGATAGCATCTGTGCAAGATGAATTACGGCCCTTTTGCCGTTTACATAGGAATTTGGGAAATGCCTCGCGGGTTTACGTTGTTGGAGCTTCTTATTACTGTTGCTGTCTTGTCAGTGCTACTACTTTTTGTCGCCCCAAGTTTTTCAAAAGTTAGCCAACACATGAAAATAGTGAATTTAGCCAACGAATTACAGGGTTTTTTGATCCAAGCGAAATCGGAATCGGTGATGAGAAATCAAGATTTTTGGGTTCATATTCAAGGCTTACCTTCATCCACCGGAAGCTGGAAGCTCACACTCTCGAGTGTATCGAATGTCACTGACATTACTTCAATGAATACTGTTGCTGAGCTGCAAGGTCATCTATATCGGGGTCTGGTGGTGTCGAGTAATATAACTAGCGTCAAGTTTGATCGTGTTATGGGGAATCCCAAAAATGCGGGAAGTATTCACCTGAAGAAATCTCAAGCGGATACCAGTCCGATAAAAGTAACTGTTCATAACGGAGCAGGGCGAGTAAAAGTGTGCGCTATGAATAAGGCAAAATATGGCTTTGAACAATGCTAAACAGCAGGGTAGTACACTTGTTGAGTTTATGATTGCTGCGTTGTTAGGACTTGTCGCTTTGGGCATTGTTGGCGCAGTGTTTCTTTCTAACCAAAAAACAGCTGTGCAGCGAAGCAAGGAAATAATGCTACTTCAGCAGATGAGTAGTGTAATTCAACAAGTGAAAGAGGATATTCAACGAGCAGGGTTTGATGGTATTACGACAAAATCAATGATGCTTTCCGGTTCTCCTAGCGTTCTATATCAACAATCCGAAAAAATCGGTTATGTTTATCGAAACACAGCAAGCTCTGTGAGTAATACGATATATCGGTTAAAGGATAATATGTTGGAATATTGCCAGGATGATTCACCATCACCTTTAAGTATCGTGTCTGCTGCTAGTGGATGTTTTGATCTTTTTGATCCTAAGCAAATTAAAGTAACTCAATTTGGTGTTAGTCGAACATTACTATCAGGTTCGTCAATAGAGAGTGCGTTTATTTCTATTTCAATGGCCGCTGAATTAAAAAATGATCCGGCAATTTCTCACGCCATTTTATTACAAGTTCAGCAAAGGAATTGGCAATGATACGTAAGCATCAACAAGGAGTGGCCACGTTACTTATTACTTCCATACTGCTCTCTGTCGCTTTGGTTGTGACGTTAGGGTCATATAAGAATCTATTTTATCAAATTAAGCGTGCGCAGAATGAAGTTAGTTCTCGGCAACAGCACTGGGAAGCGGAAGGGGGGCTTGAGTGTCTATTTGCTTATGTCACAGATGATGTATCCATAGTGAACGAGCTCATCCCAATTAATCACAATAATTTAAATACCTTATGTAAGAGGGAATTAAACCTTAGCCAGCTGAACGTTACTGATATAGGGGCAGGAGTCTATCGTATTAATTCTATATCTCACAATGGTTGGGCCCAGCTCAATAAAACTTTCAGTACACTAAGTAATCGTGGAAAAGGAGCGATACAAACCACATCCAAGTTAACTACTTATGGTGATTTAAAGGTTCATCCAGATGCGAAAGGTGATCTTAATTCTGACAATCTGTATGAATGCATATCACTGACTTATCGGTATAGTTATACCATGGAAGGCGGAAGCACAGGATCAAAATATAACACTGCATCAATAAGAGCGAATAGCTTATATGATGGTTCTCCTTCTGGAGGGTGTACCGCTGCAACGACAACCAATGTTACAGTAAAAGCTGGGAATGCAATTACGAAAACTAATAAACCTGAAACTTCTGATCCGCAGCTAAAAGGCGATTTTGTTTATGACTCTGAAGTCGATCCATTCCAAACCTTTTTTGATTACAAAAAAACACCGGAAAATATTGATAAAGTCAAAGCTTCATTTCCGAAAGCTGGGAAAATCAATTTGTCAAATGCGACACAGTGTAAATCAGCTATCGAAAATGCTTTTAAGGAAGTAGATAAGGTTTGGATTACTGGTGACTGCGCCATTCACGGGAATTTAGCACTTCAAGGCAACCATGAGAAATATACGTTAGTTATTCAAGATGGTATTTTTATCAATACTGGTTCAACAACATTTCAGGGTTCGCTTTTTCATTTAGTCGATAAAACTAAACCACAGTTTGCTCCTAATGAGTTAAAAAGCTATTGGGAAAGTTTGTTCTCGAATGCTGATGGCTCACCGACTAATTTTACCATTGGTAAACAATATACTGATCTTACACAAACTGTTTATGTTGATGCAGGGGCATTTCACGCAACGGGTGGTTATGGTTTTGATACTGATGGGTTAAAAACCTCAATTGCGGGCTCAATGGAGTTACTATTTGATTCCAGCAAAAGACCTACAACAAGGAGAAATGATGTTCGTTGGCAAGAGGGAAGTTGGAATGCCAAGTAAACAACATGGTTTTAGTTTAATTGAAATAATGATTTCTTTTATTTTAATTGGTGTCGGTGCTCTTGGATTGGTTAAGTTGCAAGCTTACATTGAGCTGCGGGCAGATTACGCGATGCATAGCATTGAAGCGCTAAATCTTGCTGAGCAGAAATTAGAGTGGTTTCGTACGCGTGGGGCTATTTCTGCAGTCCCCTCGATGCCCGCCGCTAATTTTGATACAAATATTGTCTCTGGGGAAGATACTACGCACCCCTTGTATACTTTATCTTGGTCTGTGCCAACGGCAACTCTGTCGGGCGCACTTAAAACGATACATATGGAAGCTCTATGGCAAGATCGCCACGGTAAAATACAATCGGTAGAGCTGAAAACCATGATCTCTAAACATAGCGAATTTGATTAAATAGTCTAGGTTCCTGTTTTATGCCGATTCAATCAAAACCGATTGGAGTTCTGGATAAGGTGTTCACTGTCCGCGTTGCCCTTTTTATATTGAAGAGAATTATTTCTTGCTTCTCATCACGTATAGTTTCTTTTCTTAAAACTATCTATTCATCGCTCTATGCAACCTCTGTTTTTGCCAGCTCGTTTACTAAATGTATATGTTGATTTTTCCATAATGTTTCAGGCTTGTATCTTTGGTTTTGTTTTTTTGCAAAATATGTCTCCAATTATGAAAAAAAATCTAGAACCTTGTGCTTTCTCCATTAGTGTTTACTAGAATACTCGTTGGATAGTAGGTCGTTATAATTATTCAAATAGGCCTTGGCACCAACATCATTCACTATGGAGTTACCATGAGTAACCAAGCTGTAAATAAGGCACCATCATCGAAGCCGAGCGGGATGGAGCGCTTTTTAAACTTTATCGAGAGGACAGGTAACAAAATTCCTGATCCTGCGATTTTGTTCTTCTGGGCATTGATCATTACTTGGGCGGCGTCAGCACTTTTGTCGAATGTATCATTCGATCTTCCAAACCCTCGAACGGGCGAAGCTCTTACTATCACCAACTTACTTACGGGCGAAGCGCTAGCAAGTTTCCTTGCTAACATGGTGACGACGTTTACTGGCTTTGCGCCACTGGGTATCGTACTTGTCGCAATGTTAGGTGTGGGTGTTGCAGATTCTTCGGGCTTTATTACGACGGGTCTTAAGAAGATGCTGAACTTCACGCCAGCTAAGCTTCTTACTCCAATGCTTATTTTGGTTGCCATTGTATCGCATACTGCGGCAGATGCAGGCTATGTTCTGGTTATTCCTCTTGGCGGTATTATCTTCCATGCGGCAGGTCGTCACCCTCTAGCAGGCATTGCGGCAGCATTTGCAGGTGTATCTGGTGGCTTCTCTGCAAACTTTATCCCTTCAGGTATCGATCCACTACTAGCAGGCTTTACGCAAACTGCGGCGCAGGTTCTTGATCCTGAATATGTGGTTAACCCATTAGCGAACATCTTCTTCACTGGCCTATCCTCTATCATTATTGTGGGGATTGGTTGGTACGTGACAGAGAAAATCATCGAGCCTCGTTTATCAAAAATGCCAATTGATGATGATGCGGAAACCGCGCCAAACCTAGGTTCATTTACTGAACTGGAATCAAAAGCATTCCGTTATGCAGGTTGGGCAATGATGGCGGGTATTGCTTTACTTGTTGCAGCGTTAATTCCAGAAACATCAGCACTTCGCTCGCCTGAAGGTGAAATTACTGCCTTCTCAGCACCGATCATGAAGTCTATCGTGCCGTTGATCTTTATTCTGTTTATCATTCCTGGTTACGTTTACGGTAAAGTGTCTGGAACGTTCAAGACCAGCAACGACATTATCAAAGCGATGGCTGATACTATGTCAACCATGGGCGCATACATTGTTATGTCGTTCTTCTGTGCTCAGTTCCTATCTGCATTTGCTCAGTCAAACATCGGTACGATGCTAGCGTTGTATGGCGCAGAAGGCTTAAAAGCGATGAACCTACCAGGTGAAGTGACCATCATCGGTATGATACTTCTAACCGCGTCTGTAAACCTACTTATTGGTTCGGCATCGGCAAAATGGGCTTTAATTGGTCCAATCTTAGTGCCAATGCTAATGGCGGTTGGTATCTCGCCTGAGCTGTCTCAAGCGGCTTACCGTGTGGGTGACTCTGTATCGAACATCATTTCGCCTCTAATGGTATTTTTCCCTCTTGTAGTGGTTTACTGTCAGCGTTATGTGAAGTCGGCTGGTATCGGTACGCTTGCGTCACTAATGATGCCATTCTCGATCGCAATGCTGATCGGTTGGTCTATCTTCCTAGTTGCTTATTGGATGGTAGGTATCCCGCTAGGCATTCAAGCTCCTTACACTTACACAATGTAAAAACGTGTAGGGTGTGAAAGCCGCTAATTGGCAGCCGAAAAGCGCAGGTCTTCGATCTGCGCTTTTTTGTTCTCGCACAACGAACATCGATAGGTCTTGTAACTAGGTTTTTTGGGGTTGCAGACTTTGTCCCGTGATGTGTTGCTGTAGTGAAACCGAAGTTGGTGATAAAATTCCCGACTTCAATCGTTTTTTGTTTCTTTGGAGCCTCCTTTGTCTAACCATCCGTTTACCCCTCAAGATGAATTGTTTATGCGCAGAGCGATGGTGCTTGCCGAGCAAGCAGAAGCTGAGGGGGAAGTACCTGTCGGCGCAGTGCTTGTCAAAGATGGTGAAATTATCGCTGAGGGGTGGAATCGCTCTATTGGTACTAATGACGCTACCGCACATGCTGAGATCCAAACACTGCGTAAAGCAGGCCAAAAGCTAGAAAATTACCGCCTTCTGGATACGACGTTATATGTAACACTTGAGCCATGCCCAATGTGTGCCGGAGCCTTATTGCATAGCCGCGTTAAGCGGGTTGTTTTTGGAGCGCCAGATTTAAAAGCTGGAGCAGCAGGAACAGTGCTTAATTTGTTTGAAAGCCAAGCAGCTTACCATTACGCCTTAGTTGAAAAGGGGCTGCTAGAAGATGAGTGCCGCACTCAGCTACAAGCGTTTTTTAAGCGCCGCCGAAAGGAAATTAAAGCGAAGAAGCAAGCACAAAAAGCATTAGAAAATGGAGAGAGCGAACAAGGTAGTGGGAGTAGTGAGGGCTAGCAAACACCTACAACGTGGTAGATGTTTGCTTGGACGCACTAGTGATTGACTAAATGTACAAAAACACGATTACGTGAACTTACTTTCTTTTTCATACATGTCAGTTTACGTTTACGTCGGATAGCAGCTACTGTGTTATTTAAACGCTTTGACTGCACTCTACGTCTTCTCATATTCAAAACCTCCTGCAGACAAGACTTATACCAGTAAAGCGCGGCTCATCGATGCTTGGCAATAGGCTCGATAATCGCACTAAACATTGTATGGTTTAAACGTTCTTCATTTGACTTCTGCATTGCACAGAGCCAGCAAACAATTTCAATACGATGCTTAATAATAGGAGTGACGTTATTTCGGCAGAGTGTAGCCGAAGGCGCCGCTTCATCAAGTGAGCTAAACCATTTGGTTGTAAAGTAATCTGTTACAAAGCAATCAGTTTTACTAACGATGAAGAAAAGGCGACCAACCAAAGGAATGGTTGAGTGTGGTTGGTGTCACTCAGAATATTGGATTCTAGATAAGTTTTCGTTAGGACTCAATAAAAATGACGAGCTTCATAGGCTCGTCATTTTTTAGTTTACCGCGGGTTTATTCTTCAATGCTTTCTTGTTTGGTGTCTTCTTCAACCGTGACGTCAGAAGCGCCAGAGACTTGTTCTACGACGGTCTCTACTGCGCCCGATATCAAAATGTCGGGGGTGAGCGGCGGAATCACTTGTAAGTCATCGCTATTCTCATCAATCGCTGGCTGTTGGCTGACATGACCAATGATGGATTGGTAGTAACGTCGAATATTTTCTACGTAATTACGCGCTTCATCGCCTCTGGCGTACCCATAGCGAGTTTGGCTGTAATAGCGCTTCTGACGAAGTAAAGGCAGCCTGTCTTTTACATCGGCCCAAGCGTTCGGATCGCCACCTTGTGCTTTGGTGAGTCGTCGTGCGTCCATCATGTGGCCGTAACCAATATTGTATGAAGCTAACGCAAACCATATTTTTTCATGCTCGTTAATGCTATCAGGCACGCGACTTACAATACGACGTAAGTACTCGACACCACCACGAACAGATTGCTCAGGGTCTAAACGGTTTGTTACCCCGACGCTTTTCGCTGTTGGCAGAGTCAGCATCATCATCCCCCTAACACCTGTTGGCGATTTTGCTGTTGGTTTCCAGTGTGACTCTTGATAAGCCAATGCTGCAATTAAGCGCCAGTCGAACTCTTCGCTGTATTTTTGGAATAAAGGTGCCCATTTAGGCAATTTGTCATCCAGAGCTCGAATGAATGCGCGAGTATCAACGTAGTCAAATGCTTCAATATGACCAATGTACTTTTCTTCGAGGGTGGACAGTTCTCCTGATTGTTTGATGTTACCGAAAAACTCTATCAGCATCGCATACAAACTTTCGTCTTCAGAACGTCGAGTAAACCAAGATACTGGTTGATCTTCTGTAAGTTCGAACGCGAGCGCAAGATCGGGGTAAAGGCGTTGAGCAAGGGAAAGTTCCACCGAATCAGTCACAGTAAAACGTAACTCACCCGTCGATACGTATTTGAGTAAGTCTCTCGTGTCAGCATCACCAACAATTTCAAACTGAAGTTCTGGATACTGCTTCTTTAACGCTGTTAGGGTCGGAACATATTGCGATTGTTCAACGATCTTTAATGTTTGAGCGCCTGCATTTGTATCTTCGTCGGACTCGTCGTCTTTCGAGGCTTGGTATTCAATGAGTTGTTCGATATCACGTGGTCGAAGTTGCCCTTTTTTGTATACCACTTGTTGGCTTACATAATAATAGGCAGGGCCTGGTCTAAATCGTTTGACTGCTTGTGACGTTTGATTTAAACCCGTAGCGATGATATCGATATCTCCTTTCTTAAGAGCAGGAAAAAGCTCAGCCTGGCGAAAGGCTGGTTTAATCTCGAGTTTGACGCCGAGCTGTTCCGCAAACTGACGCGCCAATTCGTAATCCAACCCTGCGGGACCATCGGGACCTATGTAGTAGGAAAGCTGATTGTTTAGCGTGCCAACACGAAGCACACCACGTTCTTGAATTTTTTCAAATTCACTTTTGGGCTCCGACTCAATCTGGCAAGCTGAGAGCAAAAGAACAGAAACTAAAATTAGAGCACTGCGCTTGAGGCGGTTGAAGTGACTTATTTGCATTAATAGGTACATCTTGGAAAATTTCTATTTGCCTTTATATCAAAGCGAGCTCATGGGGCAAAGTGAATCACACACTTATAACGTGACATTGTGTGTTTTATCGACATTTTAGTTGTAATTCAAATTTGACAAAAAAAATGACGCAAACGGTTGCTTTTGGTGTTACATCACAAAAACAATTACTATATAATGCGCTCGCAATGACGAGGTGGAATCGGCATAGGTTCGACAGGGCTTATTTTAAGTGTCTGAATTTATTCCAATATCACCTTAATCAATTGCATAAGAGACCTAAGCACATGAGAATTTTGCGTGGCTCCCCAGCTCTTTCAGAGTTTCGTGTTAATAAACTACTGGAACTTTGTCGTGAACAAGATCTGCCTGTAACTGGCATTTATGCCGAGTTTATGCACTTTGCCGATCTAAAGTCAGACCTTGATGACCAAGAGTTAGAAAAACTTGAAAAGTTACTAACTTACGGCCCAACCATCGAAGAGCATGAGCCTGAAGGTCTTCTACTTCTTGTCACGCCTCGTCCTGGCACTATCTCGCCTTGGTCTTCTAAATCTACCGATATCGCTGTTAACTGTGGTCTGGATAAAGTGAAACGTCTAGAGCGTGGTACGGCTTATTATGTCGAGTCTTCAGTTGTTCTATCAGAAGCTCAAGCTGACGCTGTTAAAGCGTTAATTCACGACCGCATGATGGAAACAGTATTCACAGAATTTGAAGCCGCATCAGCATTATTTACTGTTGCAGAGCCTAAGCCTGTCGCACATGTTGATATCTTAGCTGGCGGTCGTCTTGCGCTTGAAGAGGCAAACGTTTCCCTTGGCTTGGCACTCGCAGAAGATGAAATTGATTACTTGGTCGAGAACTTTACTAAGCTTGGGCGTAACCCAAACGACATTGAATTGATGATGTTTGCTCAGGCGAACTCAGAGCATTGTCGCCACAAAATTTTTAACGCAGATTGGACTATCGACGGGGTAGATCAACCTAAGTCTTTGTTCAAAATGATCAAAAACACTTTTGAAACGACACCTGACTATGTACTGTCTGCATACAAAGACAACGCAGCCGTTATGACAGGTTCTAAAGCGGGGCGTTTCTTCCCTGACCCTAAATCTCGTCAATACACGTACCACCATGAAGATACGCACATCTTGATGAAGGTAGAAACGCACAACCACCCAACGGCAATCTCTCCATGGCCGGGCGCATCGACTGGCTCAGGCGGTGAAATCCGTGACGAAGGCGCGACGGGTATCGGCGGTAAGCCAAAAGCGGGTCTGGTTGGCTTTACAACCTCTAACTTACGTATTCCTGGTTTTGAACAGCCATGGGAAACCGACTTCGGCAAGCCGGGTCGTATTGTGAATGCGTTAGACATCATGCTTGAAGGCCCTCTTGGCGGCGCGGCATTCAACAACGAGTTTGGTCGTCCAAATCTATTGGGTTACTTCCGTACTTACGAAGAAAAAGTCACTTCTCATGCGGGTGAAGAAATTCGTGGTTACCACAAACCAATCATGATTGCTGGTGGTATGGGTAACATCCGCGATGAACACGTACAGAAGAAAGAGATTCCAGTGGGTGCGAGCCTAATCGTACTTGGTGGTCCGGCAATGAACATCGGTCTTGGTGGTGGTGCGGCATCTTCCATGGCATCTGGTCAGTCAGCAGAAGATCTGGACTTCGCTTCAGTACAGCGTGAAAACCCAGAGATGGAACGTCGCTGTCAGGAAGTGATCGACCGTTGTTGGCAGTTAGGCGACGACAACCCAATCGCATTTATCCATGATGTGGGTGCAGGCGGTATCTCTAACGCATTGCCTGAACTTGTCGACGACGGTGAGCGTGGCGGTAAGTTCCAATTACGCGATGTACCAAACGATGAGCCGGGCATGAGCCCACTGGAAATCTGGTGTAACGAATCACAGGAACGTTACGTTCTAGCGGTAGCGCCAGAAAACATGGAAGCATTCGACGCCATCTGTAAGCGTGAACGCGCACCGTATGCAGTGGTGGGTGTGGCGACAGAAGAGCGTCATCTAACGCTAGAAGATTCTCACTTCGACAATACGCCAATCGATATGCCAATGGATATCCTGCTTGGTAAGCCACCGAAGATGCACCGCGACGCAACCACACTAAAAGTGGAAAGCCCTGCCATTGTTCGTGATGGTATTGAGCTTAATGAAGCGGTGGATCGCGTACTTCGTCTTCCTGCTGTTGCAGAAAAAACATTCCTAATTACTATCGGTGACCGAACAGTAACGGGTCTGGTTGCTCGTGATCAAATGGTTGGTCCTTGGCAGGTACCAGTAGCAAACTGCGCAGTAACAGCGGCAAGCTACGACACTTACCATGGCGAAGCAATGTCGATGGGTGAGCGCACGCCAGTGGCATTACTAGACTTTGGAGCATCGGCTCGCCTAGCCGTTGGTGAGTCACTAACGAACATTGCGGCAACAGACATCGGTGATATTAAACACATTAAACTGTCTGCGAACTGGATGTCTCCAGCGGGTCACCCAGGTGAAGATGCGGGTCTTTACGAAGCAGTGAAAGCGGTTGGTGAAGAATTGTGTCCTGCGTTAGGTTTGACTATCCCAGTTGGTAAAGACTCCATGTCGATGAAAACCAAGTGGGAAGAAAACGGCGAGAGCAAAGAAGTCACTTCTCCACTGTCGCTAGTTATCACGGCATTTGGTCGTGTGGAAGACGTACGTAAGACCGTGACTCCACAACTACGCACTGACAAAGGAGATACCTCTCTAGTTCTTGTTGACTTGGGTAACGGAAAAAACCGCTTAGGTGCGACAGCATTGGCACAAGTATACAAACAGCTGGGTGACAAACCTGCTGACGTAGATAATGCAGAGCAGCTAAAAGGCTTCTTTGATGCAATGCAAGCGTTAGTACGTGATGACAAGCTAGTGGCTTACCACGATAAAGGCGACGGCGGTCTTTTTGTTACACTGGCTGAGATGGCGTTCGCGGGTCACTGTGGCGTAAAAGCGAACATCGCAGAGCTGGGTGATGATGCGCTAGCCGTTCTATTTAACGAAGAGCTAGGTGCGGTTGTTCAAGTTAAGAATGATGATCTAGATTCAGTTCTATCTACTCTGGCGGCAAACGGCTTAGAGGCATGCTCACATGTGATTGGTTCTGTTGAAGCTTCAGACGACTTTGTTATCACTTCTGGTGATGCAGTTGTGCTTGAACGTTCACGTACCGAACTACGCGTTATCTGGGCTGAAACAACGCATAAGATGCAAAGTCTACGTGATAACCCAGCGTGTGCAGACCAAGAGCACGAAGCTAAGAAAGACAACTCTGACCCTGGTCTAAACGTTAAGCTCAGCTTCGACGTAAATGAAGACGTTGCAGCACCGTACATTGCGAAAGGTGCTAAACCTAAGATGGCAATCTTACGTGAGCAGGGCGTTAACTCCCACGTCGAAATGGCAGCAGCGTTTGACCGCGCAGGTTTTGAAGCAACCGACATCCATATGAGCGATATCCTAACGGGCCAAGCGGTACTGGATGAATACCATGGCTTAGTAGCTTGTGGTGGCTTCTCTTACGGCGACGTACTAGGTGCGGGTGAAGGTTGGGCTAAGTCTATCCTGTTTAACGCACAAGCTCGTGAACAGTTCCAAGCCTTCTTCAACCGTGAAGAGACGTTCTCTTTAGGTGTATGTAACGGTTGTCAGATGCTATCAAACCTGAAAGAGCTGATCCCAGGTGCAGACTTGTGGCCACGTTTTGTGCGCAACGAATCTGAGCGTTTTGAAGCGCGCTTTAGTCTAGTTGAAGTTCAGAAATCTGATTCTGTATTCTTTGATGGCATGGCTGGTTCGCGTATGCCAATCGCGGTTTCCCACGGAGAAGGGCGTGTAGAAGTACGTGATGCAGAGCACCTAGCAGCGATCGAGGCATCAGGTACGGTTGCGGTTCGTTACGTGGATAACCTCGGTAACCCAACACAACAATACCCGAACAACCCGAATGGTTCGCCAAACGCGATTACCGGTTTAACAACAGCAGACGGTTGCGTAACTATCAT
The DNA here is from genome assembly GCF_033337395.1 of Vibrio sp. YT-19(2023). NCBI lineage: Bacteria > Pseudomonadati > Pseudomonadota > Gammaproteobacteria > Vibrionales > Vibrionaceae > Vibrio > Vibrio sp. YT-19(2023). The sequence goes on along the minus strand of NZ_JAWOQN010000007.1, from coordinate 76,252 downwards.
GATGCCTCACCCAGAGCGCGTATTCCGCACAGTTGCAAATTCTTGGGCTCCGGAAGGTTGGGGTGAAAATGGCGCTTGGATGCGTATGTTCCAAAATGCCCGTAAGAATATCGGTTAATTAACCAAAGGTTAATCTAGCTTAAGTAAAGCGCTGGTTGAGAGACCAGCGCTTTCTTTTTTCTTATCACTCTTTTTTCTTCGTCGCTCTTTCTAGTGACTTGGCGAAACGTTGCTTTGTTCTGCCTCTTCTTTGTCATCTATTATCTAGCGTAAAAAACTTGCAGCGTTTAGATTACTTTTATGCTCTAATACCGCGCTTACCAAGGGATGGTGTTAAACAGCTCAGCTTAGATGGAGTTATCAAGTTGACCGAATCCCTGATTGATCCCTAAATCCCTTAGGAAATGAAAGAAATGTCTAAGAATCCAAAATTTGCTATCCGCGTCACTGAAAAACGTAACGGCTGGAGCGCAGAAATCACTCGCCAAGTGACATCTCGTAAGACTGTAGTATCAAAGCGTGAAACAGGCTTTGACAGCGAAGAGAAAGCACAAGCTTGGGCTGAACAAGAACTGGCTGGATTTATCCAAAACCAAGTGGTTCGTAACGAGCGTAAAGCAGCGCAACGTCAAGAGCGTGAAGCAGAACAACTAGCGGCAAAAGTTCGTAAAGAAGAAGCCCGCAAAGCACGTGAAACCGAAGTAGACACTGACGAAGAATAAGTTTAAATCGGTGAGATGGTGACGTTACCCATCAAACAAATAGTGAAAATGCCCTGAGTTTTGTCTCAGGGCATTTTTTATTTATATCGGCTAAAAACAATCCGACGATACGGACAAGCTAAACGTGCCGTCTTCAGGGGCTGCAAATTGTTTATTGCCAGGAAGAAGGTGAGGGTTATTAGCATAAGTGCGATGTGTCGATTTGACCTTTGCAGAATGTCTTTCCGGTAAATCAAAGTGTTGTAAGCCGTCAGATAGATCGTTTGCTTCACCGTAGTCGAAATGTGTTGCGACGTCTTTGGGCTGCTTGGCGTAACGACAGTGATCCGGCTTACCATCTTCGTGCCAAGTTAAAGAGTTAGTTTTTGCATCTAGATTCAGGTTATTTGCTGTTGGCTGTGCGTAAAAATCTTCTGAAACTTGGTGCTTGCTTTGTTCTTGTAAGTAGTCTGCAATGTTCTCAGAAGCTTGCGCTAGGCTACCTACAGGGAAGAAGCAAATCAGAAGAAGCCGTGTTTTTAGATTGTTCATAATGTGTATGCAAGCAAAAGGAAATGATAATACTGATAAATAAAACGGCGTGCAATTATGGCCATTGGATACGATATAACAGGGCAGTTAATGTCTGCCCTGCATCTTTTAGGTATGGTTAGTATTGATAAGTGAGGTGCAGTTTGACTTCGCGACCAGGCGAAGGCACGCCATTAGATAGGTATGCTTCGTAGTAACGATCGGTTAAGTTTTTCACAACCGCGCCAACGCTCAAGCCTTCGACTTGTTGTATTTCCCAAACCACGTAAGCGTTTTGTAGCGTGTATTGCTCACTTGGCGATTTCACTTTTAAATTATTACCGCTTGCCTTGGTTTTGGTTTGCGCATCATACCAACGGACTTCCCAGCCCGTACGTAAACCAGGAATCCATTCGTAACCTAAACCCAGATTAATGTTTAATGGCGGTACATCAGGATGATCATCATCTGAACCTGTAGAGTCAGATAGGCTACCTTTGTTTTTGCCGCGAATGTAACTTGCTGAGAAATTACTGTAGAAATCTTCAATCCGGTATTGTGAAATTAGCTCAAAGCCATAGTTTTTAAAGCCATCTAGGTTTGTATTCCAGCTTTGTAACTCAGTAGTATTTTTGTCGAGGTTTTCGCCCGTTCGTATATCAACTGTGTCGCTAACATCGTTATAGAACATAGTTAACTCTGTTGCGAGGTTATCGCGAGAGTTCACCAGCCCTTCCGTTAAGTTGATAACGCTTGCTTGATAAGCATGGATACGAGACACGTCCAGATTCAAAGCAGTAGCCGTAGCGGTAGCTCGCGCATATTGCACTGAGTAGATGTTATCAACGGTTGGTGCTTTTAAAGCGTAGGCGTAGGAGGCGTTTAAACGCGTATTATTGCTCGCATCAAAGTCGATATCCAAACGTGGGCTAAAGCCTTTATGCGTCGTTTCACCGTAGTTATGTCCGGCAGCTGGATCATTATAATCCGGCGCTGCGTTCCCTTTTCCTTCACTCTTGATGTATTCGTAACGCAGAGAAGGTGTGATTGTTAGGCGGTCTGTTGCTTGATAGTGATCAGCAATGTAAGCGGCATAAATTGACTGCGTGCCAGATGGTTCGTAGTAAGGGGTGTACCAACCGTAGTTTTTCGCTTCATTACTGTCGTATGATGCGTTGAATACTAACGAGTCTCTATCGGTTTTTTGATATTGAAGCCCAGTGACTAGAGTGTGGTCTCCGAATTGTGCTTGGTTAAACACATCAACGTAGTCACGCTCGTAACTCAGCCATGACTCATGACCGTAACTGCCAACAGAAACGAACATTTTCTCGAATGCTACGTCAGGGCGAACCCAATGACGATCGTTTTCGGAACGTGCCATTTTGATATTGAAATCAATATACGGGTTAGTCGGCATGTAGTGGTAAGAGATGGTTGTGGTGTTGTCCGTGTATTTGTTATCGACGGTGTAAGCGTATTGGGCTTTTTCTAATGAGCCGTATTTCTTGATATTGTATTCGGTGATGTTAGGCATTTTTCCGCGACGGTTAGCCCAAGGTTTACGACCTTCATCTTTGTAGCGAGTATGGCTAATTTCAAACTCGTGATCGTTATTTTCATAACCGACCTTTACGAGCATGTTTTCTTGCTCATAACCTGAGTAATCTAGCGTTTCACCACCTCCGACTTTAATGTCATCAGAATCTTTTACCGAGCCATTCGCTAGAAAATAAAAACCAGTATCGTTTTTACCATAGAGTGTTAGCGTGTAGGCGTTCTCATCGCCGTTGGTGTTGTATGCACTTGAGATGCGAGCACCAAAGTTTCTTTCGCCGTACAGGAGATCATCGACACTTTTGGTTTTAATGCGAATGGAGCCACCAAACTTCCCGTTGAGTGCTCGATAGTCGTGCGCGCCCTTGATAATTTCTGCTTCGCCAATTAAGAACGGATCAAAAAAGAAGGTACCGTAGCGGTATTGTTGAAAGCCAATTGGAGCGCCATCGACAAAGACGGCGATATCGCTTGGATCATCAAAACCACGAATGTTAATACGTTCGCCACCAGAACGACCGCCACCATCTATTGATGCACCGGGAACGGCATCGATCATTGAGGCAAAATTAGAGTACTGTTGCTCTTCAATCTCTGACCAATTAATGGTGGTTTGCGCAGGCTCAGCAATGGTAATAGGTTTGGCATAACGAACGCCTATGACTTCAAGCTCTTCATTTGGCGCTGTCTCGGCATATGAATAAAGAGGGAAGAGCAAAGCCAGTGAAATGAGATTTACTTTGAATGGATGACTTTTTAATCGTTTCATATTGATGATTTATAGTGTTTTTATGAAGCTGGGATTATAAGAACATTATTACGATTAATAAATGATAATGAGATTAATTATCAAATGTGTTTTTGCGACGGATTGTAAAGTTTTTTATCCATTCGTGGAAACTACGATAAGTATCGTTAGCGTACATAAAACAAAAAGCCCAGCATCATGGACGCTGAGCTTATTGGCTTTAAACAAGATAGTGCGAGCACTGTTGCTCCTTTTGAGCTAATCAGGCGCCTATTTGATAGGAATTACTGAGTTTCTAACGGTATCTGTCCGGTTGTCAGCGGCTCGGCATCGAATTCAGTGAGGCCTTCAATATAGCTTTCGACTGCTTGCTCTAAAGCATTATCACCTTGGTTAAAATAGGCAAGGTGGAAAATTGCATCGCCTTCGTTCACCAATGGTAATGTTTGTTGACCGATAACCAAACCACGCTTCGGGGCTTTTAGTTCTATCTCATCATGACCAAGAGGAGAGCTAATATAAGCGAGCGTTTCCCCCTGTTCTACTTTGTCTCCCAGATTAACGACAGTACGCAAAATGCCGTTACCTGACGCGCGAACCCAGCTGGTGGACTTCGCTATGATAGGCTCAGGCAGCTTTTTCCTGCTCGCACGCAACATACCAATGGCTTGCATTACGCGCCGAACCCCGAGTACACCAGCGCTTATCGAAAGTGGATCAAAACGCAATGCTTCGCCAGCTTCGTAGGTGAGCACTGGAATATCGCATTTTTCTGCTTCACTGCGTAAAGAGCCATCACGCAATGCTGAATCAACAATCACTGGCGTCGCAAATGCTTGAGCAATACGTAGAGTTTCTGGGTTGCTTAAGTTTGCGCGAATCTGTGGCAAGTTCGTGCGGTGAATGGCTCCTGTGTGTAGATCCAAAATGTAGTCACAACGCTTGGCAATGTTGTTAAAGAACCCGTGTGCCATACGAGATGCAAGTGCGCCTTTTTCACTGCCAGGAAAGCAACGGTTGAGATCTCGTCGGTCGGGCAAGTAACGAGATTTATGGATGAAACCAAAAACGTTAACGATAGGTACTGCAATGACAGTGCCTTTCAGTTTTTGTGGATCCAGTTGGTTAATGATCTGACGAACGATTTCTACGCCATTAAGCTCATCACCATGGATAGCAGCATTCACCATTAACACTGGTCCTTCTTGTTTCCCATGGATGATTTCCACAGGAATAGATAAAGGCGAATGTGTATATAGCTTCGCTGCTTCAAATTCGATCTCTAATCGTTGTCCTGGTTGTATTTGATGTCCTAAGAGCTCAAACACTTTGCTTTTTTTACTTCTGGCCATAAACCATCTCTGTCAAATGCGTCATCAGCAATGTAACAATTGCTGCAAAATCGCACTAATCATTCTCATTAAGGACACGACAAATTACTTTAATCGTCATGCGTGAAATTTTGGTATGTGTGAAGTTTTTGTTTTCAATATGATCTTTTCTATCAGTTTAATACATAACAAGACATAGAGAAGAGTGCGCAATAATAGCCTTAAAAAATGTGACTGTATTAAAAATAATACTGTTCATGGAGGACAAAAAAACGGACTTTTAACCCTACTTTTTATCCGATAATATCCGCGCCGAATTTGAGGTTTCACACTTTCTAACTAGAGGTTTTGATGAAAAAGGCAATTGCTAAAATTGGTGCATTGACTGCGGTAGCAGTTTCACTTTCAGGTTGCGTAGGTAGTAATGCCGTGACAGGTTATGTTATGGGGTTTAACTTGAAAGCTGTTGACAACCGTTACGCTCGAGGTGGTCTAAATATGCTTTTAGCGCCTGTTTATGGTGTCGCGATCGCAGCGGATTATATCGTGTTTAACTCTCTAGAATTTTGGACGGGTAAGAACCCGTTAAATGGTAAGCCACATATCTTCGATACAAAGGTAGATACTTACATTGATGTCAATCACCAGTTAGATAAGTCGTTAACGACTGCACCAATCGCACCATTAGCGGATAACCGTGTCATTGAGCAGGGGCGAATGCAGCAAATCGATGAGAACACCGTTCAAATGGATATTACTTACAGTAACGGTGAAAAGGCGACACTCATGGGTGTACGCGATGGTGAGTTTGTTACTTACTACATTGATGGTGAAGTTGCTGCACAAACCTCAATGGATGAGTTAGCCGCTTACGCGCAAAACCGTGTGTAGTTGGGTTCAACTAAACCAAAAAAAGGGTGCCGTATGGCACCCTTTGTCGTTTTTCGTGATTGAATTATGCTTTCTCTGGAATCGCTTCTAAAAGCGCGACCATCTGTTCCCAGTACAACTGAACAGTATCAATCTTCACTTTCTCATCTGGAGAGTGAGGGAATTTTATTGTTGGACCGAAAGAAACCATATCCATGTGTGGGTATGGTTCTTTAAATAGGCCACACTCAAGACCAGCATGGATGACCATGATGTTCGGCTTATGACCGTAAATGCCTTCATACATATCACGGAAAATTGCCATGATCTCGGAATCTGCATCTGGCTTCCAGCCAGGGTAAGCGCCTGAGAACTGAATTTGTGCGCCTGCTAGCTCAGTAATCGAGCGCAGCATGCTTTCCACTTGGCTACGGCCAGAGTCAATGAGAGAACGAATCAAGCAAAGCACGGTGACTTTATTTTCTTCTGTGCTGATCACACCAACGTTTAGAGAAGTTTCAACAACGCCTTCCACCTCATCACTCATACGGATTACGCCGTTTGGACAAGCGTTAAGTGCCGCAATGAATCGTTGCTGATCGGCGATTGAAAATACTTGGGCGTCAGTCGTGATCACTTCATTAAAGGTTACGATACCTGTTTCGATTTTACCCAATTCAGTTTTAAGCAGCTCAGTGTAGTGGTTGAACAGCTCAGCAAGCTTGTCTTGGTTTTCGACAGGAAGCGCGACAGTAACAAACGCTTCGCGAGGGATTGCATTACGTAAGCTACCACCACGGAATTCGACTAAACGTAAATCAAGCTCTTGAGCATGACCGGCAAGGAAACGACCAAGTAATTTGTTGGCATTACCGCGACCTGTGTGAATGTCACAACCTGAGTGACCACCTTTTAGGCCTTTCAGCGTCAGTTGGCGTGTTACAAAACCTGCAGGCGTTGATTCTCGAGAAATATCGAAAGTCATGGTGCCATCAACGCCACCTGCACAACCCATGTAGACTTCGCCTTCTTGCTCAGAGTCTGTATTTAGAAGAATCTCACCCTCTAACCAACCAGCTTCAAGGCCAAATGCGCCAGTCATGCCTGCTTCTTCATCAATCGTCAGCAGAACTTCGAGTGGACCGTGCTTAATATCTTTAGATGCCAATACAGCAAGGCAAGAAGCCATACCAATACCGTTATCTGCACCAAGCGTCGTGCCTTTCGCAGTTACCCATTCGCCATCGATGTAAGGTTGGATTGGATCTTTGGTGAAGTCGTGTTCAGTGTCTTCGTTTTTCTGCGGCACCATGTCGATGTGTGCTTGAAGTACAACAGCCTTCTTATTTTCCATTCCTGGTGTCGCGGGCTTTTTGATGAACACGTTACCGGTTGGATCACGGCGAACGTCAAAGCCTTGCTCTGTTGCCCAGTTGATAATGTACTGTGCTAATGCTTCTTCATGTTTCGATGGATGAGGGATTGAACAAATCTTATCGAAAAACTGCCAAAGTGGAGCAGGTGATAAGGTACTGATCTCAGAATGGAACTCAGACACGGAGGACTCCTTTTGATGTGCTTTGCCAAATATATACCGTAAAAATATTGTCAAGGTAGCATTAAATGCTAGACGATTTGGCCTTCAAATTGCCGTTAGCATACCACCAGATAAGGAGTACGAGTAGTCGCGATCACAAGGATTTCTCTCAGAACTGTCACAGTTTGTGAATACAATAACAAGCACTATGTGTTCTCTATCATACATTCTGAAAGTGGCTTTATTTTTCAATTCATAAAATTGTAATTTAATTACACATAAACTTTGATAAAGGTCAATTTATGCATTTTTTGTGATTTTAATCACTAAAATGCTTGTAATTAAATTTCTTGGTGGTATATTTGTAACCAGCTTCTGAGAGAAGAATGAAATGCTCAAAGGATGAGTCCGTTTTATCGCCTCCAAGGAACCGAGAAATCAACGAATGTTTAATTGATTTAAAAGGTGATAGTTATGAAAGGTTTACCAAGTACAATGTTCTGGAATAGCAAGTCTGTTTACACCGGTAACTTTGTATACCCAACAAGCTTTGGCTACTAAGTGAAGTCAACGCATGTGACTCGAACAGTTTGTTCACCCCTATAAATTGGAATTTTTTTTCAGTGATAGTGCTGACATGATTCACCGCCACCCAAATTGGGTGGCGTTTTTTTATCTCTATTTTCTCTTCCTGACTCACTTATTGCCATCAAAGCCTTCTTCTATTCCCCATTCTTCGGTTTTATCGACTTTTCCATCAAATCTGTTAGATACCATGTTTAAAATGGGCCTTTTTCATCTGAAAGTTTAGTACATTGCTCAGTTTTTATTCTCTTTTAGAGAACTGTGTTATCTGGGTTACCTATTGTTTTATAAGAATATATTTCTTTGCTTGCTTTGATAGATTAGAGAATGTGTTTCATATCCAAAGAAAAAAAACGCATTAGAGTGAAGATTCTATCTAGAATTTGCTATTTGATAACTTTATAATTCCCGCCAATCGATTACGCAACCGTTTACTTTTTACCTTTACAGGATTCGATCATGCTCGAGAGGCTTTTTAAACTCAGTGAAAATGGCACAAATGTGCGCACTGAGATCATTGCAGGTGTTACGACCTTCCTAACTATGGCTTACATTATTTTTGTAAACCCAGCGATCCTGTCGGATACCGGTATGGACCGTGGCGCCATTTTTGTTGCGACTTGTCTTGCTGCCGCAATCGGCTGTTTTATTATGGGATTTGTTGCCAATTACCCAATCGCACAGGCACCAGGAATGGGCCTGAACGCATTTTTCACTTACTCTGTTGTATTGGGAATGGGTTATACGTGGCAAGTTGCGTTAGCGGCTGTATTTGTTTCTGGCCTTCTGTTCATTCTTTTAAGCGTATTTAAGATCCGTGAGTGGATTATTAACTCGATCCCGCATTCTCTACGAACAGGTATTTCAGCTGGTATTGGTCTTTTCTTAGCGTTTATCGCATTAAAAAATGCAGGTATCGTCGTTGATAACCCAGCGACATTAGTTTCTATGGGAGAGATCACATCATTGCCATCTGTATTGGCCGCGATTGGTTTCTTTCTTACGATTGCATTGGTTCACCGTGGTGTGAAAGGTGCGGTGATGATCGCCATTCTTGGCGTTACAGCGCTTGGTCTTCTATTTGGTGATGTGCAGTGGGGCGGTATTATGTCAACGCCACCAAGCATTGCGCCAACTTTCATGCAACTGGATTTCTCTGGTTTGTTTGAAGTAGGCATGATTTCCGTCGTATTTGCTTTCCTATTTGTCGATTTATTTGACACCGCAGGTACGCTCGTTGGCGTTTCTCAAAAAGCAGGCCTAACTGATGAGAATGGCAACATCCCTCGTTTAAACAAAGCGTTACTTGCAGACTCAACAGCAACGTCAGTAGGTGCATTACTTGGTACCTCCAACACGACATCTTATATTGAAAGCGTTTCTGGTGTAGCTGCGGGTGGGCGTACTGGTCTAACAGCCGTGGTTGTTGGTGTACTCTTCCTACTTGCTCTATTGTTCTCACCACTTGCGGGTATGATCCCTGCTTATGCAACGTCAGGTGCGCTATTCTATGTGGCGATCTTGATGCTGTCTGGGCTAGTAAGCATTGATTGGCGTGACCTAACTGAAGCGTCCCCAGTTGTTGTGACTTGTTTAGTTATGCCGCTAACATTCTCGATTGCAGAAGGTATCACGTTAGGCTTTATCGCATACGCGGCGATCAAGTTATTCAGCGGTAAGGGCCGTGAAGTGTCGATGAGTGTATGGGTGATGTCAGCCATCTTCATCGTTAAATACCTCGTCGGTTAATTTCTCGAGCAAAAAGCCAGTGTGGATTTATTCACGCTGGCTTTTTCTTTTTTTACGTTGTTCACAGAAGACGGTTTTTCTGCGGAATAGGCAGAGAATTTTGATATCACCGTTGGTATTAGCGGTGTGTTTCGGTAGAATAATCGTTTGCGCAGCTTGAAATCCTCGTCTCCAAACATTTTGGAGAAGTTAGTGAGCATTCCGCTTTTGAGTGACTTCGCTAGATTTTGAGGATGCATATTTTCAAATTATTAGGTTATTACAATGAGTAAAAAATTCATTATCACTTGGGATGCAATGCAGACTTACTGCCGTGAACTGGCTGAAAAACAAATGCCAGCTGAGCAATGGAAAGGAATTTGGGCGGTAAGCCGCGGCGGTTTGGTTCCTGGCGCTATTTTGGCTCGTGAACTGGGTATTCGTTACGTTGATACAATCTGTATTTCAAGCTACGACCATGATCATCAGCGCGATATGACGGTACTAAAAGCACCTGAAGGTGATGGCGAAGGTTACCTAATCGTTGAAGACCTAGTAGACAGTGGTGATACAGCGCGCAAACTACGTGAGATGTATCCAAAAGCGAAAATGATCGCTGTGTGTGCGAAACCATCAGGCAAAGAGCTGCTGGATGATTACGTTGTAGATATTGCTCAAGACACTTGGATCGAGCAGCCTTGGGATATGTCAATCCAGTATGCTGAGCCAGTAAACCGCAAGCAAAAATAAACGCGGTTAAAGAATATTGAGAAATGCCCCTTTATAGGGGCATTTTTTTTATTATGATATTAAATCATGCTAATAGCCTAGGGTTCTTCCTATGTCTGAAGACGTCAGTAAAAATCTTTCCGAAACTTTGTTCGTGAAACATAAGCAAGCAAAAGAAACCTCCGCGCTTACCCAGTACATGCCGACCAGTAAAAAAATACTTGATGAACGAGAAGCGCAAGGTGATCGTGCTTGGTATCGTCATTTGCGTCGCTTGCAATGGGCTTGGCAAGGATTGTCTCCGATCGAAATGGAAGGCGTACTGTCCAAAATTGCTTCATCTTCTCACTCGCGAACCAATGATGATTGGTTAGACACTGTAATGGGTTATCACAGTGGTAACTGGACATTTGAGTGGATCAAGCTTGGTATGGATCATCAGAAGCGAGCAAATGAAATGCAAGGAGAAGAGGCAGCGGATGAACTCTTCACTGCTTCTTTGTGTTTTAGTATTGCAGGCTACCCACATTTAAAAAATGACAACTTGGCATCGCAAGCTCAAGTTCTGGCAAACAAAGCGTATTCTGACGGCGCAGAAAAAACTAAGTACACCATCAAGCAAATTGAAGTGCCTTACCAAAATCGCAAAATCATCGCGAACCTCCATTTACCAAGAACGGATAAACAGTTGCCTGTGGTCATGGTGAGCGCTGGTTTGGATACCCTACAAACCGACATGTGGCGTTTGTTCCGTAATCGTCTTGCACCGCGAGATATTGCGATGTTAACTGTGGACATGCCTTCGGTAGGGCATAGCTCTCATTGGCCCTTGACCGAGAATTCAAGTTGCCTACATCAAGCGGTATTGAATGAGCTTTACTCGCTACCTTGGGTTGATCATCACAAAGTGGGGTTAGTTGGGTTTCGTTTTGGTGGTAATGCCATGATCAGACTCTCTTTTGTCGAGCAGGAAAAGATCAAAGCTTGTGTCGCTCTAGGCGCACCCGTACATGATATTTTTACTTCCCCTCAGAAGTTACAAAAAATGCCGAAGATGTATTTAGACCTTTTGGCTTCCCGTTTGGGGAAAAATGCGGTTGATATTAATAGCATGGCTGGTCAGATGATGGCGTGGTCATTGAAGGTTCAGGGCTTCCTGAGCAGTCGAAAAACCAAAGTGCCTATTTTGGCTTTGAGTCTTGAGGGCGATCCAGTGTCGCCACACAGTGATAATCAACTTGTTGCTCTATTTAGCCAGTATGGTAGAGCGAAAAAAATCAGTTCCAAAACAATTACAAAAGGATATGAGCAATCCCTCGATTTAGCCATAAAGTGGCTAGAAGATGAATTATTAGGGTGACAATTCTCCTAAATTAGTTAAGAGTGATATATCTGAGCAAAAAATAAGCTCATGATAATTAAAAATAATAATCATTCTTGGGTGTTTACTTTTAACTATGAAAACGGAGATTCATATGTCAGAGACGACTCAGGGCCCGACTCACTTTCGCTTGATGTCAAAGTTGAAGGCGATAGGGCCTTACCTGCGCGAACCACAATCGCAAGAAGGGCGCTATTATTTTGATTGTTTATCTGTATGTGTAGACGACAAAAAATCGCCTGAGAAGCGTGAATTTTGGGGCTGGTGGATGGATTTGGAATCCATCGAGGGAGGCTTTACTGCTAAATATCATATTGGCAAGTACAACAAAGAAGGGCAATGGGTATCTGAAGCCCTTCCCAAAAAAGTAGTAGAGGAAGTGTATCTCACGCAGAGCACATTCCATCAAAAGCTGGTTGATACTTTAGAAGAACACTTCAAATTAGAAGTCGAATATCACACGGAGTCTTTCGATTTCGCTTAATTTGGTTGTTTTCATTTAATACCAAACAAAAAGGTGCGAAAACGCACCTTTTCTCTTGTTAATTCCCTATTTGATTGTTAAAACATCCTCTCTTTATTTGTTTTTCACTTCAGAAGACATCATGACAACGAATCAACAAAATGCAGTTGTTTCACAACCACAAACTGTCGTTGTGAAACTGGGTACAAGTGTGCTGACAGGCGGCACTCTGGCACTCGACCGTGCACACATGGTTGAGTTAGCACGCCAGTGTGCTGAGCTTAAAAAACAAGGCCATTCAATCGTAATGGTTTCGTCTGGTGCGATTGCAGCAGGCCGTGAGCATCTTGGTTACCCCGCATTGCCCAACGAGATGGCGAGTAAGCAGTTACTTGCCGCGGTGGGGCAGAGTCGCTTGATTCAAACATGGGAGTCTTTGTTTGGTATTTATGGTATCAAGATCGGCCAAATGCTACTAACCCGTGCCGATTTAGAAGATCGTGAGCGATTCCTTAACGCGCGCGACACTATTAATGCGCTCGTTGCGAACGATATTGTTCCTATCGTAAACGAAAATGATGCCGTTGCGACTAGCGAGATTAAAGTTGGCGATAACGACAACCTTTCCGCTTTGGTAGGCATTTTATGTGGTGCAGATAAGCTCTTGCTTTTAACTGACCAAAAAGGTCTGTTTACTGCTGACCCTCGTAAAGATCCGAACGCAGAGCTTATCAAGGAAGTAAAAACCATCGACGATACGCTGCGTAAAATCGCAGGTGGAAGCGGTACAACATTGGGTACTGGTGGTATGGCAACGAAGCTGCAAGCCGCAGACATCGCTCGCCGCGCAGGTATAGAGGTTATTATTGCTGCTGGTAGCGCGCCGAATGTTATCTTTGACTCTTTAAGTGCTGAACCTCAGGGCACGCGCTTCCTACCTTGCGCTGAAGCCTTAGAGAATCGTAAACGCTGGATTCTAGCGGGACCTGCGGCATCGGGCGACATCGTTATTGATGATGGTGCAGTCAATGCTGTGGTTGGCAAGGGCAGTAGCCTACTTGCTAAAGGGGTCATCAAAGTTAGTGGTGACTTCGCACGAGGCGAAGTAGCGCGTGTAACAAACGCTCACGGTAAGTTGGTGGCTCGTGGCATCAGCGCCTACTCAAGTGATGACCTAACTAAAATTACGGGTAAGCACAGTAAAGATATCATCTCTATTTTGGGTCATGATTATGGCTCTGAGGTGATTCACCGCGATGATTTGGTCGTCATTCAGGAATAGAATTAGAGGGAAGCAAAGTGGATTTAACGAATATGGGTAAAGCTGCTAAAGATGCAGCTTTCGAATTAGCGACAGCGTCAACTGCGCAAAAAAACCAAGCATTAGCCATCATTGCTGATGAGCTAGAAGCAAACTCTGCTGCTATTTTGGCGGCAAACGCTAAAGACATCGAACTTGGCCGTGAAGCGGGTTTAACCGATGCGCTGCTCGATCGCCTTTTGCTTAACGAAGAACGATTGACTGCAATTGCGAATGATGTTCGCAACGTCATTAGCCTGAACGATCCTGTAGGCAGCGAAATAGACAGTAAGGTACTGGAAAATGGGATGTCACTGTCTCGTCGTCGCGTGCCGCTTGGTGTCGTGGGCGTAATTTATGAAGCGCGTCCAAACGTAACCATTGATATCGCAGCGTTGTGCTTGAAAACCGGCAACGCAAGCATTTTACGTGGTGGCAAAGAGACCTTTTTCTCGAATATGGAATTAGTGAAGGTTATTCAGTCTGCGCTCGCAAAGGCGAACCTTCCTGCCGCTTCTGTGCAGTACATTGAAAAACCAGATCGTGAGCTTGTTTCTCAATTGCTTAAGTTGGACGATTACGTCGACATGATCATTCCACGCGGTGGTGCTGGCCTACACAAAATGTGTAAAGAAAACAGCACGATTCCGGTGATTATTGGTGGCTTTGGTATCAGCCATATCTTTGTCGACGAATCCGCTGATCTAGAGAAATCCCTGAATGTGGTTGAGAACTCTAAAGTTCAACGTCCATCTGCGTGTAACTCATTAGATACGCTGCTCGTGCATGAAAAAATTGCAGCGCAACTCCTACCAATGATCGTAGAGCGCATGAACGATAAAGTGACCTTCGTGACAGAGCCTAAGGCAAAAGCACTGATGGCTCAAGCAACACAAATTCGCGATGCTGTTGAAGGTGACTTTGATACGGAATGGTTGAGCTACACTCTTGGTGTAAAAGTTGTGTCTGATGTGAAAGATGCCATTGATCATATGCGTGTCCATAACGCGAGCCACTCAGATGCGATCATGACCAATAGTTTGGAAAACTCAGAACTGTTCATCAATTCTGTCGGTTCGGCGGCGGTTTATGTGAATGCTTCAACGCGCTTTACAGACGGTGCGCAATTTGGCCTTGGCGCAGAAGTCGCAGTATCTACACAAAAGCTACATGCACGCGGTCCGATGGGCTTAGAAGAGCTAACTAGCTACAAGTGGGTTGGTAAAGCGAACTACTTAGCACGCAGTTAACACATTCGACGAGATCTTGAGTGAAAAAGGGGCCTTTGCGCCCCTTTTTGTTTTGTCTAACATACCAATTCCGCTACACTACATGAGCTTTTATTTCGGTTTGAAAGCGTTATACCCAAATAGCTTTAATAGAGTCCGTATAACCATGAACGCGTGGTTATCCGTGATTGCTCATGAGGTTATTTTGGTATAGATATGGAGGTGATATGCATTGTCCTTTTTGTTCCGAGAACGATACCAAAGTTATTGATTCCCGCTTAGTGGCTGATGGCCATCAAGTTCGACGTCGCCGTCAGTGCTTGGCGTGTAGCGAGCGTTTCACTACGTTTGAAAGCGCAGAGTTAGTGATGCCTAAAGTGATCAAATCGAATGGCAACCGTGAACCATTTGATGAAGATAAAATGGTTGGCGGTATTCAACGCGCTTTAGAGAAACGCCCAGTGAGTGCCGATTCTATAGAGTTAGCGATCAGTATGATCAAATCACAACTGCGTGCGACGGGTGAGCGAGAGGTTCCGAGTGAAATGATTGGTAATTTAGTCATGGACCAGCTCAAAGAGCTCGATAAGGTGGCTTACATTCGTTTCGCTTCCGTTTACCGCAGCTTTGAAGATATTCGCGAGTTTGGCGAAGAGATTGCCCGCCTAGAAGACTGAGTAGCTCATGACTCAACACACTCCTGAAAGAGCGTTTTCTGATTTAGATTTCGCCATGATGTCACGAGCTATTAAGTTAGCGAAACGTGGCATTTATACCACCGCCCCTAATCCAAATGTAGGGTGTGTCATCGTTCGTGATGAAGAAATTGTCGGTGAAGGCTATCACCATCGTGCTGGTGAGCCGCATGCCGAAGTGCACGCGATGCGCATGGCGGGTGAAAAAGCAGTTGGTGCAACCGCTTATGTGACGCTAGAACCTTGCTCTCATTACGGCCGTACACCGCCATGTGCCGAAGGGCTGATTAAAGCCAAAGTGGCACGTGTGGTTTGCGCCATGGTAGACCCAAACCCGAAAGTTGCAGGTCGCGGCATCCAGATGTTACGTGATGCCGGAATTGAAGTACAAATCGGCTTGTTAGAGCAAGATGCCCTTGCCCTTAACCCTGGTTTTATAAAGTACATGCGCACAGGCATGCCGTTTGTTCAATTAAAAATGGCAGCCAGTTTGGATGGGCAAAGCGCACTCAATAATGGTCAGAGCCAATGGATCACCTCCCCTGCGGCCCGCCAAGATGTGCAGCGTTATCGAGCGATGAGTGGTGGTATTCTCTCTACCAGCAAAACGGTGATTGATGATAATGCGTCACTCAATGTGCGTTGGGATGACTTACCTACCAGTGTTCAAGCGCAGTATTTACGAGAAGAACTTCGTCAACCAGTACGTGTAATCTTAGACCGTCAGAACCATTTAACGGGTGCGCTCAAGCTGTTCCACACCGATGGAGAGCGAGTTATTATTCGCTCTGATGGAGACTGTATCCCTCTATTGGACAGCGCTGACCAAATTGACTTATCAACGACATTAAAACGTATCTCGGATGAGCACCACATCAATCACTTATGGGTTGAAGCTGGAGCTACGCTAGCGAGTGCGATGATAAAGGCTAATCTTGTAGATGAGCTCATTGTTTACCTTGCGCCAAAACTCATGGGCAGCGATGGTCGGGGGCTTATCGGTGCTTTAGGGTTAAGCGCTATGGCTGACGTCATAGATTTAAACATTACAGACGTTCGTATGGTTGGGGTAGACATTCGCATCACCGCCACCATAAAACGTAATGAAATTAGATAAGAAATAGTATGTTTACAGGAATAGTAGAAGCAGTTGGCAAGTTAGCTGCGATTACGCCGAAGGGCGAAGACATCACCGTCACGGTTGAAACGGGTACGCTTGATATGTCAGACGTTAAGTTAGGCGATAGCATTGCGACCAATGGTGTTTGCTTAACGGTAGTTGACTTCGGAAGCCACTATTACAGTGCTGATCTGTCATTAGAAACCTTGAAGAAAACTGGGTTTGCTGATTACCAAGTAGGCGATAAGGTGAATCTAGAAAAAGCCATGTTGCCAACAACGCGATTGGGTGGACATATCGTTTCTGGCCATGTCGATGGGGGTGGTGAAATTGTCGAACGCAATTCAGTTGGCCGTGCGATAGAGTTTTGGGTTGCAATGCCTGCGGAAATTAGCAAGTACGTTGCAGAGAAAGGCTCGATTACTGTTGATGGTATTAGCCTAACCGTCAACGACTTACGTAAAAATGCTTTTAAGCTGACGATCGTTCCTCATACGAGTGAAGAAACTACGATTGACCAGTTTCAAGTGGGGCGCAAAGTCAACTTAGAAGTTGATGTACTTGCGCGTTATATGGAGCGTTTACTGCAAGGACAACAAGAAGATAAGGCCGAGTCTCGTATCACGATGGACTTTTTACAGCAAAACGGTTTTGCATAAGTCTTGGGAGTGGCTGCGTGAGGCATGCGATAAAGAGCAGACTCACAGAACACCGCGAGATTCATTGACTTGCTTAATGCAAAGCTCAAACTATTGACCTAACTAGCATTCACTGCAACGTAATTTTTCATTGCTGTCGCAATAACAAATTTAGAATAACGGGATAACAGACTATGCCAATCAGTACGCCACAAGAAATTATTGATGATATTCGCGCAGGCAAAATGGTCATCCTAATGGATGATGAAGACCGCGAGAATGAAGGTGACTTGATCATGGCTGCCGAGCATATTACGCCGGAAGCCATCAACTTTATGGCAACCTATGGCCGTGGCCTGATTTGTTTAACCATGACCAAAGATCGTTGCGAAAGTCTAGGTCTGCCACCAATGGTGCAAGACAATAATGCGCAATACACCACCAACTTTACTGTTTCGATTGAGGCAGCAGAAGGGGTAACGACTGGTATTTCAGCCGCAGATCGCGCACGTACCGTTCAAGCAGCAGTCGCGCCAAACGCTAAAGCTGCGGATTTGGTGCAGCCTGGTCACATCTTCCCTCTCGCAGCTCAAGACGGCGGTGTACTGACTCGCGCAGGTCACACTGAAGCTGGCTGTGATTTGGCTCGTCTTGCTGGTTTAGAGCCAGCATCGGTGATTGTTGAGATCTTAAATGACGACGGCACCATGGCTCGTCGCCCAGATCTAGAGATCTTTGCAGAGAAGCACGGTATTAAATTGGGCACTATTGCCGACCTAATTGAGTACCGCAATAACACTGAGACAACGATTGAACGTGTGGCAGAGTGCAAGCTACCGACAGAGTTTGGCGAGTTCACGTTAGTCACTTACAAAGACACCATTGATAACCAAGTGCACTACGCAATGTGCAAGGGCGATTTGAAAGAAAAAGCGCCACTGGTTCGCGTTCATCTTCAAGACGTTTTTACCGACTTACTACGTAGCGATCGTAATGCAGAGCGCAGCTGGACACTAGATAAGGCAATGAAACGCATTGGTGAAGAAGGCGGTGTGCTGGTTGTTCTTGGCCATGAAGAATCGACCGATCTACTTATTCATCGCGTGAAGATGTTCGAAGCGCAAGACAAAGGTGAAGCCCCAACGCTTGCTAAAAAACAAGGCACGTCTCGCCGTGTTGGCGTTGGTTCACAGATTCTTGCGGATCTCGGTGTACATGATATGCGCCTTCTGTCATCGACCAACAAAAAGTACCACGCGTTAGGTGGTTTTGGTCTGAACGTTGTTGAGTACGTCTGCGAGTAACAACCGAACAATAAGTTCCTAGTCTTTGACGTGCTTAACTCGTCAATGGCTAGGAACCGGTGATTTGCCTCCAATTTCCATTAGATATTGCTCACAAATTTGTGCTAGAATCCGGCGATTCTCACTTGATGAACATATTTCACTTATAAATAGAGTTAAAGGAAAGCTTATGAAAGTGATCGAGGGTGGCTTCCCAGCGCCAAATGCAAAAATTGCTATCGTTATTTCTCGTTTCAACAGTTTTATTAACGAAAGCCTACTTTCTGGTGCGATCGATACACTAAAGCGTCACGGACAAGTAAGCGAAGACAACATCACGGTTGTGCGTTGTCCAGGTGCCGTAGAACTACCTCTAGTAGCTCAGCGTGTTGCTAAAACTGGCAAATTCGACGCTATTGTTTCTCTAGGGTCTGTTATTCGCGGTGGAACGCCTCACTTTGACTATGTTTGTAGTGAAATGAACAAAGGTCTAGCACAAGTGTCTATGGAATTCAGCATTCCAGTAGCATTTGGTGTTTTGACTGTTGATACGATCGATCAAGCGATTGAACGCGCAGGAACCAAGGCTGGTAATAAAGGTGCAGAGGCTGCACTAAGCGCACTTGAAATGATTAATGTACTATCTGAAATTGATTCCTAATGGGGGCCAGTGTGAAACCAGCCGCACGTCGTAACGCACGTCAATTCGCTCTACAGGCGATCTACTCATGGCAAATTACTAAAGAGAATGTTGCCAAGATTGAAGAACAGTTTTTGTCTGGCGACAAATACGATGAAGAAGAACTTCATGCATCTGAGCCAGCGCTTGCTGCTCCAGAGACAGACGTAGCTTACTTCCGTGAACTATTAAGCGGTGTTGTACTTAGCCACGCTGAGCTAGATAGCAAAATTCGTCCATACATCTCTCGTCCTATGCAGGATTTAGATATGATGGAACTTGCTCTTCTTCGCCTTGCTATGTACGAGATGACTCGTCGCGAAGATGTTCCTTACAAAGTTGTTATCAATGAAGCGATTGAACTTGCAAAAGTTTTCGCAGCAGAAGATAGCCACAAGTTTGTGAATGGTGTACTTGATAAAGCAGCACCTCACATTCGTAAGAAATAACGATTTCTTCAATGAAAAGGTCAGCACATGCTGACCTTTTTTGTATCAAAAGCTTTTACATCAAAAAGTAAGTGAATTATGTCTGGTGAATTTAATCTGATAGACAAGTACTTCGTCGGTCGTCAGAGCCAACGTAAAGATGTCCATCTAGCCGCTGGTGATGATTGTGCTTTGGTCAAAGCGCCAGCTAATGTTCAGATTGCGATTAGCACGGATACATTGGTAGCTGGAACGCATTTCTTAGCCGACGCGAACCCAGCATGGGTCGCACACAAAGCATTGGCTTCTAACATCAGTGATTTGGCGGCGATGGGCGCAACGCCTGCGTGGGTGAGCTTTGCATTAACGATGCCTGAGCCAGATGAAGAATGGCTTGCTCCTTTCTGTGATGCATTTTTCGAACTGGCTGATTACTATGGTATTCAGTTAATAGGCGGTGATACCACCAAAGGGCCATTGTGTCTGACACTCACGGTGCAAGGTTTTGTACCTGAAGACAAAGCGCTCACGCGATCCGGCGCAAAGCCTGGGGATTGGGTATATGTAACGGGAAACCTTGGCGATGCAAAAGCTGGCTTGGATGTGATTCTAGATGACTCTCTGCGCAGCAGAGCCGGCGCGGAAGCACTAGAGCGAGCTCATTACCTTAGTTCTCCGCGTGTGCTTGCTGGACAAGCTCTTGTTGGCTTAGCCTCGTCGGCGATAGATATTTCAGATGGTTTAATCTCTGATATTAAGCACATTTTACAGCGATCTCAGGTTGGGGTGAGTATTGATGTCTCTCAGCTACCGATCTCTTCAGAATTAGTCCAGTTTTTAGATGATAAGATCAGCGCGCAGCAGTATGCTTTAGCAAGTGGCGAAGAATACGAGTTGTGTTTTACCGTGCCGGAGCAAAATCGAGGCTCGTTACAAAGCGCTTTATCTCATACTGGCTGTAAGGTCACATGTATTGGTCAAATCCGACCAAATGGAACCTTCGAGCTGCATGATAACAATCAACCACTTGATTGGGACTTAAGTGGCTTCGACCACTTTAAATGATCTGAGCTAAGCTCTAGCCAAGAGCCTGTAACTATTGAGCAACTCACAGGCATGACGATTGAAACCAAACTAGCAGTATAGGTTTAAGGATATGACCAACCCTCTTTCTCTGATTTCATTAAAGAACCCGTGGCATCTATTGGCGACGGGTTTTGGCAGTGGATTATCCCCGTTTATCCCTGGAACAATGGGCACACTGGCGGCCGTGCCTTTCTTTTTGTTGTTGGCACAATTACCATTTACGGCGTATGTCATTGTTGTTCTGATTTCGTGTGTGATCGGCATTCAAATATGCCAAGTGACGTCTGCAGACATGAAGGTGCATGATCATGGTTCAATCGTATGGGATGAGTTTGCAGGCTTTTGGATTACGATGAGCATTGTACCTGCACTGAATATTCCACTCACTGAATGGAAGTGGTTGATAACTGGCTTCATCTTATTTCGTTTTTTCGATATGGTAAAACCTTGGCCAATTGGGTGGCTAGATAAGCGAGTTCACGGTGGGCTGGGTATTATGGTTGATGATATCGTGGCGGGAGTTATGGCCGGTGTTGCCCTGTTTCTAGTCGCAAAATATGCGGGCTGGATGAACTAAACACTGAACGTAAAAAAGGGATGCTATGAACATCCCTTTTTACATTCTATTTTGCTAAATAATCCAAGATGGATTTTTCAATTCCTTTTGCATCGAGACCAAGCTCTTCATGCAGTTCATCTTGTTTTCCCTGATGAATAAACTCATCGGGTAAACCTAGGTTTAAGACTGGCTTAATGATTTTATCTTTCATCATGAACTCAACGACACCCGCACCTGCACCACCTGCGATAACATTTTCTTCTAACGTCACGAGCACGTCATGATCTGCGGCTAATTGACGAATTAATGCTTCATCGAGCGGCTTCACAAAGCGCATATCAGCAACAGTGGCGTTAAGGTATTCTGCCGCTTCTAGCGCGTTACCCAAGAAAGTACCAAAGCTCAGAATAGCAACTTTTTCACCTTGGCGAACCATGCGCCCTTTACCGATTTCTAACGCCGTAAACTCAGTTTCGATTTCTACGCCCATGCCGCTACCACGAGGGTATCGAACCGCACTCGGGCCAGAATGCTTATGGCCAGTGTAAAGCATTTGTCGGCACTCGTTTTCGTCGCTTGGCGCCATGATCACCATGTTCGGAATACAGCGCATAAAGCTCAAATCGAACGCACCTTGGTGAGTTTGACCATCTGCGCCAACGAGACCTGCGCGGTCGATCGCAAACATCACTGGTAAATCCATGATCGCGATGTCGTGGATCAGTTGGTCATAACCACGTTGCAAGAAAGTCGAATAGATAGCTACGATTGGATGATCGCCCGCAATTGCCATACCTGTTGCAAGTGTCACTGCGTGCTGCTCAGCAATCGCCACATCAAAGTATTGGTCTGGGTACTCTTTTGAGAAACGCACCATACCTGATCCTTCGCGCATTGCTGGCGTAATTGCCATTAGCTTAGGATCTTGGGCCGCCATGTCACATAAAAAGTCACCGAAGATCTTTGAGTAAGTTGGCTTACCGCCACTGCTCTTCGGCAGACAATTATGCGTTGGATCGAATTTAGGAACACCATGGTAGCCGATAGGATCTTTCTCGGCCGGCTCATAACCTTTGCCTTTCTTGGTCATGATGTGTAGGAACTGAGGGCCTTTGAGCTCACGCATATTTTTCAGCGTTTTGACGAGTTCATTGACGTCGTGCCCATCAATCGGGCCAATGTAATTAAAGCCGAACTCTTCGAACAGAGTACCAGGCACTACCATGCCTTTTAGGTGCTCTTCCGTACGGCGAACCAACTCTTTAATAGGTGGAACACCAGACAGCACTTTCTTGCCGCCTTCACGGATAGAAGTGTATAAGCTACCAGAAAGTACCTTTGCAAGGTGGTTATTCAGGGCGCCGACGTTTTCTGAAATCGACATTTCGTTGTCGTTCAAAATCACCAACATATCAGGATGAACGTCGCCAGCGTGGTTCATGGCTTCGAATGCCATGCCTGCTGTAATTGCGCCATCGCCAATCACACTGACAATTTTACGGCCTTTGCCTTCTTTTTGTGCGCTGATGGCCATGCCAAGGCCTGCACTGATAGATGTCGAAGAGTGACCGACAGACAAAGTGTCATATTCACTTTCTTCACGCCAAGGGAAAGGGTGTAGACCATCCTTTTGGCGAATTGTTGGCATTTTATCGCGACGTCCGGTGAGGATTTTGTGCGGGTAAGCCTGATGACCAACATCCCAGATCAATTTGTCGATAGGGGTGTTGTAAACATAATGCAGAGCGACAGTTAGCTCTACGGTGCCTAAGCCAGACGCTAAGTGTCCGCTAGATTGGCTCACTGAATTTAGCAGATACGTTCGCAGTTCATCACACAGATTTGGTAATGTTTCTTTCGGAAGAAGACGTAATTCTTCCGGTGTATTTGCTAACGCCAGTGTTGGGTACTTTGAAATATCAAGAGTCATATAAATGCGCGCTTATAGTGTTAATTTTTGCGCTCGATGACATATCGGGCGAACTCTTCGAGTAACTGAGTATTGTATGGGATAGCTTCCAATGCTTGAAGTGCTTCCTGTAACAGAGTGTGAGCTTTCTCTATGGCTCCCTCTAAACCCAGCAGGGAAGGATAAGTGCTCTTATTCAGACCTTGGTCGGAACCTTGAGGCTTACCCAGTGTTTCTGTGTCACTGATGATATCAAGAATATCGTCTTGAACCTGAAACGCCAAACCAATTGCTTTTGAGTAGCGCTCCAAGTGAGGTAGAACCTCGATACCTTTCTCACCAGCAGCTAATGCACCTAATTTTACCGCACAATCAATCAGAGCTCCGGTTTTTTTACGGTGTATCTCTTCCATTTCTTCAAGAGAAACTTGGCGATTTTCCGCGCCTAAATCTAAGGCTTGCCCTACACACATGCCGCTGGCACCAGAAGAATGCGCTAATGCTTTGATCATGTTGATGCGTTGAGCTTCTGCCGCCGGGCTTAATTGACCATCAGCAATAATAGTGAAGGCAAGGGTTTGTAGTGCATCACCTGTCAGTATTGCGGTTGCTTCATCAAACTTAATATGACAAGTTGGTTGACCTCGACGCAGTTCATCATCGTCCATGGCTGGCAGATCATCATGAATGAGTGAGTAGGCATGTATACATTCGATAGCAGCGGCTGGGGTGTCTAAGTCTTCAGGTTTACAGCCGAGCATTTGACCTGTGATGTAAACAAGAAAAGGGCGAACGCGTTTTCCACCTAGCAAAAGGCCGTATTTCATTGCTTGAATCAATGGCTGCTCTTGATATGGAAGCTGATCGAGCCACAAATTCAATTGCTGATTGTTTCTTTGTTGAAAAGACGTCAATGTCTGTTGCATCACATTGCTCACTACTGATTGTTATTCTGAATCTGGTTTGAAGTCACTCAGTGGTGCTTCATCATCTTCACTAAGAAGAATGCTCACGCGCTGTTCGGCGTCGCTTAATTTAGTTTGGCCTGCACGAGCTAAGGCAATGCCTCGTTCAAACTTACGCAGGGCATCATCTAGAGCAAGATCGCCATTTTCTAATTGATCAACCAAGCTATCAAGCTCTTCAATGGTTGCTTCAAAGGTCATGTTTTCTGGTTTCTTGACCGCCATCTTTTTTCTGCCTTAATCAAGCCTCGGGTAAGATGCACGAAAGTTACCTTAGCCTAGTAACTTGGTCAAATTTAACCTTATATAATTGTCACAAAATTAGCGTTCAACGAGTCTAAGCGGTGAAACCCCATATTTTGGTTGAGGTTGTTAGGTGTAATTTGTGATCCATTAGCTAAGATTTTTCTAAAAATTCTGCGCGAGTTGTCGATACAGGTAATAATCCGCCCAATGGCAGTATTTGAGTATAGCGTGAGGAGTGCTTTGTGGATTTAGCAACCCTATTAGGTTTGATTGGTGGTTTTGCATTCGTCATTATGGCGATGGTGCTTGGTGGCAGCATCGGCATGTTTGTCGATGTCACGTCGATCCTTATTGTCGTTGGTGGCTCAATATTCGTCGTGTTGATGAAGTTCACAATGGGACAGTTTTTTGGTGCGACAAAGATTGCTGGCAAAGCCTTCATGTTTAAAGCGGATGAACCCGAAGACCTGATCGCAAAAATTGTGGAAATGGCCGATGCGGCGCGTAAAGGTGGTTTTCTTGCTCTTGAAGAGATGGAAATAAACAACACATTCATGCAGAAAGGCATTGATCTACTGGTTGATGGCCATGATGCCGACGTTGTGAGAGCGGCACTCAAAAAAGACATCGCGCTTACAGATGAACGACATACGCAAGGTACTGGTGTATTTCGCGCCTTTGGCGACGTTGCTCCTGCGATGGGAATGATTGGTACCTTGGTTGGTCTTGTTGCGATGCTTTCAAACATGGATGACCCTAAAGCGATTGGACCAGCAATGGCCGTTGCACTCTTGACCACATTGTATGGCGCGATCCTGTCCAATATGGTGTTTTTCCCTATTGCGGATAAGCTTTCTCTTCGCCGTGACCAAGAAACGCTAAATCGCCGTTTGATCATGGATGGCGTATTAGCGATTCAAGATGGCCAAAACCCGCGAGTGATCGATAGTTACTTGAAGAACTACCTCAATGAAGGTAAACGTGCCCTTGAGATTGACGAGTAACTTGGAGAGTCGTGATGGATGATGAAGATAACAAATGCGATTGTCCGCCACCTGGCCTCCCGTTATGGATGGGGACATTCGCAGATTTGATGTCGCTACTGATGTGTTTCTTTGTTCTTCTGCTCTCGTTTTCTGAGATGGATGTACTGAAGTTCAAACAAATTGCAGGGTCAATGAAATTTGCCTTCGGTGTGCAAAATCAGCTTGAAGTGAAAGACATTCCCAAAGGCACTAGCATTATTGCCCAAGAGTTTCGACCGGGTCGGCCGGAACCAACTCCGATTGATGTCATCATGCAGCAAACCATGGACATCACTCAGCAGACGCTCGAATTTCATGAAGGGGAGTCTGATCGAGCTGGTGGCACAAAACGTGATGAAGGCAAGTTAACGGGTGGGCAATCGCCAGAAACGTCAACTCAAAACAATGAGTCTGCCGAAGCGGACATGCAACAACAGCAATCTAAAGAGATGTCGCAAGAGATGGAAACCTTGATGGAAAGCATCAAGAAAGCCTTAGAGCGAGAGATTGAGCAAGGCGCCATTGAAGTTGAAAACCTCGGTCAGCAGATTGTTATACGTATGCGTGAAAAAGGTGCATTCCCAGAAGGTTCGGCTTTCTTGCAGCCTAAGTTTCGTCCTTTAGTTCGTCAGATTGCAGAGCTAGTAAAAGACGTGCCAGGCATTGTTCGAGTATCTGGCCATACAGACAATCGACCGCTAGATTCGGAGCTTTATCGTTCTAACTGGGATCTCTCTTCTCAGCGCGCAGTATCAGTCGCGCAAGAGATGGAGAAAGTGAGAGGCTTCTCTCATCAACGTTTAAGAGTACGAGGTATGGCGGATACGGAGCCCTTGTTACCGAATGATTCTGATGACAATCGCGCACTTAACCGACGGGTTGAAATCAGCATTATGCAAGGCGAGCCTCTCTACAGTGAAGAAGTGCCAGTAATTCAATAAGTAGGCTTTAGTTTTAAGTCAGTAAAGAGATAAGAAAGCGAGCAGATTGCTCGCTTTTTTTGTTTTTCCAATCCGCTTGGGTGTATAATCTTGCGCCTTAAAAGTGAGCTCAGACTACTTTTTGTGACTGAAACGCGGTTTTACTGCGTATGAAGTATTGAAGTTGAGTGTCACTCTTTGTTGATTGCGAAACTAACCTGCGAATTAGACTATGAAATTTATTGTAAAGCCCCATCCAGAAATTTTTGTAAAAAGTGAATCTGTGCGTAAGCGCTTCACAAAGATTTTAGAGTGCAACATTCGTAACATCATTAAGAGCCGCACGGAGTCTGTCGCGGTATTTAACCGTCGTGATCACATTGAAGTGACCTCTGAGAGTAACGAATTCCACGCTGAAGTTCTTGAGGTTTTGACTCATACACCAGGCATTCACCACGTACTGGAAGTGAAGCAAACTGAATTTAAAGACTTGCACGATATCTTCGAGCAAGTGCTAGAACTCAACCGTGCTGCACTCGAAAATAAAACCTTTGTTGTACGTGCGAAGCGTCGTGGCAAGCATGACTTTACCTCTATTGAACTAGAGCGTTATGTAGGCGGTGGTTTAAATCAAGCGATTGAAAGCGCTAGTGTTAAGCTACGAAACCCAGACGTGACGATCAAGGTAGAAGTCTCGAACGACAAGCTAAACCAAGTATTGTCTCGTCATAAAGGCCTAGGTGGTTTCCCACTGGGTACGCAAGAAGACGTGTTAAGCCTGATCTCGGGTGGTTTCGATTCTGGTGTTTCAAGCTATCTTCATATCAAGCGTGGTTCAAAAGTACATTACTGCTTCTTTAACTTAGGTGGTCCAGCACACGAAATCGGCGTTAAGCAGGTTTCTCACTACCTATGGAACAAATACGGTTCTTCAGCAAAAGTACGTTTTATCTCAGTTGATTTCGAGCCTGTGGTTGCGGAAATCCTAGAGAAAGTCGATGACGGCCAAATGGGCGTGATCTTGAAGCGTATGTTTATGCGTGCAGCAGGCATGATCGCCCAGAAGATGAAGATCGAAGCATTGGTAACAGGTGAAGCGCTAGGTCAAGTATCGAGCCAAACGCTAACCAATCTACGCCATATCGATAACGTAACTGACACGCTGATTCTGCGTCCGCTTATCAACTGGGATAAAGAAGACATCATCAATCTAGCACGTGAAATCGGCACAGAAGATTTCGCAAAGACAATGCCAGAATACTGTGGTGTTATCTCTAAGAAGCCAACCGTGAAAGCGGTGAAAGGCAAGCTAGAAGCTGAAGAAGAGAAATTCGACTTTAGTATCCTTGAGCAAGTGGTTCAAGAAGCTCGCATGATGGACATTCGTGATATCGCGAAAGAGTCTGAGCAAGCCGCACCAGAAGTAGAGCAAGTTCAAGCGGTAGAAGAGCACGCGGTTGTGCTAGATATTCGTAGTCCTGAAGAGGAAGACGATAACCCACTTGAAATCGAAGGTGTGGATGTGAAACATATCCCTTTCTACAAGCTGGGTACACAGTTTGGTGACTTAGACCAGTCTAAGACATACTTACTTTACTGTGACCGCGGTGTGATGAGCCGTCTGCAAGCGCTTTACTTGCAAGAGCAAGGCTTCAGCAACGTAAAAGTTTACCGTCCATAGCTGACTGATAAAATACGTTAAAAGGCGCAAATTGAGACATCAATTTGCGCCTTTTTTGTTTTTGATCGCGTTACAGACAACCATTACTTAGCATAATGTTGAGGCTTATCGCAAAGCCATACACTTTGTGTTGATATAACGATAGTTAATCCGAAAGAAGAGTAATAAAGTGATATTGCTGCCAGATATGCGGATGAGATTTTTGATAGATAAAAAAACACCGCCTAATTTAGGCGGTGTAACAAATTTGACAGACAGGTCAAAAATAAATACAGGAAGTATATGTTTTGTCACAGGGAGTGTGGACAAAACATTATGGTAGAAATCTACCTAACTCGAAATACGAGTTTGCAAACACAACATCGCAACAACGAAGCCAATTGATTTCCAAAGAAATCAAGCCGTTCAGGCCCGTGTTGCGGGGTGAAATATAGAATTTATCTGGCTGTTCGACAACGGACATTTTATAATGTTTCAGATTAAAAAAACTAATCCTATTAGAGGTCCCATATGTCTCGCAGATTGCCTCCATTAAATTCGCTTCGAGTCTTCGAAGCGGCTGCTCGTCATCTCAGTTTTACACGAGCAGCAGAAGAGTTATTTGTTACTCAAGCCGCGGTCAGTCACCAGATTAAAGCGCTTGAAGAGTTCTTATCATTGAAGCTCTTCCGTCGACGTAATCGTTCTTTGTTGTTAACAGAAGAAGGCCAAAGTTACTTTCTCGATATCAAAGATATTTTCACCTCGATTGCGGAAGCGACAGATAAGGTGTTGGAACGTAGCGAAAAAGGGGCATTGACGATTAGCCTACCGCCGAGTTTTGCTATCCAATGGCTTGTACCTCGTTTGGCCGATTTTAATGCTCAAGAGCCCGATATCGATGTTCGTATTAAAGCCGTAGATATGGATGAAGGCTCACTGACTGATGATGTTGATGTGGCGATCTACTATGGCCGTGGGAACTGGCCAGGTTTGCGAGCAGATAAATTGTACCAAGAGTTTTTGATCCCACTTTGTTCACCTTCATTACTTTTGGGTAACAAACCATTAGAATCTTTAAGTGACCTCAAATTACATACTTTGTTACACGATACTTCGCGTAAAGACTGGAAGCAGTTTGCTCGTCATTACAACATTGAAGGCATCAACGTAAACCACGGTCCTATTTTTAGTCACTCAACGATGGTGCTACAGGCTGCTGCGCACGGTCAGGGGGTCGCGCTCGGTAACAACGTACTCGCCAAACCTGAAATGGAAGCCGGACGACTCATTGCACCATTCGACGAGGTGTTGATATCTAAGAATGCATTCTATGTGGTGTGTCATGAACAGCAGGCAGATATGGGCCGAATCGCAACGTTTAGAGACTGGATGTTAGCAACCGCGAGAAAAGAACAAGAGGAAGTATTGGATGAATCACTGGATAGCTGAGGGACCTGAAAACGGACCGCTGTTTATTTTTGCTCACGGCGCAGGTGCGGGGATGGAGCATGATTTCATGACAGCGGTCGCCAAAGGATTAGTGGAGCAAGGTATTCGTGTAGTGCGTTTTAATTTCCCTTACATGGTGAAACGTTCGGAAGATGGCAAAAAGCGTCCGCCCGATCGCGCGCCAAAGTTGCTCGAAGCATACAGCGAAGTGATCGCTCACTTTACTTCTTCTCCCGTGGTTATTGGTGGTAAGTCAATGGGCGGTCGTATGTCGAGCTTGTTGGCTGAAAATGAGCTGGTGTCGGGCATTGCCTGTTTAGGGTTTCCATTTCACCCGCCAGGAAAGCCAGAGAAATACAAAGGCGAGCACTTAGCAACCATTGAGAAACCTACGCTGATTCTGCAAGGGGAACGAGACACCTTTGGTAAGCGTGAGGAATTCGATGATTTCGTCCTTTCGTCACAAGTAACGGTGAGCTTTTTACCTGATGGTGACCACAGCTTCAAACCGCGCAAGAGCTCAGGTCATACTGAAGTGGGTAACATTGCACTCGCGATAGAGCAGTTAGCGGCGTTTATAAAAGAGGTGTACAGTGAAAAGTAAGTGGTTACTCTCATTCTCTGGTCTGTCTGGGCTGCTTTCGGTCGCTCTTGGAGCATTTGCTGCTCATGGGCTAAAAGCGACACTGGCCCCTTATTTGCTCGGTGTATTTGAGACCGGAGTTCTGTATCAATTTATTCACACGTTGGCGATTGTGTTTTGTGCCATTCTGCTTCTGCTCAATTTGGGACAAAAAGCACAAAAATATTTTTTCATTGCGGCGATTTGCTTTATTATCGGCATCTTTTGTTTTAGCGGCAGTCTTTACGCGCTGGCGCTGACGGGCATTAAGTGGTTTGGGCCAATTACTCCTGTGGGAGGATTACTGTTCATGATTGGTTGGTGTCTGTTCTTTTTTGCTGCGTTCAATATCAAAGAGGTCTCCAAGTGAAACAACTAATGCTCTATTGCCGTTCTGGCTTTGAGAAAGAGTGTGCTGGTGAAATTCAGGACAAAGCGACACAGTTGGAAGTGTATGGCTTCCCTCGTGTGAAGAGAAACTCAGGTTATGTTGTCTTCGAGTGTTACCAAGATGGAGATGCCGACAAACTTGCGAGAGGTTTAGACTTTAAGTCTTTAATTTTTGCTCGACAAATGTTTGCGGTAGCAGCTGAGTTTCAATCGTTGCCAAGTGATGACCGAATTAGTCCAATTTTGAATGAACTAGCAGACATCGAAGCATTCCCTCGTTGTGGTGATTTGAGAATTGAAACGCCAGATACAAATGAAGCGAAAGAGCTACTGAAATTCTGCCGTAAGTTTACCGTCCCAATGCGTCAAGCGTTGCGCGGCAAAGGCTTAATGCTGAACAAAGATAACGCGAAAAAACCAGTACTGCACATTTGCTTTGTTGAGCCTGGCCACTGTTACGTTGGTTACTCTTACACTGACAACAACTCACAGTTCTTCATGGGTATCCCTCGCCTTAAATTCCCAGCAGACGCCCCAAGTCGTTCAACACTTAAACTGGAAGAAGCATTTCATGTCTTTATTCCACGTGAAGAGTGGGATGAGCGTTTGGCACCAGGTATGTGGGGTGTGGATTTAGGTGCATGTCCAGGCGGTTGGACGTACCAATTAGTGAAGCGCTCAATGTTCGTTCACTGCGTTGATAACGGCATGATGGCAGACAGTTTGATGGAAACTGGCCAGATCAAACACCATATGGTGGATGGTTTTAAGTTCGAACCAGACCGCAAGAACGTAACATGGATTGTTTGTGACATGGTGGAAAAGCCAGCTCGTGTTGCTCACCTGATGGGACAGTGGCTGTTAAAAGGTTGGGCAAAAGAGGCTATCTTTAACCTTAAGCTGCCAATGAAAGGGCGTTATGACGAAGTGCTGCAAGACCTTGAAAATCTGAAGCAGTTCCTCATTGATAATAAGGTAAAGTTCAAGCTACAAGCTAAACATTTGTATCATGATCGTGAAGAGATCACGATTCATATCCAATGTTTGTCGAATATTTCACCTTACTAACTTTATTCCCCGAGTCTTTTGGGAATAGTGATTAGAATAGAAAAAGCGCCTTCAAATGGCGCTTTTTTAATATCTGCCGGATTTCATGGTGTGAAACTACCATCGGACACTACTCCGCTTTGTTTGGCCCTAAAAAGCGAATATCTTGCAAGTTAAAGCCTAGTTCTATATCGCACTTTAAAGCGGCGACGCGTTTACATAAACGAGCAGACTCAATGTGCTCATCCAATTTTTTACGGTATTTCGGTACGAGATCTTCACTAGCGTAGGCAGCTTCAATACTCTCAAACTGAGTGAGAATCTCTTTCGCTGCTTTCGGGCCAATTCCAGGTACGCCCGGAACCTGGCTAGAGCTTATCCCTGTCAATCCCCAGTAATCCGCTAGTTGACTTGGTTTTACGCCGAACTCTTTTTCGATAAATGGTTCATCTAACCAACGATGTTGGAAATAATCACGGATTTGTAGGGTAGGGGAAAGTAGCTGGCAGTAACCTTTGTCAGTCGAAACGATGGTGACTTTTTCACCATGGCTGGCCACTTTCGTTGCGAGTGTAGCAACCAAATCATCTGCTTCATCGCCTTCAGACAGCAATGAATCAATACCTTGCTCCCACCACGCTTGTTGAATCGCATCTAACCCTTGCAGTAGTGGCAGAGGCATTGGTTTTCGGTTTTGCTTATAGTCAGGGAGAATTTCAGCGCGCCAACCTCTGTCTTGTTCGTGGTGATCAAAAACTGCGATGATGTGTGTCGGGTTGGCCTCTGACAGAATGCGAGTGAGGGTTCTTTGCGTTGTGGTTATGGTTCTTGCTATGTCGGTTGGATCTGGTTGTGCTGAGTGCACTCGGCGGATCAGGTTTAGGGCATCAATGATAACAAGATGAATAGACATAATGACTTAGCAATAAAAAAGGGGCGTAATGCCCCTAGTGTAACGAATGCTAGCCTGACTATCGACCACCAATTTCCGGGTGAGCGATTCGATAACACGGTTCGTAGTCTGAACCGCCAGGTAATTTCATTCGGTGCTGTTCGACAAAGTCTTTTAGCAACTTATCGAGTTTTTTCATGAGGACTGCGTCGCCATGAATGGTGAAAGGCCCTCTACGTTCTATTTCTCGAATGCCTTCAGCCTTTACGTTACCTGCCACTATGCCAGAGAAGGCTTGACGCAAGTTGGCCGCTAAAACTTGCGGTTCTTGATCTAGGCTTAAATCCAATTGTTCCATCGACTCATGAGTAGGCTCGAATGGCAGTTGGAAGTTTGGCTCAATTTTCAATGACCAGTTAAAGCTGTACGCATCGCCTTTCTCTTTTCGGTGAAGGCGTACCGAGTCCATGGAGCGTTTCATAATACGAGCGACTTCTGCCGGGTCGTCAATGATGATCTCGTAGTGCTTTTGCCCTTCCTCACCAAGTGTGTCGCGAATGAACTCATCAATAGAGCGGAAGTACTCTTCACTCTCTTTTGGTCCTGTTAATACGATAGGCATTGGCTGATCGGCGTTATCCGGGTGCATCATGATGCCAAGAATGTACAGTAGCTCTTCCGCTGTGCCCGGGCCACCTGGGAAAATAACGATACCATGAGCCATACGGACGAAAGCTTCCAAGCGCTTTTCGATGTCGGGCATGATGACCAGCTCATTTACTATTGGGTTTGGTGGCTCGGCCGCAATAATCGAGGGTTCGGTTAAACCAAGATAACGTTGCTGAGTATAACGTTGCTTTGCGTGCCCAATTGCTGCACCTTTCATCGGCCCTTCCATTGCACCAGGGCCGCAACCTGTGCAGATGTTAAGTTCACGCAGGCCCAGTTCGTTACCCACTTCACGTGTGTACTGATACTCCACTCCATTGATAGAGTGACCACCCCAACATACGACAAGATTCGGTGCGATACCTGGAGTTAATGCTCTGGCATTACGAAGAATGCCGAACACGAGGTTCGTAATGTGAATTGGGTTAGTAAGGTTGAGCCGCTGGGCGTCTGCCAAATGCATGTTTACGTAAACGATATCACGCAATACGGAGAACAGATGCTCTTGGATACCTTTAATTATTTCGCCGTCAACAAAAGCGTGCTCTGGCGGATTAGTCAGCTCAAGCTTAATACCACGCTCACGACGCACGACGTTGACATCAAACGATTGGTATTTATCGAGCAGTTCTTTCGAGTTATCGGTATGGCTACCGGAGTTCAACACCGCTAATGTGCAATTACGGTATAGCTGATAAAGTTCACTCGAGGCTGTGTTCTTTAAGCGCTCTACTTCTAGTTGAGATAGCAAGTCCATGCTACCAGCGGGGCTTATATGGGTAATCATAACGCCTCCTTGTGTTGCATTAATTTGAGGGAAAGTACCAACTTACCTTTTTGGTGTTATACGTATGGTTTGATGAAAGGTAGTTGGCCGATTTGGTTTTATGGTTATCAACTCCCAAGCAACCTCAAGATGATACATTTGCCTTTTATAAATACATCATCTTGAAGTGACTTGGGTTTTTACAGCTTAGCAGACTAAAAGGGAAGAAATGTGATAACTCGTTGAAAATGGGTGGTTATAAAGCGTAGATTGCACCAAATTTGGTTTGTTTGCTCGCTTTTTGTACGAATCTTAGCTCCAGTTAAGCTGGTTTGTTCCACGTTTTTTAGCGTCCGCAAGCATCTTGCCAAGACGATCGAGCACATACTCTGGCGTATCGGACTCTTTGAAAGACGTCGATACAGCAGCTAAGGTAATCATGATATTTTGCTCACGGAACTTAAAGGGTAATTGGCTAATATCACGCTGGATATGCTTAATCAGATCCAGTGTGTATTCTTCAGATTGTTCCGGGACGAGTAGAATAAACTCCTCGCCACCAAAGCGAGCCACTGTTTCCGTTTCTGATACACGCTTGTTAATAGTACGAGCGATGATCTTCAGCGCTTTATCGCCAGCCGTATAACCATAGCTATCATTCACCGCTTTGAAGTTGTCTACATCAAATAGCACAACACGAAGGTTTTGCTGAGAGCGAATCCAACGGCGATACTCTAGCTCTAGTCGATCGTTAAATGCAGTGCGGTTATAAACTTTAGTCAGCGGGTCGAGCAACATACGCTGAGCTTGGTCATCTAAGCGTCGACGATAATCTTGCGTAGTTTCAAATACCGCTTCGAGTTGGTTCTTACTGTAACTTAACCGCTCTTGCAGCGCTTGCTCTCGCTCTTCCGTCATTTTCAGTCGCTCTGTCAGCGACGCCATTTTTTCGAGAAGAGGCGTGATTTCTTTTTTCACAACCGCGATATCTTGAGCTTGATTAAGTGACTTTTGGCTTAATTCAACCAAGCTGTTCATTTCTGTGTTGAGCTCTTGGCGGTGTTCAAAGTAGGTATGATGCTGGTCGACGTTCTGATGAACGGTTTTTAGGTTACTTGCGAGAGAAGTGTTCAGCTGATCAAGGAATTGGCTTGACGCCTCGCGCTCGAACTTTGTTGCTTCGACAACCAATTTCAGCGTTGAGAGCGTAAGCTCAATGAGAGACTCGGCACTCACGCCAAGGAGCAACTTAGCGCGAATATCCAGCAATCTATCGCCTGATTCTCCCTCGAAATCCAGCTCTGTAATAGTATGTTGAAGGTCGCTGGCCAAGCATTCAAGTTGAGATCTGTCAGGATTGTTTTCAAATTCACTAAGATGTAGACGTGAATTAGACGTAATGATTTTCAGAGCGCGTTCGTAAATACTCAGTAGCTTAGTGGCTTGATCAGCTTTATTGCTGGCGTGAACTTCAGAGAAACTCATCAGGTTCCGTAGTTCACGTTTTAACTGCGCAGGTAAGCCCGTGACACGTTGCAGTGTTTCACCACTGTGCTTGATTTGTTCGTCAAGGTAACCGTTTTGTTTATCCATCGTCTTCGACTGCTGTTTGAGCATCCTCTCTAATACCGCTAAACGCGGGATAAGAGTGCTGATATCTTTTTGATGTTGCAGCTCTTGTTGGATTTCAAATAGGTAGTTGGATACCTGAGTGTTCGAACCCTGGCAAGCTGAAGACAATGATGCCACAACGCGTTTAAGAACTTGTTGTTCACGTTTGAATTTGAGTGAAGTATCACGATGAGTCAGTCTGAGTTGGTCAAGTTGACAACTCAGCTGATGCAGCTGCGACTGAATATCGGATTCCAAGATTCCCATGAAGTGACTACGGTTAAGTCCATGTACTACTGACAATTATCTGATAATAACAAAAAACTTTATAGCGTCATTAGTTATTACGTTCAACAGGCGTTTAATTATCCATTTTTTAATATTTTCTTGATGTCGTCCTCATTCTTGTAGGACGAATGGATCTTGATCAGGCCTTGGCTAATGGCATGTTGACAGGCAGTTCTTATGTTACCTGTTGCAAAGCTAGCAGCAGGCGCATTATCGATGGCTTTTAAGAACACCCAGTGGCTTTGCTTATCCTTCAAGCTGACTTCTCGTGCGATGTGAGTAGCAAGCAATAACAGATCGAGTAATTCCTCATCGTTAATTGCAGTGTAGGCTCGGGGTAAGAACGGATAATCGCTGATGCCCATACGAATAATACGATTGACGTTGTGCTGCTGTGCGAACTCATCCACCCAAGTCTGGAATTTTTCGAACATGACTTCGGCAGAAGCATCACGGTCAGCGTTCGGTTCTATGTAGAGTAAGTTCGCATCTGAGAAATGGTAAAGACGCGACGGTTTTTCTATTTTTTCCGCAAGGAAGTCGCCAAATGCCCGTTCTAGTTCTAGACCTGCCTTATAGCCGTTATGGACGTACATGCTTCGTAAGAATGGCAAATCGATCATAACAAAGCGTAGGCGATCATTAAGTGGTTCGTGGATCAATTCACCCATTTGCCATTGCTCGAAAGTTTCGCTCGACTTTTTCAATGAGCGAGAAAGCTTAACATTCAGCATACGCAAGTTACGTAAACGAGAGCGAGAGTGGGTGAAGAGGTCGTTACGCAGTTTTTCGATTTCACTTGCTTGGCGCTGCATAATGACACCACGGCGCATAATGAACAAAAACATGACCAAGACAGTAATAAACAATGCAAATGAGATTTTCTGGAATTTACGATGCTCTCTTTCCACTTGCTCTAAGCGTTCTGATTGACCGATGTAATGGATGGTTTGTTCGGCAAATTCTTTTTGCTGACGGAACGCATCCTCACTGATTTGGTTAAGCTGCTTTTGTTCTAGACGAACGAGGTTGGTGTATTTTTTATAAGCTTGCAGAGAAAGTTTGTATTCGCCTGCCTGCTCGTAACCCAACCCAAGTAAACGGTATGACTGCTGCTTAATGAAGTTGTTATTTTCAGGTGACTTTTCAGCAAGTGCTAACGCCAGCTTAGCATTAGTAATGACGTCTTTACTGTCATTTTGATGATAAGCCAGACCTGACTGAAGCAGGGCAGCCTTTGCTTCAAGCTTAGGAATATTGGTGTATTCTAAAAGCTCTTTAGAGCGGTCTAAGTACTGCTCTGCTAGCGCGTAGTTATAGAGTTGTAGGTAGGTAGCCGCCAAGCTTAAGCGAATTTTAATGATTCTATTGATGTTCTTACTGGTACTTTCATGGTCAAGCACGTTGAAGTAATGCACTAACGCAAGGTTAAACTTACCCTGATAAAAGTAGATGTCGCCCATTTGCTCTAGGACGTCCGCTAGGATCGGAGAGCTAGGGTAAGAGTCATAAAAATCTGCGGCTTGAGATAAGTATTCGATCGCTTTGTCGTACACTCGTCGCTCCTGGAAGAGCCTAGCCAAAAGGCGATTCACTTTTGCTAATCTTGCACCACTGTTACTTTCAATAGATTGCCAATAACCGTATAGCAGCTCTGACAAAGCCAAATTGTATTTCTTGCTATTGAGGTAAAACTCGCCGACGGCTGTGTAGTAGTCGATCAAGGCTAACTCAGAGCGGCTATCGTCAAGCATGGTCTTTGCTTCAGAGTACAAGTTTTCCGCTTTAATGATATCGCCACTATGTGAAGCGAGGAGTGCTCTTTGCATCACTAGTCGGTAGCGAACGCTGTCGGTGCGTTGTAATACGGCATCGGCTTCATCGAGCTGTTGTTCAATTTGGTTAAGCGTGTCTTCCGCTTTTGAGTAGTTTTCGTCGTACATCCAAATCATTTGGTTGCGCATCAGCTGGAGATCTAAGTCCATGTACGGCAATTGATATTCTTGCGCTAAGCGTTCCGCTTTATTTAGGTGCTCGATAGCCGAACGAACATTACCCATGGCGTAATCTGCCTGAGCGATAATCTTGTGCGCTTCGATGGTGCTGCTTGGTGTGCGAACGCTACGATCTGTTTCGTCGCGAGACATGGCTGAAGGGCTGTCACTTTCTTTGCGTTCTGTTAGCTCACGCTGTGACAAATAGTTGGTTGCCGCTTGTTTTGCTTGTGATGGTTCTATTTCCGCCAATTGTTGTGCTTCGTTGAGTAACGCGGACGATAAAATGGTTGCATGAAGTGGCTGTACAAACAGCAAGCAAAGAAAGCCAATCAATTTGAATAGACGCGAACTGTCCCAAAACATCCTTTCGTTCCCTCGAACTGTTTTTAGATATGGCGATAACGGCGAAAAGCCTCAATTAGCCGTTTAAATGCGGGTTGAAGCCATTTGATATAGTAACATGCTTGGACAATAAAAACGTCCGGCAACCCTTTAGATTGCCGAACTTATTTCTGTTGCCTATGCGCTTACTGACGAGCCATACGGTGATTGTGAGCTGGCTTATCTTGTTCCGTTGAGCGGTAAGGGTTGATATCCAAGCCTCCACGGCGCGTATAGCGGGCAAATACGGTCAGTTTGCTTGGTTGGCAGTATTTCATTAGATCCGTAAAAATACGCTCTACACACTGTTCGTGGAACTCATTGTGCTCGCGGAAAGACACTAAGTAACGTAACAGCTTCTCACGAGCTATTTTTGCGCCTTGGTAGCGAATTTCTACACTGCCCCAGTCGGGTTGGTTAGTGATCAAACAGTTTGATTTCAATAGGTGGCTATGTAGCACCTCTTCAACTTGTACTTCACCTGCTGCACCTTCAAGCAAATCGGCATCGAAATCGTAACTGGTGATGTTAATGTCTTGGTCATCAATACATTCACCGTCCATTGTTACGATAGGTTGATTGGTATAGTGGGTCACTGGATTCACCTCAACCAGCACCTTTTCACCTGCGCATTCAGAAAGGTCTTGTGTTAAACGCTCAGTCACTTCTTCCCAGCTTGCAAAGCGGGTTTGGTTATAGCTGTTTAAGTACAGTTTGAAAGACTTCGATTCAATCAAGTTTGCGCTGGTGGCTGGAATGTATACTTCGCCAACGGCCACTTGTGGTAAACCTTTACTATTTAACCAAGACAATTCGTACAGCGTCCAAATGTCGTGCCCCATGAAAGGCAGAGTATCGCCTAACTGGAGGTCATCTCGGTTCAGGCTGCGAGGGACTGGTTGCAGCAAGCTTGGGTCATACTGGTTCGCATACTCGGTCGTTTTACCTAGTGTTAAGCCAGCAAGCTCTTTAGCGTCAGAATATTTGCTCATACTTTGTGGTCGTTTTCGATTAGAATGGCGAGAATTTTACTGAATCCGCTGGTCAATTGCCATCCGGCAAGCACGGCTATCTGATAAATAAGGAATGAGGAGACCTTCATGACCCCAAACGTTACTCAGGCGCTACAAGAGTTCAGCCTGCGCTACCAACAAGCTTGGCAAGCTAAGCACAATGAGTTGCCAAGCAGTGAAGAGCTTGCAGAGCTTGTTTCTCCTTGTGTCGAAGAGAAGCGTGATGGAAAGGTGCTTTGGAAAGCGGTCGCACGTGATGAAATGGCCGATTTCACCAATGTGGAAAATGCGATTGAGTTGTCACTGCAAGATGATGTTAAAGCCTTTTATGGTTCTCAATACTGCGCTGATATGGAGGCAACTTGGCAAGGTAATTCGTTGACGCTGCTGCAAGTCTGGAGCGATGACGATTTCGTGCGTCTACAAGAAAATATTCTTGGTCATTTGGTGACGCAGCGCCGCTTGAAACTTAAACCAACAGTATTTATCGCAGCGACAGATGAGGAAATGGATGTGATTTCTATTTGTAACCTCACTGGCAATGTGATTCTAGAGCGTTTGGGCACCTCTAAACGTGATGTATTGGCAGATTCATTGGTTGAGTTCTTGAATAAGTTAGAGGCTGCCGTCTAAGTATGTATGTTGTTGAGTTGCAGTTTGAGTGTTTTGATAACACCACCGTCAGCGCGGTAGACAAAGCCATTAATGGCTTGATGGATGCTCTGCGTTACAACGGCCAAGTATTAGGTCGTGAATTCCCGATAGTGATGGGAGAAGGTGAATTTTTCGTTCGTGTTGTTTGCCCAGAACAAGACAGCTTGCATCCACGTTATCACTCAGATTTCGTCAAAGTGTGCATGAACCGTTTGTCGGATGCGTCTTTGCTTGCACCGAAAATGCGTATGCTGGGGCGTGATTTGAATTCAGAACAAGCAGCCGAAGAAGAGACACCTAGCTGGCAAGTGTTGTACACGACTTATGTTCATACGTG
Source organism: Vibrio sp. YT-19(2023) (assembly GCF_033337395.1). Classification (NCBI taxonomy): domain Bacteria; kingdom Pseudomonadati; phylum Pseudomonadota; class Gammaproteobacteria; order Vibrionales; family Vibrionaceae; genus Vibrio; species Vibrio sp. YT-19(2023). The sequence goes on along the minus strand of NZ_JAWOQN010000007.1, from coordinate 36,230 downwards.
TTCGCCTTTGCGAAGTGGTGAAACCCTGTTGCCAATTCCTTTGTATCGTAATGAGCCAACACTTAATGGAGACCATAAAGCCGTCATTAAGTGGCAGACTGAGTGGCAAGCGTGTGATGAAATCCAAATGGCAGGGGGCTGCCGAGCGGAACATGCGGCGCTGCACGAAATTTGCGATGTGGATAGTGTGCTGTTTCGCCGAGGTTGGGACTTACGTGGCCGTATCGAATACATCACGAAGATCCCTACGTACTATTACCAGTATCGTGTCGGTGGTCAGTCGCTGGAGAGCGAGAAAGCGCGCAAGTGTCCAAAATGCGATGGCGAGTGGCTACTCGATGAGCCACTACATGACATATTTCATTTTAAGTGTGATGACTGCCGAATCGTGTCGAATATCTCTTGGGACCATCTTAAGTAGCGAATTGAAGCTACTTAAATGGGTAGATAGACAAATAGAAAGGGCTGATGTTTTCACATCAGCCCTTTTGTGTTTAGAACGTTTATGTTTAGAACGTTGTTTTCAGTCATGTTTTGAAAAGTGGGATTACCAACCTTTCACAACACCGCCTTTGAACAGTTCTTTTGCCGCTTCGTAAACTTCTTCCGTTTGGTAAGCTTTTACGAAGTTTTGTACGTTTTGCGCATTAACATTTTCTTCGCGAGCGACAATTAGGTTTACGTATGGTGAGTCTTTATCTTCAACGAACACGCCGTCACGCTCTGGCGATAGGTCGATAGAGCTTGCGTAAGTGGTGTTGATGATAGATAGCGTTACGTCATCCAGTGAACGTGGAAGCTGTGGGGCTTCTAGTTCAATGATTTCGATATTTTTAGGGTTGCCTACGATGTCACGTACTGTAGCGAGTAGACCAACGCCATCACGTAGCGTAATCAAACCTTGTTGCTCAAGAAGCAGTAGTGAGCGACCTAGGTTAGTTGGGTCGTTTGGTACTGCGATGCGTGCGCCATCTTGAATTTCATCAATTGATTTTACTTGCTTTGAGTAACCAGCAATAGGGTAAACGAATGAGTTACCCGCGATAGCCAGTTTGTAGCCGCGGTCTTTCACTTGTTGGTCTAGGTATGGTTTGTGCTGGAACGCATTCGCGTCTACTGAACCATCATCCAGAGCGGCGTTTGGTGTTACGTAATCGGTAAATGTTACTAGCTCAACGTCTAGGTTGTATTTCTCTTTTGCTACTTTAGCTGCCACTTCGGCAACTTGTGCTTCAGCACCAGCAATAACGCCAACTTTTACTTTGTTTACGTCTACTTCTTTGTCGCCGCAACCCGCTAGAGCAAGAGCAGAGGCGGCCGTTGCTACGGTCAAAAGACCTTTAAGGCTAAATTTCATCTTTATCTCCTTATAATTTGTATTTTTGATGCTTATCTGTGGTCTACACGGCGCACCACTGCGTCACCGATAGACTGAATAATCTGTACTAGAACAATCAACATCACGACAGTCACGGCCATGATAGTTACATCGTAGCGGTGGAAACCGTAACGGATGGCTACGTCGCCTAGGCCGCCGCCGCCTACCGTACCCGCCATAGCTGAGTAGCTAACGAGAGTGACCAAGGTAATCGTTACTGAGTTAACAATAGTCGGCATTGCTTCAGGTAGTAGAACTTTTGTGATGATCTGTGTTGGTGTCGCCCCCATTGACTGCGCTGCTTCCACCAAGCCTGTCGGTACTTCTAATAAAGCACCTTCAATAAGACGAGCGACAAAAGGAATGGCGCCAATAGTCAGTGGGACGATTGCTGCGGTTGTACCGATAAAGGTTCCAACCAGCATTTTTGTCACTGGAATAATCGCAACCATCAGTACGAGGAATGGCACAGAACGACCAATGTTAACGATAGCGCCTAAGCCGCTATTTAGTTTGGTGTTTTCAAGTAGGCCGCCTTTCTTAGTAATATGGAGGATTACGCCTAATGGAATACCCACAGCAAAGCCGACTAATCCGGCAACCGCAACCATGTAAAGCGTTTCCCACGTTGCACCTAAAAGTAGTTTGCTGTTTAAACTCAGCCATTCAGAAATCGTATTAAAGGACATAACCAAGTACCTCTACTTTTACGTTGTGCTTACGCAGGTATTCAAGAGCTGCGTTGTCATCTTCTTCGTTACCAAATAGCTCTGCGACCATCATGCCGAATTTCACGCCACCAGCGTAATCAAGGTCGGAACTCAAAATACTCACATCAATATTGTATTTACGAGAAATTTGCGACATTAACGGTGCATCGACGGTTGCGCCAGTAAACTCTAAGCGAACCAACGGGTAGCTGCCATCAACACGCTCTGCTTGCAGACGAGCTTGGTAATCTTCAGGAATGGAAAGATCCAGCGTTGAGCGAATGAATTGGTGTGCCAGCTCTGTCTTAGGGTGCGCAAAAATATCGCCAACGGTGCCTTTTTCCACCAGCTCACCACCACCGATGATTGCTACTTCGTGACAGATGCTTTTTACGACTTCCATTTCGTGAGTGATAAGTAAAATCGTGATGTTGAGTTTGCGGTTGATCTCTTTCAATAACTCAAGGATAGATTGAGTTGTTGCTGGATCTAGTGCACTAGTGGCCTCATCACAAAGCAGCACGCTAGGATCGGATGCCAATGCACGAGCAATTGCCACACGCTGTTTTTGTCCGCCACTTAAGTTAGATGGGTAGCTCTCGTGTTTGTCGGCTAAGCCTACAAGCTTTAGCAACTCAGTTACTTTTGCTGTGATTTGCGATTTGTCTTTACCTGCCAGTTCTAGTGGCAGTGCTACATTATCAAACACAGTACGAGACGAAAGCAGGTTAAAGTGCTGGAAGATCATGCCAATGTTACGGCGTGTTTCGACTAGTTGTTTTTTACTGAGTTTGGTTAGATCCACACCATCAACGATGATGGAACCAGAGGTCGGCGCTTCTAGCATGTTGACACAGCGGATCAGCGTACTTTTACCAGCACCTGATGAACCGATAACACCAAAGATGGTGCCTTTGTCGATGTGTAGGTTAATGTCTTTCAGGGCAAGGATTTCCTTACTGCCTTGGTAGAACACTTTATTGACGTTTTTTATTTCTATCATGTTTCAACCTGCCCAAAGATACGGGGAACTTCGCTGTCAAAAACGGCCTTTGACAGAACTTAATGTTGAGCTTTATCTCAATTTTCAGTTGATGCTATGGGTTAAGCAGAATGAAGTCAATAGATATTTTTACGTCTAGACGTCTAAATGTATGGATGTTCTGTTTTGAAACGAAGATGTATAGATAACAAGCAGGAGGTAGACGGCGGGGCACCCTCAGATTTACCGATTCTTGCCCAACAAATCAACCGTTTTGTCGAGGCCTAGAATGAATTAGATAGTGTTGAAGTTTATAAGGTATGTAATAATCTGATTAAACCGAGTTAATAGAGAAATACGTTTTGGCAAAACCTGCTGTTTTTATCGATCGTGATGGCGTGATAAACGTTGACCACGGCTACGTTCATGACGAACATGATTTTGAGTACATTGATGGTGTATTTGAAGCGACGAAAGCGCTAAAAGATAAAGGCTACCTTCTAGTGTTAGTGACGAATCAATCGGGCATCGCACGCGGTAAATTCAGTGAAGACCGTTTCTTGTCTCTGACTCAATGGATGGATTGGAACTTTGCTGATAATGGTGTTGAGTTCGATGGTATCTATTACTGTCCACATCATCCAGAACATGGCATTGGCGAGTACAAGCAAGATTGTGAGTGCCGTAAGCCAAAACCAGGCATGTTCATTTCTGCGCGTGACTTCTTGAAGATCGACATGGAGAAATCTGTGATGATCGGCGATAAAGCTGAAGACATGATGGCAGCAGAAGCGGCAGGCGTTGGCACTAAGATTTTGGTTCGCACTGGTAAGCCAGTAACGGAACAGGGCGAAGCCATTGCAACGGTAGTATTAGATAGCATTGCAGATGTGCCTGCGTACTTAAACAAGTAATCTTCATTACTGACTGAGATAAGGGAAGCCACTGCTTCCCTTTTGTTTGATTCCTTCTTTTAATCTGAACACTTATGAGCAAAAAACTCACCATTCTTGATATCGCAAAATTGGCAGGCGTGGGCAAATCGACAGTAAGCCGTGTGCTTACTAACGATCCAAAAGTGAAACCCCAAACGCGAGAGAAGGTTGAGCAAATCATTCGTGAATCTGGTTATGTGCCGTCCAAATCTGCGCAATCAATGCGTGGCGGCAGCCAAAAAGTTATTGGGGTTATCATCTCCCGTTTAGATTCACCATCAGAAAATCGCGCCGTTGGTACAATGCTCAATGCTTTGTATTCCGCTGGTTATGATGCGGTGATCATGGAGAGCCAATTCGATCGCGATAAAACCAATGAACATTTGGATGTGCTTAAACGTCGCAACGTCGATGGGGTGATCGTGTTTGGCTTTACTGGATGTGATGAGCGAGCATTGGCGGAGTGGGGGAATCGTATCGTCGTGATCGCGATGGACACGCAAATGGTTTCCTCGATCAACTACGATAACCAAGGTGTGATAGACATGGCTTTGTCTCACCTTGAGCAGCAATCTTTATCTCGCATTGCTTATATTGGTGTTGATCCTGAAGACAAAACCACTGGCTTAGCTCGTCTAAATGCTTATAAAGCTTGGTGTCAACGCAAGCAAATTGCACCTTGTTTCCAAACGGGTAAGTTGAGCCATGAAAGTGCTTATCAGTTGGTAGACAAAGTCCTTCAATCTGACACTCAGGCCATCGTGTGCGCCAGTGACACTATCGCGTTGGGCGTGATTAAGCGTCTTCAAGAGTTAGGACGTGAAGACGTGGTTGTGACAGGTGTTGGTGGTAATGAATTGCTCTCTTTCCTTTTTCCTAAAGTGTTTAGTGTCGACCCAGGTTATACCCTTGCAGGTGAGAAGTCCGCTAACATGCTGATCAATCAATTAAATGGCGATGAGGAAGTGGTTCACTTTACTCAACAGCCTATCGTTTGTTAATCCACACTAAAACGATCTGCTCTAAAATTATACTGTGATCATTCTCAATTAATGGGACTGTTCCCATTTTGTTTTTTGTCTTCGAATGGCAATATTAAAATTAAGAAATGGGAATGTTCCCATTTATAAAAACAAAATGATGAATCGAATGTATCCAATACAGGGTGGACAAAATTATGAGTAAGATTGCGCGTAAAGACGTGGAGCGTCTTATTGAGCTGGTCGGGGGGCCGGACAATATTGCCAGTGTAAGTCACTGTTTAACTCGCTTGCGTTTTGTTCTAAATGATACGGACAAAGCAGATACGAAACAGTTAGAAGCATTACCGATGGTGAAGGGCTGTTTTACCAACGCAGGCCAGTTCCAAGTGGTTATCGGTACTGAAGTGGATGAAGTTTACAAGGTACTGATCGGACTGACGGGTAAAAGTGAAGCCAGCAAAGACGAAGCGAAGAACGCTGCTCGTCAAAACATGAATATCGTTGAGCGTGGTATTTCCCACCTTGCAGAAATCTTTGTACCACTGCTACCAGCGATCATCACCGGTGGTCTGATCCTTGGTTTCCGTAACGTTATTGGCGACATCAAGATGTTTGATGGTCAAACGCTAACGGAAATCAGCCAGTTTTGGGCAACGGTACACTCTTTCTTATGGCTGATTGGTGAGGCGATCTTCTTCTTCCTACCGGTTGGCGTGTGTTGGTCGACAGTGAAAAAGCTCGGCGGTACTCCGATTCTGGGTATCACGCTTGGTGTAACATTGGTTTCGCCACAGTTGATGAACGCCTACCTGATTGGTAAGCAAGTACCCGAAGTGTGGGACTTTGGCTTATTTGCCATCGAGAAAGTGGGCTATCAGGCGCAAGTGATTCCAGCAATGCTTGCTGGTATGGCTCTGGCGTTTATTGAAACCAACTTAAAACGCATCATTCCGTCTTACCTTTACCTAGTGGTCGTGCCGTTTGTCTCAATCATTGTGTCTGTGATTCTTGCGCACTCTATCATTGGTCCATTCGGTCGTATGTTGGGTGACGGCGTGGCATTCGCAGCAAAAGCAGCCATGACGGGTGACTTCGCAATGATTGGCTCAACCATCTTCGGCTTCCTATACGCGCCATTGGTCATTACTGGTATTCACCACACCACCAACGCGGTTGACCTTCAATTAATGCAAGAGCTAGGCGGCACGCCAATTTGGCCTCTGATTGCGCTTTCAAATATTGCTCAAGCGTCTGCGGTCGTCGGCATCATTATCATCAGTAAAAAACACGGCGAGCGTGATATCTCAGTGCCTGCGGCTATCTCTGCTTACCTTGGCGTGACTGAACCGGCGATGTACGGCATCAACTTGAAATACAAGTTCCCAATGTTGAGCGCGATGATCGGTAGTGCGTGTGCTGCTGCTATTTGTGGTAGTGCGGGCGTAATGGCGAACGGTATCGGTGTGGGCGGTTTGCCGGGCATCTTGTCTATCCAACCGCAGTTCTGGGGCATTTTTGCTTTGGCTATGTTAGTCGCAATGCTGGTACCTGCTGCATTAACGTTAATTCTTTATAAGCGTGCACAAGCCAAAGGTGAGCTTGAGCCTGCAAACGCGTAATTCTATTTGAGGCAGTGACTTGGCTGCCTCCTCCTATTTTTCTTTTCAAATTTTAAGTTTCCGATTACTGGTAAGTGAGTGTTAGAAATGGCTATGACCAAGCATGATGAGAGCTGGTGGAAAACCGCAACCATCTATCAAATTTACCCAAAAAGCTTTTGTGACAGTGGCAGTAAAGGCACGGGCGACATCAAAGGGATCATTTCTAAGCTGGATTATCTTAAGCATCTTGGTGTGGATGCGATTTGGCTGACGCCGGTTTACCAATCGCCAATGATCGACAACGGTTATGACATCTCCGATTACTACTCGATCAATCCACAGTTCGGCACTATGGAAGATTTCGATACTTTGCTAGCAGAAGCGCATCAGTTGGGCATTCGTATCATCATGGACATTGTAGTGAACCACACGTCGACAGAACACAAGTGGTTCCAATCCGCACTGGGTGATAAAAACAGCCCATACCGTGATTACTACATCTGGAAAGATCCGGTAGATGGTGTAGAACCAAACAACTGGCAATCAAAGTTTGGTGGCAACGCTTGGGCGCTGGATGAAAAAACAGGCCAGTACTATTTGCACCTTTTTGCTAAAGAGCAAGCGGACTTAAACTGGGAAAACCCAGTAGTGCGTGAAGAAGTGAAAGAAGTCATCAACTTCTGGGCAGAAAAAGGAGTGGATGGTTTCCGTCTCGACGTTATCAACCTGATTTCCAAGCAGCAAGATTTTCCAAGTGACGATATTGGTGATGGTCGTCGTTTCTACACGGATGGTCCACGTGTGCACGAATACCTTCAAGAGATTAGCGAATCTGTGTTTCAAAAATACGGCAGCGTGACGGTGGGTGAAATGTCTTCCACCACGCTAGAGCACTGCCAGCAATATTCTTCGCTAGACGGCAAAGAGCTATCCATGGTGTTCAACTTTCATCATCTGAAAGTCGATTATCCAAATGGTGAAAAATGGACCAAAGCGCCGTTTGATTTCATTCAGTTAAAACAGATCTTCAATCATTGGCAAACGGGCTTAAATGGCAAAGGGTGGGGGGCGCTGTTCTGGTGTAACCACGACCAACCACGCGTTGTGAGCCGATTAGGTAACGACGAGCAATACCGTGTTGAATCTGCCAAGATGCTTGCGGCATCGGTACACATGATGCAAGGTACGCCTTATGTCTACCAGGGGGAAGAGATCGGCATGACCAACCCGGGTTATACCGAAATCAGCCAATATCGTGATGTTGAAAGTACTAACATGTACGACATTATGGTCAACCGTGATGGTGTATCTCATGACGATATGATGGCGATCTTGGCACAGAAGTCGCGTGATAATTCACGTACACCAATGCAATGGAACAGTGCAAAACATGCGGGCTTTACTGAGGGAACGCCGTGGCTTGAAGTGGCGCAGAATTACTCTGAAATCAATGCTGAAGCTGCGGTTGCCGATTTGAACTCGGTGTTCTACTTTTACAAGCGTCTGATTGAACTGCGTAAACAGGTTCCAGTCATCACCGATGGCCGTTATGAAGATTTACTGCCAGAGCACAAACGTATTTTCGCTTACGCTCGTCAGAACGATAAGCAAACGCTGCTGTGTATCAATAACTACTACGCTGAAGAGGTGGAATGCGTTCTGCCAGAACGTTTTGATATGAGTAAGGCGAAAAACTTGCTATCTAACTATCAAAACTCAGCGAGCGCAGTCGCGTCAAACCATCAAGTGTTACGACCTTACGAAACTCGTATTTTATTGATAGAAGAATAAACTCGGGTGTCATCACCCCTAAGATTGATGTTCGAGATGAAGGCTTTGGTGTGCTCCCCAAAGCCTTCTTTTATTGAGATATCTATAAAAAATGCGAGCTTATTTTGTTTCAATCGCTGTTAGCTGCACTTTCTCTTCGTTGATTTGTACTTGTTGTACTTTCAGCAGTTCAATTTGTTCTATCAGACCTAAGCTCGGATTAAACCAACGTTCTGCCGAAGTGGCGAACTCCATTGAGTCCATATCATCACAGTTTAGGTTGTAGATGTTCTCTTCCATCAGGTATGCCGCTTCAATTTTCTTGCCTGAGATCGAGAACGCTTTACGCATACCAGTCTCTCGGATTTGCTGTTGCCAAACCACTTGGCAAGATGCTGTCATAGGAAGGTTTTGTACCCACTCATGATCTTCAAAACGGTCTAGAAGGTTGTGAACTGCGTAGCCTGTAAGAGTGGTTTGCAGAGACATAGTTTCTTCACCGATGTCAATATTCGGGCTTTTCTCTTTTACGTCGTCACCGTTTAGGCGGAAAATCGGACCGCTGTGCATAAGCATGGCAATAAACTGATGACCAATGAAATAAGCGTCAGTGATTTCATGGAGTGCACCATCTGATCCTGCAAAGTAAAGCGTATTGCTCTCTTGGTCGTCGTTGTACTGCTCGTCTGAATAGTAGAACTGTTCGGCGCCGTAGTTCACCAAGTCATTAACCAACTGGACCATTGCCTCGCTGTTTGGGATTTGTGCCAATGCTGCCAATATTTGCTCGCTATCCATCGCTTGGAAGCTCAGTTTCATGTCGCCCTCTGGTTGGCCATCCAAGCTAAACGAATAGCTCAATTGTGTGTTTGGTACAGGAGCGAAGATTGAGTTGTGAATCGAGACGTCGAAACTTTCTTGAGGCATTTTGTTTGGATTCGCACTGCCAGAAGACGAACCTCCGCCACAGCCGTAAAGAGCCAGAGTTGCTGCTGCGATAAGCGTCATTTTGTTTAGCATGGTTTACATTCCTGATTGATAAGGCCGTTTCATGTTGGGCCGTTGCTTGAATGCGAGCATGCTAAGTTCAGTGAGAGAAAAAGGGCAAAAAACAAAAGCTAACAGGGGTTAATGAAAGCTTAATTTTATATTTAGGTCTTTGTTTTGTTTGGGGTTATTTCGTTGGCTACGTTAGTGCAATACTCGTTAATGAGCGCTTTCCATCGGCTTATGATTTCTTGATCGGTCACACTAACATGCAACGTTTTCCACGGTTGGAGGCAAGTCTCTTTTGATTCAGATTGAGAAAGACGCTCAAACAAGGTTTCGGAAGGTAAAACGCGCAGCAGCGCCACCAGTGATTCCATGTAGTTGAGACGGAACTGTTCAAGTTTGTTCTGCTTATAAGCAATGTGAGACACAAAGGTATAAATCAGTGCGTTTTGGATACGTGAGTCGCCATCTGGTGTCGTTAACAGAGCTTTTGCCCTGTCTAAGTTACCTAATTTGAAATGCAATAGACCTAACCAGAGGCTCAGCTCATCTGGCAAAACATCAAACGACGATTGTACTTGAGTTAAATACGCTTCCAGCTTTTGATGTTCGTGCTCGTATAAGGCGAGATGTCTTGCCGTTGTTATAGCCGCAAATTCATCAGATTGTCGGAGAGGTTGGCTAGAAAAGGCATTCTCGAATAACATTTTTTTGTGAATATCCGAAAGCTGCCACGAACTTGCCGAAGGTGCAGGCAGATTGAAGTATTGCGCGACATCCGAGTGCATTTGGAAAATATCCGATTGTAAGGCAGATAAACGCAGTGTGTACTCATTGCGAAACGCCAGCTTGCCCGTCGCAGGATAAATAAGGTTCATCTGCGCTTTCAAGATGCCCTGTTTTGTGCCGTCTTTTAACTCGATATTGAGCTCGTAGTCGCTGGTCTGCATGTTTCGTGCGCCAGGGAAATATGGCGTATGACCGATAGGATCAAGAAAGTAACTAGGAGCATCTTGGTTGGCGATGTCGGTGTATGGATATTCGACCTGTTGTTGCAGCAAGATGGCTTTGACCAGTATGCGGTATTTTCGCGCCTGAGAGCCGATTGAATCGACACGGTTGAGTAGTAGCTCGACTTTGGGAATCAGTAGTTGATGACGTGTTTGTTGTGTTGAGATTTCTTGGCGTTGCCATAACAAGCTTGCGAGCGTCACGCTACAAACTACAAGTACGGCACATAAGCTGTAAGCAAAAATCAGCTTGAAGTTCTTATTACTCGCCACCTGGGTTGAGATAACGCGCCGATGGCTTTTCGCTGGTGGCACTAAACGAATATTGGCAGGGTTAAGAAAGTAGCCTTTGCGGGGGTAAGTGACTAAAAGCTTAGCGGCATCGTATCCGGGTAAGTACTGCTGTAGCAGTGCACGTAAGGTGCTAATGCGGTTCGTGAGCACATTCTTAGAGATGAATTTGCTCTGCCAAATGGTTTCGATAATGGTATCGGCAGAGAGTGGGTGGCCAACGCTTGTTAACAGCAGTTCTAATAATTCAACGGTGCGAGGTTCAAGATCAATCGCGATAGCATCTTGATGAAGGCTCTGTGTCTTCGGGTTATAGATCAGCTCTCCAATCGCAATACAACTGTGAGTCTGTTTAGCTTGTTGCAGAAAGTCGCGCATACCGTACCGATCTATTTGGAAATCGCGAAGTATTATATAGCGATTGGAGCGCGAAATCTTATAAATCGCGCTTCAATCATTATCAAAAATTTATGAACCGTAGGTCACGGAATAGCGGTGCGGTTTGTGGTTCATCGCTAACACGACATTGAGTGCAAACGCCCCCAAAATTGAAAGGCCAATCACTTCTGGTGTGACAAAGAAGAATGAAGCAAACAGGATACATGCATCGATTGCCATTTGGCTTTTGCCAACTGAAATGCCAAATTTGTCTTGGATAAACAAACACAGCACGTTAAAGCCACCTAAGCTGGAGCGATGTCTGAATAGGATCAGCATACCGAGCCCCATTAAAAGCCCGCCTGCGACGGCGCAATAAACTTCATTTACCGATTCGAGCGAGATTAGCAAATAAAGATGATCGGCAAAGATAGAAACCAACGCGCCAGAAATGGCACTATTAATGGCGAAATGACGGCCGAAGCGTTTCCATGCTAGTAAGTAAAAAGGACTGTTTGCTAAAAAGTACAGCACACCAAAGGTAAAAGGTGTAAATTGGCTAATAAGCAGAGCCAATCCAGTCGTGCCTCCCGTTAGAAGGTTCGCGGATTGGAGAAAGAAAACGCCTTGAGCTACTAAAAAGGTACCCGTGAGAATCGCTATCCAGTCTTCTTTTAATGAGTGTTTTTCCATCAATGTTGCAGTCATTAGTGATAAATAAGGCGTGCATAGTAGTAAAAAGATGATCTTTTCGGTAGCTAGAGGGTAAAATTTACGGTAAACCTATGTAATTGCTGTTTTACAGGGTGTAAAGCACAAATTTGACAGGCAATAGATTGTCGTTATGCGATTGCAATGCTGGCATGATAAACATTGCTTGTCATCATGAAAAAACTGCATGAGAAAAATTGTAAATTTCTCTTTATGACCTAAATCAAATTATGTAGAATGCGCGCCATTAGGGTGACGAAAACGTTTGCGTCGGGTCATTCAACAGTTTTTTTGCAACTTTCAGTACTAATCTGAGTCAGGAGATACAGATGCTTAAGCGTGATATGAACATCGCAGATTACGATGCGGAACTGTTCGCAGCTATCCAGGAAGAAACTCTTCGCCAGGAAGAACACATTGAACTTATCGCTTCTGAAAACTACACAAGCCCACGTGTAATGGAAGCGCAAGGTTCTCAGCTAACGAACAAATACGCTGAAGGCTACCCAGGTAAGCGTTACTACGGCGGTTGTGAGTACGTAGATAAAGCTGAAGCACTAGCAATTGAGCGTGCATGCCAACTATTTGGTTGTGAGTACGCTAACGTACAGCCTCACTCAGGTTCTCAAGCAAACAGCGCAGTTTACATGGCGCTTCTTAACCCTGGCGATACAGTTTTAGGCATGAGCCTAGCGCACGGTGGTCACCTAACTCACGGTTCACCAGTAAACTTCTCGGGTAAGCACTACAACGTTATCCCTTACGGTATCGATGAAGCTGGTCAAATCAACTACGACGAGATGGAACAGCTAGCACTTGAACACAAACCTAAGATGATCATCGGTGGTTTCTCTGCTTACTCGCAAATCGTTGATTGGAAACGCATGCGTGAAATTGCTGACAAAGCAGGTGCTTACTTATTTGTTGATATGGCGCACGTAGCTGGTCTTATCGCTGCCGGTGAATACCCAACACCAGTACCGCATGCTCATGTGGTAACAACAACGACGCACAAAACACTAGCAGGTCCTCGCGGTGGTCTTATCTTGTCAAATGCTGGCGAAGATATGTACAAGAAATTGAACTCAGCAGTGTTCCCTGGTGGTCAAGGTGGCCCTCTAATGCACGTTATCGCTGGTAAAGCAGTAGCGTTCAAAGAAGCGATGGAGCCAGAGTTCAAAGCTTATCAAGCTCGCGTAGTGAAAAACGCAAAAGCAATGGTTGGTCAGTTCCAAGAGCGTGGCTACAAAATCGTATCTAACGGTACAGAAAACCACTTGTTCCTTGTTGACCTAATCGACAAAGATATCACTGGTAAAGACGCAGACGCGGCACTAGGTGCAGCAAACATCACTGTAAACAAGAACTCAGTACCAAATGACCCACGCAGCCCATTCGTAACGTCTGGTATTCGTGTAGGTACGCCAGCGATCACTCGCCGTGGCTTCACTGAAGAAGATGCAAAAGAGCTAGCAAACTGGATGTGTGACGTTCTAGATAACATCGGCAACGAAGAAGTTATCGAAGCGACAAAACAGAAAGTGCTAGAAATTTGTAAGCGTCTACCAGTTTACGCCTAACATTTTTTGAAAATAACTCAGGCGAACTCGTTCTATTTCTGCGATTCGGTTTGATTATTTGATTGATGAAAGGTCCTCATTTGAGGGCCTTTTTGTTTGTCTGGCGTTTGGAATGAGATATAGCGAGAGAGTGTGATAAGGGGATGGCTACCAACACTGTCCCTTTTCAATATATCCAAACCACGTCATTCCGACGAGCCTAGGCGAGATCAGGAATCTTGTTGAGGCACACTCTTTTACTCAGAGTTTCCCTAAAAATCATCAGTATTCTGAAAACAGATTCTGAATCACGCTCGTTCCTCGCAGTTCAGAATGACGGTGGTAGAATGGCTTTTTATCATCATTTGCCAGATGCAAAAAAGGTTGGCACTGAGCCAACCTTTCTTTTCAAAACAAGCTTTTCAAAACAAGCGAGAGTTTATTTAATCTCGATACCTTGAGCCTGCATATCGGCATGGTAAGAAGAGCGAACAAATGGACCACACGCTGCATGCGTGAAGCCAAGTTCTAGTGCAACTTCTTTTAGCTCGTCAAACTCTGATGGTGGAACGTAACGTTCTACTGGCAAGTGGTGACGGCTTGGCGCTAGGTACTGGCCTAGAGTCAGCATCGTTACGCCGTGTGCGCGTAGATCTTTCAGTACTTCGATGATTTCTTCTTTGGTTTCACCAAGACCCATCATCAAACCAGACTTGGTCGGTACATCGGGATGCTGCTCTTTGAACTTCTTAAGAAGCTCAAGTGACCATTTATAGTTCGCACCTGGGCGAGCTTTACGGTAAAGACGTGGCGCTGTTTCTAAGTTGTGGTTGAAGACATCTGGCGGATTGTCTTTCATTAGATCAAGCGCTACATCCATGCGACCACGGAAGTCAGGAACCAGTGTTTCAATCTTAATATGCGGGTTTAACGCACGGATCTCGCGGTTACAATCGGCAAAGTGCTGTGCACCGCCGTCACGCAGATCGTCACGGTCAACAGAAGTGATTACTACGTATTTCAGCTTCATATCGGCAATGGTTTTCGCCAGTTTTTGAGGCTCTTCTGCTTCCGGTGGTAATGGGCGGCCATGAGCAACGTCACAGAAAGGACAACGACGAGTACAAATAGCACCTAAGATCATGAAGGTTGCTGTACCGTGGTTAAAACATTCCGCTAGGTTCGGGCAAGATGCTTCTTCACATACGGAGTGAAGTTTATTCTTACGCATCGCCGCTTTGATGTCTTGAATTCGTTGGCTGTCGGCTGGTAGCTTGATCTTCATCCAATCAGGCTTACGTAGCACTTCTTTCTGCTCTGTAGGCATGTTCTTTACGGGAATCAATGCCATTTTATCGGCGTCACGATATTTAACGCCTTTTTCCATCTGGATTGGTTTGCTCATGCTTTATTACCTTGAGAAGGTGCTTCTGTGCTGAATTCTACTTGCTCATAATCGAGCAAAGTAACGAGTTCTTCTATTAATTGTTTTTCTACGGCTTCTACATTGTCTGGGCCGCCAAATTGGCTGACCTGAACCATTTCCATACCTTCATAACCACAAGGGTTAATACGCAGAAACGGTGTTAAATCCATATTTACGTTCAAGGCTAAACCATGAAACGAGCATCCTTTACGAATGCGTAAACCGAGAGAGCATATTTTCTTACCGGCAACGTAGACACCTGGTGCGTCAGGTCGCGCGGCTGAGTCAATATTGTATGCTTTTAGCGTGTTGATCACGAGGTTCTCGATTGTGGTAACGAGATCTCGTACACCTAATTTTTTGCGGCGTAGGTTGATCAAGAAGTAGGCGACCAACTGACCAGGGCCATGATACGTAACCTGACCTCCGCGATCACTTTGTACAACAGGAATATCGCCAGTGTTAATCAAGTGCTCAGCTTTACCTGCCTGTCCTTGCGTAAATACTGGGTTATGTTCTACCAACCAGACTTCATCACGGGTTTCTTCTGTGCGTTGGTCGGTGAACTCATGCATCGCCTTCCATACAGGCTCATAGTCTTGGCGGCCAAGTCGTTTTACAACAAGTTGGTGTTGCATGGGAATTCCTGTTGCTAATATATAAAGTTTTTGGATTATAAACCGGATAACCCTGATGCTCTACCGCTGCGTAACAGATTTTTAACTGAAAGTGATGTAAATCCTCGTTATCTATTTGATAAATAAAAAGAAAGCAGCCAAGGCTGCTTTCAAAAAAAATTTAATCTATCAAAAAATTATAGAACCATGCGTACGATGTCAATTTCACCTAACTCTTTGTACAGTGTCTCGACCTGCTCGATAGAGGTTGCAGTAATGTTGATTGACACAGAGTGGTAGTTGCCCTTAGCACTTGGTTTAACGGTCGGGCTGTAGTCACCTGGAGCATGGCGCTGAATAACTTCAAGAACAAGCTCTGGAAGTTCAGGCTTTGCATGACCCATTACCTTGTAAGTAAATGAACAAGGGAACTCAAGCAGGTCTTTTAATTTTGCATCAGAGTTGATGGTTAGCATATCGATAACTCCAGTAGATATTCGTTGCGGTGCGAAATAGTACAGTCAAATTAGGGGGAACTCAAGACGAGGAGCTCAAACTTAAAAAGCCGCCCATTCAGGCGGCTTTGCGAATAAGTTTGCTACTCTAATGTTCTTTTTAGAAGAAGCTCTTGAATAACAATACGATGTAATCCCACATGCGGCTAAATAGACTACCTTGCTCTACGGTTTCTAGTGCCATTAGTGGGTACTCGGCAATATCTTCACCATCGATCTGATAGTATAGCTTACCAACTACATCACCTTTATTAATTGGGGCTTCTAGCTCTTTTTCAAGGACGAAGCTTGCTTTTAGGTTTTTCGCTTCACCACGCGGTAGTGTTACGTAAGTATCTTGGTCAAGACCCAGTGCTACGGTGTCTTTGTTACCCATCCACACTTTTTCTTCTACGAACGTTTCACCTGCTTTGTGCGGTGCCACTGTTTCGAAGAAACGGAAGCCGTAGCTTAGCAGCTTTTTGCTTTCTGACTTACGAGCATTGGCATCTTTAGTACCCATAACGACCGCAACCAAGCGCATTTGACCTTCAGTTGCTGAACTTACTAGGCTGTAACCCGCATTACTTGTGTGACCCGTTTTGATGCCGTCAACGTTCATGCTCTTATCCCAAAGTAGACCGTTACGGTTGTATTGGGTGATGCCGTTGTAAGTAAATTTCTTCTCTGAGTACACTCGGTACTCATTTGGTACGTCACGGATAAGTGCTTTACCTAGCAGTGCCATGTCGTATGGTGTTGAGTACAACTCTGCGTTATCTAAGCCATGAACGTTGGCAAAGTGCGAGTTAGTCATACCCAATGTGTTGGCCCAAGCGTTCATTAGGTCAACAAACGCATCTTCTGAACCTGCAATATGTTCTGCCATCGCAACACAGGCATCGTTACCTGACTGGACGATGATGCCTCGGTTCAGGTCACGTACTTTAACTGTTGTGCCTACTTCAATGAACATCTTTGATGAATCAGGGAAGTTTTTCGCCCACGCATTTTTACTGATGGTGACATCATCATCTTCTGAGATATTACCACGCGCTAGCTCTTGGCCGATTACATAGCTGGTCATCATCTTAGTCAGACTAGCTGGAGACAATTTTGTGTTCATCTCTTTCTCTGCCAGTACTTTACCTGAATGATAATCCATCAGCACGTAGCCCTTCGCCGCGATTTGAGGGGCATCTGGAACAACGATAGGTGATGCAAGAGCAGATTGAGCGAAAGTTGCAGAAAGGGCAACCGAAGAAACGAGAATAGATTTCACAAACTTATTTTTATTCATGGTAATTCAAATTTTTGGGTTAACTGCAGACATCTTATCAGAATCCCTAGTTATGTAAGAGGGGGATCAAAGAGAAATTCATGACACGAGGTCATTTGGCAGTGTTGTGTTTTTTAATAAATGCAGACGAATAGCCGAGCAACTTTACTTTATCTAGTGTGGCTTGCGTCAGGGAATAGTCAGTAAATGGCCCTAACAACAAGCGATAAGACTCTTTCGCACTCTCTAGGAAAGTTTCTGTATCCAATTTTTGACCAAGCTCGGTACCTAAAGTTCGCGCGCGCTCTTCATTTTTTGATGATGCTACTTGAATAACGTACCTAGGGTGCGCTTCTAATGACTTTTTGTCCGTAGGCTGATTGATACTGATCACTTCAATTTCCACGTTCGCGGTGCCTGTTTTTATGACATCTAACTTGTGCGCGGCGGCATAGCTTAAATCAATGATACGGCCATCGTGAAAAGGACCTCGGTCATTAACTCGTACTATGGTGGTTTTGCCGTTGTCAGTATTGGTAACTTTTACGTAACTTGGTAACGGTAGCGTTTTATGCGCTGCCGTCATTGAGTACATGTCATAGATTTCGCCATTAGAAGTCAAATGACCTTGGAATTTTTTCCCATACCAAGATGCTCGGCCTTTTTCTTTAAAGCCTTTCGCATTGCGAACTATTTTGTAGTCTTTGCCACGCAAGTGGTAATCTTTGTTCCCACCTAGGCTGTACGGTTCATATTTAGGATGCGCATCCTCGATGTGTTCGACTGAAAGCGGTGTATCCGGTGCAACATCGGATTCGAGTTCGTAACGGCCTTCTTGTTCTTTTTGGCTAGTTGATGAACAGCCTGCCAAAATAAGAGCAGAGAAAACCAAGGAATATAAAGCGCGTTTTTGCATGTCTAGGTCGCCTTAGAGAATGCTTTTCGGTGCGTATGAATCGACATCAGAATACCAAAACCAGCCATCAAGGTTACCATTGATGTGCCGCCATAACTGATGAGTGGCAACGGTACACCTACTACAGGTAGGATGCCACTTACCATGCCAATATTTACAAAAATATACACGAAGAAGCTGAGTACAATACTGCCTGCCATCATTCGTCCAAATGCGGTTTGCGCTTGGCTGGCGAGATATAAACCTCGTCCAATAATAAATAGATAGATGGCTAAAAGGCAAAGGAAGCCAATCATACCCCATTCTTCAGCAATTACTGCAAAGATAAAGTCAGTGTGTCGTTCAGGAAGAAATTCTAGTTGTGACTGCGTACCTTGCAACCAACCTTTGCCGGAAATACCGCCGGAGCCAATCGCAATTTTACTCTGAATAATGTGGTAGCCCGCTCCTAGCGGATCAGACTCCGGGTTAAATAGAGTACGAACTCTCACTTTTTGATACTCTCGCATCAAGAAAAACCACAGAATTGGAATGAAACCACCTAATGCAATCGCAGCACCAGCAATTATTTTCCAGCTAATGCCTGCGAGGAAGATAACAAAAATACCGGAAGCCGCGATCAGGATTGAGGTACCTAAGTCAGGCTGTTTTGCAATGAGAATGGTTGGTAAGCAGACCATAATCAGTGCAACAATGAGTGTTCTTAGCGTTGGTGGGAGGGGCTGTCTACCAACATAGCGAGCCACCATTAATGGCACCGCGAGCTTCAATAGCTCTGACGGTTGAAAGCGCACAAAACCGAGGTTAAGCCAACGCTGCGCGCCTTTCGATGCTTCACCGAAAAACAGCACGCCGAAAAGCAGTATAACGCCACCAACGAACATCAAAGGTGCCAAGCTTTCGTAAGTTCGTGGAGAAAGCTGTGCAAGGACGAGCATCACAACGAGTGAAAGCACCATTCGCATGGCTTGGCGATCCATCATCAGTAAACTTTGGCCACTGGCGCTGTACATGATCACCAGGCCAAACCCCATCAGGGCCAGTATGCCAAGTAGGAGTGGTAAGTCGATATGGAAGCGTTCAAACAGGGCGCGATTTTTACCTGTAGAGGGATCCATCTTCATTACTGTTTTACCTCTTTCTTCGCATTGTTTTCAGGCTCAATTTCTTCTGGACCAAGAACGACTCGGTCAAAAATTTTCCTTACTACTGGGGCACCGTTACTAGAACCACCACCGGCATTTTCTAGTACTACAGTGACGACCACTTTAGGATCATCAAATGGTGCAAAGCCAGTAAATAACGCATGGTCACGTAAGTGCTCGGCGATCTCATCGGCGTTGTACTCTTCGTTTTCACCCAGACCGAAGACCTGTGCAGTACCTGATTTACCCGCTGTTTCATAATTCATTTTGTAGAATGAGCGACGAGCTGTTCCGCGCGTGCCATGGTTTACCCGACGCATGCCTTCTTTCGCCATATCCCAGTACTTTTTAGGCACATTCTTGATTGGTGGGTAAGTCACGTATTCTGTCGTTTGCTGCTCTTCGAAGTCGTTACCATTTTCTATCGTCGCTTTGAGCAAGTGAGGTGCGATCACTTCTCCCTCGTTTACTAATACGGAGGTTGCTTTGGCGATTTGCATTGGTGTTGCTGTCCAATATCCTTGGCCGATACCTACAGGGATCGTATCACCTTTATACCACGGGGTTTTATGGCGAGACATTTTCCAGTCACGAGTCGGCATGTTCGCCTTACTTTCTTCGTAGATATCAATGCCAGTGTAATCACCAAAACCGAACATCATCATCCAATTCGAAATACGGTCAATGCCCATGTCATAAGCGATTTGATAGTAGAAGGTATCAACAGACTCTTCGATCGACTTAATGATATCGACGCGTCCGTGTCCCCAACGCAACCAGTCCCGGAACGGACGTGTGTTAGAGTTTGGTATGCGCCAATAACCAGGATCATTTCGTGTGGTGTTAGGTGTGACGACACCTTCTTGCAGCGCGGCTACCGCCATAAATGGTTTGATGGTAGAGGCCGGAGGGTAAATGCCAAGTGTAGTGCGGTTGACCAAAGGACGGTTTTTATCGTTCAAAAGGGCGCGATAATCTTTACCTGAGATTCCGTGCACGAACGAGTTAGGATCGTAGCTAGGGCTTGAAACCATAGCCAGTACGCCGTTGTCTCTAGGATCGATTACTACAGCACTGCCTCGGCGGCCGTCCAACAATTGGTGTACGTACAACTGCAAGTTGATATCAAGGTTTAAAACGATGTCTTTTCCGGGTACAGGTGGAACGTACTTTAAGGTACGAATTACTCGGCCGCGGCTGTTTACCTCGACTTCTTGATATCCGGCTGTACCGTGTAAGAGGTCTTCGTAGTATTTTTCAATACCCAGCTTACCAATGTCGCGAGTGGCTTGATAGTTTGCGTCTTTTTCTTCTCGGATCAGGCGTTGCATGTCGCGATCATTAATTCGAGAAACATACCCAATCACGTGGGTTAAGACTTCGCTGAAAGGGTAGTAGCGCTTTAAGGTCGCACTTATTTCCACACCTGGAAAGCGGTACTGATTGACGGAGAATACCGCTACTTGTTTTTCGTTCAGTTGGGTAAGCAGTGGGACCGATTTAAATCGACGAGTCCGTTTACGCTCGTGGTGGAAACGTTCAATCTGGTCTGGTGTAATTTCCAGAATAGTTTGTAATTCTTGGATGGTTGCATCAATGTCTTTAATTTTTTCTGGGGTCAGTTCTAAGTTAAAGACGGGACGGTTCTCTGCCAGTAAAACGCCATTTCGGTCATAAATTAGACCTCGGTTAGGCGCGATAGGCACCACTTTGATGCGGTTATCGTTCGAGCGGGTTTGATAGTCTTGAAACTGGTTCACCTGAATGTTGTACATGTTGGCAACCAGAGCTCCCATCAAGACAACAATGCCGATAAAAGCAACAATAGCGCGGCTGGCAAACAGACGCGCTTCGGCTTGATAATCTCGGATTTGACTGCGGCGTTTACGAATCATTAACGCTTGGCTCTAAAGTTAAACAACGATTATTCGCGATGATAAGGGTGGTTAGCGGTGATGCTCCACGCTCGGTACAAGCTTTCTGCCATTACGATACGCACTAGAGGGTGGGGTAGCGTTAAGGCAGACAATGACCAGCTTTGGTCTGCTGCAGCTTTGCATGCAGGAGCGAGTCCTTCAGGACCGCCGATTAATATTGATACATCACGGCCATCTAATTTCCAAGCTTCTAACTGCTCAGCGAGTTGAGGAGTGTCCCATTTTTTACCTGGGATATCTAACGTGACGATACGGTTGCCTTTTGGTACCGCAGCGAGCATCGCTTCCCCTTCTTTTTGCAGGATGCGAGCGATATCGGCATTCTTACCACGCTTGCCAGCAGAGATTTCAATCAACTCCAACGGCATATCATGCGGGAAACGGCGACGATATTCTTGAAAGCCTTCCTCAACCCATTTTGGCATTTTTGTGCCAACAGCAATTAGTTGAATTTTCAAAAGATTAACCCCAGAGTTTTTCTAGCTGGTAGAGTTCGCGGTGCTCTTCTTGCATCACGTGAAGCATGGCGTCGCCCATATCAAGGACTACCCATTCACCTTCGTTTTCACCTTCCATTCCTAGTGGCTCAAGACCGGCTTTTTTCACCTCTGTTGCAACATGGTCAGCGATGGATGAAACGTGGCGTTTGGATGTACCAGTACAGATGATCATGTAATCTGTCACGCTTGATTTATCTTCCACATTTAGGACGATAATGTCTTCCGCTTTCATGTCGTCGGCTTTATCAGCTAAAAAGTCTTTCAGTTCTTCGCGAAGCACTCGGTTTTCCTCGGTTTGTCTCTTATCTCTACAGTGTTTTACATTCTTGCTTGCAAAACAGGTCGCGCACTATATCACGCTTTGATTTTTAAATTGCCAGCTTAATATCAGGAGAGCAGGTTTCTAAGCTCAACTGATGAATAGTTGGCCATACAGACTCGTCATACTGAGTTTTGGCTTTTATCTCGGCTTGAGCCAACAAGGAGAGCAATGCACAAATACGACTCGCTGATAAGCGGGCCAGTGCTGCGTTATAGAGTGGACGCTTGTTTTGCCAAACTCGATATTTCTCAAATACCTGGTTCATTCCCATTTGAGTTAAGTCTTGATGCATATTTAAAAGTTGGCTCAACTCTTTTTGTACACTTCGAATCAAGATCACGGTCTCAACCCCTTCCGCCTCAAGTTGGCGAAGAATACGTTGTGCACGGTTTGCTTTACCTGCCAGTAAGGCGTCGATCCAGTTAAAGGTAGTGAAGTGGTTATGGCGACTTAGGGCTTCCTCTAAACGTATGATGGTCAGCTCACCATCCGGGTAGAGTAGGGCCAATTTCTCTAAGCTTTGTGTCAATGCAAATAGGTTACCTTCATGCCATTGAGCCAACATTTGCAGTGATTGTTGATCGGGTTTTAGGCCCAACGTGCGGCAACGTGCCTGAATGAACATAGGTAAGCGTTGTAGATCTGGCGACAAACAGCTTACCCAGTCGCCTTTTGAGCTTAATGCTTTGAACCATTTCGCATTTTCTTGGGCTTTGGTCAGTTTGCTACCAACAATGACGAGCATGATGTCATCATGCAGCATATCACACAGTGTTTGCAGCTCTTTGCTGACGGCGGTTGTCACGCCACTCTCTGGAATTTCAAGCTCGATCAATTGACGGTTTGAGAACAGGCTCATCGCTTGGAAGCAATCGTAAACTTGATTCCAGTCGATGCTTGCGTCTACCGCAAAACGGTGTTTTTCCTCAAAACCTTGTTGAAACGCTGCCTTTTGGATTGCTTGGCGGCTCTCTTGAAGCAGTAACGGCTCATTACCAAAGATTAGGTAAACCTGTTTAACGTGTTTAGTTAAATGATCCGTTAATTTATCGGCATAAATTCGCATAGTGATTAAGAGTTTGTGTTCGCTGGCTCAGAGATTTGTCCTGCTTCATATTCGGCACGAATACGGCCCAACTGGCGCATCATCTGTTTTGCAGCTTGCAAGCGCATCTCGTCTTCAATTACGTCACGTTCAACAGATTTTGCAAGTGCCGTCAACGGGTTGTCTAGGTAGTTGCGGTTTACTGTTGTCGTAAAGTTTTTAGAGCCATAGCCAGGAATTGTCACACGGTATTTTACTACGTATGTCAGCTCTTTTTCTGCTGCACGGCTATTTTGATAAAGCGATAGTGTACGCTCATCGATTGTCGCTTCCGTCAAATGAAGGTTGGGTACCGTCGATGATGGTTGAACAAGTTCAACTTTGTTCAGTTCGAGTTGAGAGCGAACATAGCGAGTTAATTCACTGTATTCATCGTAGCTGGAGAAAGACATAGTGTGCAGCTCTTCCGGTACGGAATACTCGCCGCGAAGGTGAAAACCACAGGCAGAAAGAAGCCCCGCTAATACCAATACCACTGGTAGTTTAATCAAAGAGAAAAAGCGCATTGATTGTATTCATCCTAAATTGAAGGGGTTATTTACCTTAAACCACTCATGTGAATGGTTTGAGGTAAATAAACAGGGTAGAAAACTACCCTGTTTAATGACTCTTGGTTAACAAATAAGTTCGCTACACAGAGACAAATTGGCAGCTGCGATTAGTTTGCAACGATGTTCAGCAGTTTACCTGGAACGTAAATAACTTTACGAATAGTCAGGCCATCAGTGAACTTAACCACGTTTTCGTCGTTTAGACCAAGCTGTTCGATATCGTCTTTAGAGATATCAGCTGGGACTGTTAGCTTCGCACGTAGCTTACCGTTAACTTGAACAACGATAGTTTTTTCGTCTTCAACTAGCGCTTTTTCGTCAAACGTCGGCCATGCCGCGTTATCAATGTCTGTTTCACCTAGTGCTGCCCATAGCTCGTATGAGATATGCGGAGTGATAGGGTAAAGCATGACAACAATAGCTTTCAGTGCTTCGTCAAGGATTGCACGATCTTGCGCAGATTCTTGAGGCGCTTTCGCTAGTTTGTTCATCAGCTCCATGATCGCAGCGATCGCGGTGTTGAATGTTTGACGACGAGCGATATCGTCCGTCACTTTCGCGATAGTCTTGTGAACGTCGCGGCGAAGTGCTTTTTGATCACCAGAAAGCGCTGAGGTATCTACTGCTTCTGCTGCGCCTTTCGCTGTGTGCTCTTTAACTAGTTTCCAAACACGTTTTAGGAAGCGGTTCGCACCTTCTACGCCAGACTCTTGCCATTCAAGTGTCATGTCCGCTGGAGACGCGAACATCATGAATAGGCGTACTGTGTCAGCGCCGTACTTGTCTACCATTTCTTGAGGGTCGATACCGTTGTTCTTAGACTTAGACATCTTGATCATGCCTGAGTGCGTTACATCACGACCTTCAGTGTCTTTAGCAGAAGTAATGCGGCCTTTACCATCACGTTCAACGGCTACGTCTGTTGGAGCTACCCACTCTTTGCCGCCTTTCTCGTTCTCGAAGTAGAACGCATCAGCCAGTACCATGCCTTGACACAGTAGTTGCTTGAACGGTTCGTCAGAAGTTACGTAACCCGCATCGCGCAGTAGTTTGTGGAAGAAGCGTGAGTACAGTAGGTGCATACAAGCGTGCTCGATACCACCGATGTATTGATCTACTGGTAGCCAGTAGTTTGCTTTTTCTGGGTCTAGGATGTCGTCCGCTTGTGGTGAACAGTAACGCGCGTAGTACCAAGAAGATTCCATGAACGTATCGAACGTATCTGTCTCACGTAGAGCAGGTTCGCCGTTAAAGGTTGTCTTCGCCCACTCTTTGTCTGCTTTGATTGGGCTAGTGACGCCGTCCATTACCACGTCTTCTGGAAGAATCACTGGTAGTTGGTCAGCAGGTACTGGGTGAACTTCACCGTCTTCAGTCGTTACCATTGGGATTGGTGCGCCCCAGTAACGTTGACGAGATACACCCCAGTCGCGTAGACGGAAGTTTACAGTCTTAGTGCCTTTGCCCTCTGCTTCTAGCTTCGCTGCGATTGCGTCGAATGCCGCTTGGAATTCTAGGCCATCGAATTCACCTGAATCG
This sequence comes from Vibrio sp. YT-19(2023), assembly GCF_033337395.1. Lineage (NCBI taxonomy): Bacteria > Pseudomonadati > Pseudomonadota > Gammaproteobacteria > Vibrionales > Vibrionaceae > Vibrio > Vibrio sp. YT-19(2023). The sequence goes on along the minus strand of NZ_JAWOQN010000007.1, from coordinate 11,098 downwards.
AACAGTACACCTTTCTCAGTGTATGCTGCTTCAGAGATGTCTAGCTCGCTGCCATCAGCAGGCTTGATAACTGGCACGATGTCTAGACCGTACTTCGTTGCGAACTCGTAGTCACGTTGGTCGTGCGCAGGTACAGCCATTACCGCGCCTGTACCGTAGTCCATTAGAACGAAGTTTGCTACGTATACTGGTACTTCGCGGCCGTTCAATGGATGAATAGCAGTAAGGCCAGTTGCCATACCTTTCTTCTCCATTGTCGCTAGCTCAGCTTCTGCAACCTTGTTGTTCTTACATTCGTCGATAAACGCTGCAAGCTCTGGATTGTTCTCTGCTGCAAGAGCTGCAAGAGGGTGGCCGGCTGCGATACCCACGTAAGTCACACCCATTAGCGTATCTGGACGTGTTGTGTAAACTTCTAGGTCTTGTTGACCCTTAACTTCAAACTTCAGTTCAACACCTTCAGAACGACCAATCCAGTTGCGCTGCATGGTTTTCACCATTTCAGGCCAACCTTCAAGCTTGTCTAAGTCGTCTAGTAGCTCTTGAGCGTACTCAGTGATTTTGATGAACCATTGAGGGATTTCTTTTTGCTCTACAGGCGTATCACAACGCCAGCAACAACCGTCTTCAACCTGCTCGTTTGCAAGAACAGTTTGGTCGTTAGGACACCAGTTAACAGAAGAAGTCTTTTTGTAAACTAAACCTTTCTCGTAAAGTTTAGTGAAGAACTCTTGTTCCCAGCGGTAGTACTCCGGTGTACATGTTGCGAATTCACGGTTCCAATCGTAACCAAAGCCTAGAAGCTTAAGTTGGTTCTTCATGTATTCGATGTTTTCGTAAGTCCAAGGTGCTGGCGCAGTTTTGTTTTTTACTGCTGCGTTTTCTGCAGGTAGACCGAATGCGTCCCAACCGATTGGTTGCATCACGTTTTTGCCTTGTAGGCGTTGGAAACGAGATACTACATCACCGATAGTATAGTTGCGCACGTGACCCATGTGCAGTCGACCACTTGGGTATGGGAACATGGACAGACAGTAGAATTTTTCTTTATTTGGGTCTTCACTTACAACAAAGGTTTTGTTGTCATCCCAGTGCTTTTGAACTTTTTGTTCAATATCTTGTGGGTTGTATTGTTCTTGCATCGATGGTATCCGTTATCTTGGAATTTGTGAGTTCGGTTAGAACAGACTTAAATAGATCGTCATAGAATACCTAAAGCTAGGGATCACAACAATAGCCAATCTGTACCCATGCGCCCTTAAGTGACGCAGGTAGGAGAAAGATGGAGGTCAGTTATGCCTAAACGTAAAACAGGTTATGAGGAAATGCTCGAGGATGTGATTGAAACCTTGAAGCACAGTCCGGAAGAAGTTAACAAAGCGATTGAGACGTCGGGCAAAGTGGTGGATGCTGCTAATGACTTGACCAAAGATGAATTGGCTTTAATCAAAGCGTACCTTAAAGCCGACTTAAAAGAGTTTTCAGAGAGTTACGAGGACAGTAAAAGCGGCCCGTTTTACTTAACGATTGCGGACTCGATATGGCAAGGGCTGTTAGAGATTACAGACCGAACTAAAGTTGAGTGGGTTGAGTTGTTCGATGACTTAGAGCATCAAGGGCTATATGAAGCAGGAGAGGTGATAGGCTTAGGCACTTTAGTCTGTGATGAGTGTGGTCACAAGACAACGTATAACCACCCAACTGTAATCATTCCGTGTATTAAATGTGGTCACAAAGGCTTCACTCGTCAGTCATTAAAGCCATAAATGGCGAGTAACGACTGTATAATGCAATGAAGAAAAAAGAGGCTTAGTCGCCTCTTTTTGTCTTTTCTACTTTCAAGCTGTTATCAGCTCTGTTTTCTTCTTAAACCGAAAGTCAGCGCTAAACTTAACCCAACCCAAATATACAATGGCCAAGTACCAACGATTCGATATGGCGTTTTCCCATCGGTTGGGGTGAGCTCTGCGCGCAGTACTGCAGTTTCAAACTGCGGTACTTGCTCAACGATTTTACCTTTGTGATCGGTTACCGCTGTTAATCCGTTGTTAGTCGAGCGGATGAGCGGTTTGCCCAACTCTAAGGCACGCATACGGGCGATCTCCATATGCTGAAGAGGACCGATAGAGTGACCAAACCATGCATCGTTCGAAAGCGTTAGAATGAAGTCTGTTTCGTCAGTCACATTTTGACGCACTTGCTCATTAAAGATGATCTCATAGCAAAGCGCTGGTGCCATGTGCATGCCATTCGCAACGATGTTTGGCTGCACAAAAGCCCCACGGCTAAACGACGACATCGGTAGGTTAAAGAATGGCGCTAATGGGCGCAAAATATCTTCAAATGGTACAAACTCACCAAACGGTAGTAGGTGATGCTTATGGTAACGTTCGCTTAAATCGAAGCTGTAGTCACCGTATGGTGTGATGCCGAGGGACAGAATACTGTTGTAGAACTGTCGGTCGTCAGCTTGGTTGACGACACCGGTGATGATTGCGCTGTTATTCATTTTTGCAGCGCTGTCGATATTGCTCAAAAATGAAGGCACTTCAATTTCAAAAGCAGGAATTGCTGCTTCTGGCCAAACGATAATGTCAGCGTCCCAGTTTTCACGAGTTAAGTCAGCGTATTTCATGATGGTTGGCCAGCGTTGACTTGGTAGCCACTTTAGGTTTTGGTCTACGTTACCTTGAATCAGTGCGAGCTTAGTCGTGTCTTCTGGTCGGGGGGTTACCCAATCGTAGTTGCGAATCCCAAAGCCAGTACTGAGTAGTACCGCAGGGATAATCACCATCAGCCACTGCTTATGAATCCATGCATAGGCTAACGCCCCTGCGCTGATAAGGATAAATAGAGTAAGCAGTTCTACGCCGCCAATTGGTGCAAAGCTTGCGAGTGGAGCATCTATCTGGCTATAGCCTAGCCATAACCAAGGGAAGCCGGTCATCACCCAACCACGCAACCAATCACTGATCAGCCATAAAGCAGGTGCAGCGAGAAGTGCTTTTGTGAGCGTAAATTGAGAAAACAGCTTGTTGTTGAGCCAAGCAAATAAGCCTGAATAAACAGCCAAGTAGGCAACAAGTAAGCCCATTAAAAATAAATTGGCTATGAGCGGCATACCGCCAAAACCGGAGATACTGACGTAAACCCAGCTAACGCCAGTTGCAAATTGACCTAACCCCCAAGCATAACCAATCCATAGTGCGCGTTTCGGAGTTTGGTTAGCAAGAAGAATCAGTAGAATTGCAGGGCTAAGAATGGCAATAGGCCACAGCTGGTAAGGAGCGAAAGCGAGTGTAGTAGAGGCGCCAACAAAAGCGGCCACTAAGGGCCGCTTAAGGCGATGAAAGAGTTCATTCATCATTGTAATTTTCTGAGATTCCCAATGGGTATCGCGTTACTCTTGAGTGGCTTCAACCAGGGTTTCTTCGTCTGGGATCGTCACTTGGAGTTGAATGACACGACGGTTATCGGCAGCGGTGACTTTGAAGTTGTAGCCTTCAATTTCAACCAGTTCACCACGAGAAGGTAAGTGACCAAAGGCAGTCATGACCATACCACCAACGGTATCAACTTCCTCATCGCTGAAGTTGGTTCCGAATGTCTCATTAAACTCTTCGATGGTTGTCAGCGCTCTGACAGCAAACGTATGCTTGCTCAGCTTACGAATGTCCGTCTCTTCACTTTCATCGAATTCATCTTCAATATCCCCTACGATTTCCTCAAGGATATCTTCAATGGTCACAAGACCAGAAACACCACCGAATTCATCGACAACAATGGCCATATGATAACGTTCTTCACGGAATTCTTTCAGCAGTCGATCAACGCGTTTACTTTCCGGTACCACAACCGCTGGTCGAATGACTTCTTCGATATCAAATGGATTACTGCCTGAGCCTAAGTATTTAAGTAAGTCCTTCGCTAGAAGTATGCCTTCCACATGGTCTTTATCTTCGCTGATCACAGGGTAGCGAGAGTGTTGAGCATCGGTAATCAAAGCAACCAAGGTATCAAGGTCGTGAGTACGCTCAACTGTAACCATTTGCGAACGCGGGATCATAATATCACGCACACGCATTTCGGAGATTTCCATAACACCTTCAAGCATATCGCGAGTGTCATGGTCAATCAGGTCGTTAACTTCAGAGTCGCGGATAACATCCACAAGCTCTTGGCGATCTTTTGGTTCGCCCTGAAATAGTTGACCTAGACGTTCAAAGAAGGACTTTCTACTCGGACCTTCTGCCTTTTCTTTCTTATCTTCGTTAGAAGAGGGAGAATTATCTTCGTTCATTGTTTCTCAATTAAGTAACGCTATCAGAAGTGTGATAGCACACATAGAGAGGCGAACACGAGAGTCATTTAGGTGGTTCGCCTTTCCCTGTCGAGTGGCCAATAGCTACTCTTTTTCAGCAATGTAAGGATCTTCATAACCCATACCTTGCATTATTTCGGTTTCGAGGGACTCCATCTCTTCGGCTTCGTCATCCTCTATATGATCATAACCTAGCAGATGCAAGCTGCCATGTACAACCATATGCGCCCAATGTGCTAGCAGAGGCTTGCTCTGTTCAACCGCCTCTTTTTCAACAACTTGGCGGCAAATAATCAAATCACCAAGTAAATCTATTTCCATACCAGGAGGTGCTTCAAATGGAAACGACAACACATTAGTTGGTTTATCTTTGCCGCGATACTCATGGTTGAGCGTATGACTTTCTTGTTCATCAACAATACGAATGGTGACTTCGGCTTGTGGCTGGAAGAGAGGAATTGTCTTATCTAGCCACAATTGGAAATCTTGCTGCGAAGGCAGACCTTCTTCATTTTCGACTGCCAGTTGCAGATCAAGTTCAATCGCCATGATTATTCCTTAGTTGAAGCAACTTGTGCATTCAGTTCGGCTTTTGCTGCTTCTAGTAACTTCGCATCGCGTTCTTCACGACGGCGTTTCTCGAACTCTTTACGCTCTTTCTGGTCTTGTGCTTCCCACTTCTCGTACGCGTTAACGATACGAGCAACCACAGGGTGACGTACAACGTCGTCGGCTAAGAAGAAGTTAAAGCTGATGTCGTCGACTTCGCTTAGTACTTCAATAGCATGACGAAGACCCGATTTCGCACCACGAGGTAAGTCAATCTGCGTGACATCACCAGTGATAACCGCGCGAGAGTTAAAACCAATACGCGTTAGGAACATCTTCATCTGCTCAACAGTGGTGTTCTGACTCTCATCAAGAATGATGAAGGCGTCGTTTAGAGTACGACCACGCATGTAAGCAAGAGGAGCAACCTCAATCACGTTACGTTCAATCAGCTTCTCTACGCGCTCAAAGCCCAGCATTTCAAATAGGGCATCGTATAGCGGACGTAGGTATGGGTCGACTTTCTGGCTTAAATCACCAGGCAGGAAGCCCAATTTCTCACCAGCTTCAACCGCTGGACGAGTAAGTAGAATACGACGGATCTCTTGGCGCTCTAGTGCGTCAACAGCTGCTGCTACAGCAAGGTAGGTTTTACCTGTACCAGCCGGGCCAATACCAAAAGAAATATCATGCGTGACCATGTTAACCAAGTACTGCGCTTGGTTTGGCGTACGTGGTTTGATCACACCTTTCTTGGTTTTGACGAAGACTTCTTTACCATGCTCGATGTTAGACTCAGTATTCTGCTCAAGAACACCAGACTCTTTGATCGCTAGATGGATTTGCTCAGGCTCAATATCTGGGATCTCACCTCGTACAGGTGCGGTATCAACATATAGAGTTTTCAGGATATCCAACGCAGCTGATGCGGTATGAGGTTTACCGACAATCGTAAAGTGGTCACTACGGTGGTTAATTTCAACGCCTAGACGACGTTCTAAATGCTTGATGTTGTCATCGAATGGACCGCACAGGCTAGCTAGTCGGCGGTTGTCTGAAGGTTCTAGGTTAATTTCTAGAGTTACGATTTTATTGCTCAATGTTGCCTCTCATTTTTTGCCACTTAGTGAGAGCCTGATAACGACCAGGCTCTCTATGGCTATTTATACGAGCTTACGGCGTAAAAGTAGCTACACCCAGCTCATCTTCGCGACGTGTTTTCGCCATCATCTGCGTTGGGGAAATCACACTACGAAGATCCATGTCTTTTTCAGTACGTACTAGCTCACCACGCAGTGAGTTTGCAAATACGTCTACGATCTTCACATCAACGAACTGACCAATTAGGTCTGCACTACCTTCAAAGTTTACTACACGGTTGTTTTCTGTACGAGCGCGTAGTTCCATTAGGTTTTTCTTCGAAGGACCTTCAACTAGAACACGTTGTTCTGTGCCAAGCATTAAGCGAGAGTAACGCATCGCTTGAGCATTGATAGTTTGCTGTAGTTCGTAAAGGCGCTCTTTCTTCACTTGTTCTGACACATCACAAGGGTAATCCGCTGCTGGCGTACCTGGACGTGGAGAGAAAATAAAGCTGAAGCTCATGTCAAAGTCTACATCTTTGATTAGCTTCATGGTGTCTTGGAAGTCTTTGTCTGTCTCACCAGGGAAACCAACAATAAAGTCTGAACTGATTTGGATATCAGGACGAGCTTTACGCAGTTTACGGATGATCGATTTGTATTCGATAGCGGTGTGAGGGCGTTTCATCATCGTTAGGATACGGTCACTACCACTTTGCACAGGTAAGTGCAGGAAGCTCACAAGTTCTGGCGTATCTTCGTATACTGCGATGATGTCGTCTGTGAATTCTAACGGGTGGCTCGTCGTGAAACGAATACGGTCGATACCATCGATAGAAGCAACCAAACGAAGCAGTTCTGCAAATGAACAGATCTCACCATCGTGCATAGGACCACGGTACGCGTTTACGTTTTGACCCAGAAGGTTTACTTCACGTACGCCTTGTTCAGCAAGTTGGGCGATTTCGAACAGTACGTCATCCATTGGACGGCTTACTTCTTCACCACGAGTGTACGGTACGACACAGTAAGTACAGTACTTAGAGCAGCCTTCCATAATAGAAACGAATGCTGTCGCACCTTCAGCGCGAGGTTCAGGTAGGCGGTCGAATTTTTCGATCTCTGGGAACGAAATGTCCATAACTGGTGCATCATCGGACTGAGATTGTTTGATCATCTCAGGTAGGCGGTGCAAAGTTTGTGGGCCAAAAATAACGTCAACGTATGGTGCACGTTCACGAATATGGTCACCTTCTTGTGTTGCTACACAACCACCTACACCGATAACTACGCCAGGTTTTTTATCTTTTAGTGTTTTCCAGCGGCCTAGCTGGTGGAAAACTTTCTCTTGCGCTTTTTCACGGATCGAACAGGTGTTAAGTAGAAGTACGTCTGCTTCCTCTGGCTCTTCCGTCAGCTCGTAGCCGTTTGCAGCATTAAGCAGGTCGGCCATTTTTGATGAATCGTATTCGTTCATCTGGCAGCCCCAGGTTTTAATTAGCAGTTTCTTACTCATCTCACTTTCGCTCGTTCAGTTGTACTTAAATCGGAGAGCTATTGCTCAAATTATAGCCGCCATCACGGCGGTAAGCGGCGTATTGTACTGCTTTAAAAAGCACCTGACTAGTGATCTAGCTAATTCTCTGCAAAGCCTGATGAAATCTAGTTTTTCGCCCTATGCAGAACAAGGTTTTTTGTTAAACAATTTTGTAAAAATAGCCATGGAAAGTACAATAAAAAACGCCAATTAATCAGCACGATGAAGAGTGAAAAATGAACAAGTATGACATCGCCGTGATCGGTGGCGGTATGGTCGGGGCAGCCGTCGCTGTTGGATTTGCCAAGCAGGGCAGAAGCGTTGTCTTGGTCGAAGGTACAAAACCTAAAGTTTTTGATGCCGCTCAGGCGATGGATATTCGTGTATCTGCAATCTCGCACCAGTCGGTGGAGTTACTTGATTCACTCGGAGCATGGTCAGAGATCAAGAGGATGCGAGTTTGTCCTTATCGGCGCTTAGAAACTTGGGAGCACCCAGAGTGCCGTACTCGTTTTCACTCTGATGAATTGTCATTGGATCAGCTAGGTTACATCGTTGAAAACCGCCTAATCCAATTAGGTCTTTGGCAAGTCTTCTCTCAGTATGAAAATCTAACCGTGATGTGTCCTGAGCGATTAAAAGCCATTGAGTTTGCAGATGTAAATCTTGTGACACTAGAAAGTGGGGCGCAGTTTGAAGCTAACTGGGTGATTGGTGCTGATGGTGCAAACTCTAAAGTTCGTCAATTGGCTGGAATTGGTGTAACTGCGTGGGATTACCGACAACACTGCATGTTGATTAACGTGAAAACAGAATTGCCTCAGCAAGATATTACTTGGCAACAATTTACACCTTCAGGCCCACGTTCATTTTTACCTCTGTGCTCTTTGAGTAACGACAATGGTCAAGTAGTAGGCCAAGGTTCTTTGGTTTGGTATGACTCGCCTAAACGTATTAAACAACTGTGTGCGATGGGTAAACCTCAACTAAGGGAAGAAATCTTACGTCATTTCCCTGCTGAATTGGGCGATATTGAAGTTTTACAGTTTGGCTCATTCCCACTCACTCGTCGTCATGCGCAAAGCTACTCAAGCAAAAATTGCGTGTTAGTGGGTGACTCTGCCCATACGATCAACCCGCTTGCAGGGCAAGGGGTAAACTTAGGCTTCAAAGATGTAGACGTTCTCCTTTCGGTAACAGAACAACAAGAAAAGCTGGAAGATACCTTACTCGCGAAATACGAACGCGCACGTCGACCTGACAACTTACTCATGCAGACGGGCATGGACTTTTTCTATAAAGGTTTTAGCAACGATCTTGGGCCATTGAAGTTCGTACGTAATGCTGCATTGAAGCTTGCTGAAAACTCAGGGCCAATTAAGGCTCAAGTACTGAAATACGCGTTAGGTATGTAGTAAGCTACTCAAATCACAGATAGAAAAAAAGCGAGCCATGAGCTCGCTTTTTTAATTCGGCAAATCTAATGATTTCCCGAGTCCAGAACTAAAAAAAGAAAAAACCCAGCAAAGTCATGCTGGGTTTTCCGATAATGGTGCGGAAGGAGAGACTTGAACTCTCACACCTTGCGGCGCCAGAACCTAAATCTGGTGCGTCTACCAATTCCGC